>CAJXYV010000038.1 GCA_913063525.1 uncultured Verrucomicrobiota bacterium
GGTGAGAAAGCTTATCCAAGCGGTGAGAAAGCTTATCCAAGCGGTGAGAAAGCTTTTCCAAGCGATGAGAACGCTTACGCAAGCCGTTGGGATCTCAACGGATGTCGTTTTACCGTCTCGACGCTGGGGCGCTCTGTTGAGGGCGTTTGATGGCAGGGCGCGGGCTTACGGGTTGCGTTTGAGGACCTCGCGCAGGTAGTTGCCGTAGCTGGAGTTGCCGAGGCGCTGGATGGATTTTTCATAGCCGGCGGCGTCGAGGTAGCCGCGCTCGAACCCGATTTCCTCCAGGCAGGCGATGCGCAGCCCTTGGCGTTGCTGGATGATACGGACAAATTCGCCCGCTTCGATGAGCGAATCATGGGTGCCGGTGTCGAGCCAGACGGTGCCGCGGCCGAGTTTTTCGACTTTGAGGCGGCCGGTATCGAGGTAGCGACGGTTGAGGCAGGTGATTTCCAGCTCGCCGCGGGCCGAGGGTTTGAGGGCGCGCGCCTGCTCGACCACGTCCGCGCTGTAAAAATAGAGCCCCGTGACGGCGTAGTTGCTTTTGGGGTGGGCGGGTTTTTCTTCCATGGATATCGCCCGGCCGGCGGCATCGAACTCGACGACGCCATAGGGTTTGGGGTCCACCACTTCGTAGCCGAAAACGGTGGAATTCTCCAGATCCATGGCGGCTTTGGCCAGGGTGAGGGGGAATTCGTGGCCGTAAAATAGATTGTCGCCCAGCACCAAGGCGGCAGGCGCTCCTGCTAAAAAGTCTGCGCCGATGAGAAACGCCTGGGCCAGCCCGTCAGGGCTGGGTTGCACCGCGTAGGAAAGCTGGATGCCGAATTGCGAGCCGTCACCCAGCAGGCTCTGGAAGCTGGGTAAATCGTGGGGGGTGGTAATGATCAGAATCTCCCGGATGCCGGCTAACATCAGCACGGAGATGGGGTAGTAGATCATCGGTTTGTCGTAAACCGGCATGAGCTGCTTGCTGACGGCTAGCGTGAGCGGGTGGAGCCGGGAGCCAGTGCCGCCAGCGAGGACGATGCCGCGGCGCGGCTGCGGGTTTGGGGTCATGAGCGGTGTGTGGCGGATTTGGGCGGCGGCGCTGTGGGGCTGGGGGGTGGCGTGAAAATGCCATCCGGCGTGGCAGAGTCGAGGCATTTTCACGGCTGTCTGATGGTGCCTGGCACGGCTGCGATCGAGTCCAACCAAAATTATTCTGGGCACGGCAGGGGATAAAGTATTGCTTGTCGGCGAATGAATTTGGCCGAGCCAAGCACCCACCGCTGCCTGTGCCCAGAACCGCCGCTATGACGACCCCACGCAGCAACGATCTCCCCCCGCCGGATCCGAACGGTGCGGATGTGTCTGTAGATCCTACTATCACAGGTGGCGTTCCCGCTTCGGCGGGCCGCAGTTGGCAGGACATACTCCCGCGCTTGGCCATCCTCGCGCTGGCGGTGCTGTGGATTTACTCGCCGGTTTGCAATCCGACGTTTCAGTCCGACTGGCTGTGGGACGATGACGTGCTGCTCACGGCCAACTCCACCGTCCAGCATCGGCTGACAAACGACCCAGCCGCGCCGCCAGCCCATCTTGCGACTTTGGAGAAACTCTGGCTCAATCCGGACGGTCCCGATTATTTCCCGCTGAGCTACACGGCGCTGTGGGCCCAGTGGTCATTCTTTTCGGTGGATCCACGGGACGGCGGGCCGGTGCAGCCCGGCGGGCCGGCGGTGGCGTGGCCGCTCGGTTTTCACGTGGTCTCGGTGTTGCTACACCTCACCGGCGCGTTGGCTCTGTGGCGGTTGTTTGCAGTCATGAAGATGCCCGGTGCCTGGCTGGGGGCGCTGATCTTCGCGGTCCATCCGGTCTGTGTCGAGTCGGTGGCGTGGGTGTCGGAGCTGAAGAATACGCTCTCGCTGCCACTGTTCCTGTTCGCGGCGATCCAGTATGTGCACTTCGACGACTTGATGGCGGCGGGCGAGGCGCTGGATTCGCCGCGGGTCGCGCGGCGCTACTTGCTCGCCCTCTTGTTCTTTTTGCTGGCGATGTTCGCGAAGACTTCGGTGGTGATGTTGCCCATTTTGATCTTGTTTTACGTCTGGTGGAAGCGGGGCTCCGTGACTGGGCGGGACCTGGTCCGTGCCAGTCCCTTTTTCCTGATTTCGCTGGTGCTGGGCCTGATCACGATCCACTACCAGCACGGGCGCGCCATTGGCGACGAGCCGATCCTCGTCGGCGGCTTCGCCTCGCGGCTGGCTAGCTCTGGGATGTCGGTTTTGTGGTATTTGAAACTGCTCGTCTGGCCCGTCCATCTGCTGCCGATTTATGAAAGGTGGGACGTTGACCCGCCGAAGCTCTGGCAGTTTCTGCCGTGGCCGCTCATCGCCGCGGCGGGCGGATGGTTTTGGTGGAAGCGTGCCGGCTGGGGCCGCCACGCGATCTTTGCGTTCGGCTCGTTCCTGCTGATGGTGGCGCCGATTCTCGGTTTCATTACCATCTCCTACATGCGGATCACGTGGGCGGCGGATCATTTCATTTACCTGCCGATGATCTGCCTCATCGGCTGGGTGGCCGCTGGCATCGGCCGCTGGTACGAGCGGGCCGCGGACGATGAGCAGCCCGTGATCGTCGCCGGCTCGGCGATGATGATCGCGGCTCTGACATTCCTGTCCTTCAAATACGCCGCCTGCTGGGTCAATGAGGACGCGCTCTGGACCCACACGCTCACCTACAACGATAACGCTTGGCAGGCCCACAACCGTCTCGGGGCCAGAAAGTCTAGCCGTGGCCAATTCGAAAACAGCGGGCCGGCCAGCCGGGTCGAAAACCTCGGGGCCTTCCACCACTTCACCCGGGCGACGGAGCTGCGGCCCGACTTGGGCGAGACCCACAACAACCTCGGCACCGTCTACCGCGAAAAGGCCCGGATGTCCGACCAGCGGGGCGATGGAGTAAGCGCCAGACGCGAGATGGACGCCTCGATCGATCATTTCGCCGAAGCCTGCCGACTGACGCCACAGGTGCCGACCTTCCACGTGAATCTGGCCAACGCGCTGACGACGGCGGGCCGCTATGTCGAGGCGGCCAACAAATTCAAGGAGGTCGTGGATAAGGATCCCAGCAACCCGAGCATGATCAATAACTACGGTGTCGCCCTCTACAAGCAGGGGAATAAGAGGGAAGAGGCGATCGCCCAGTTCCGCCGCGCGCTTGAGATCGCGCCGGACCTGAAGGACGCCCGCGAGAGTCTGGCCGTGGCCTTGGCTGACGAATCCAAGGAACTCCTCGACAAGGAGCCTAACAACCCGACGCTGATCAGTAATTACGGAATCGCCCTCTACAAA
The DNA here is from genome assembly GCA_913063525.1 of uncultured Verrucomicrobiota bacterium. Taxonomy (GTDB): domain Bacteria; phylum Verrucomicrobiota; class Verrucomicrobiia; order Verrucomicrobiales; family Akkermansiaceae; genus Luteolibacter. The sequence continues at coordinate 3,336 of CAJXYV010000038.1, forward strand.
CAGGGCAAGCTGAAGGAGGCGATCGATCAGCTCCAGCGGGCGCTCGAGCTCGCGCCGGATCTGAAGGATGCCCGCGAGAATCTGGCCCTGGCCATGGGCGAGAAACCGAATTCATCGGTGAATGCCCCGCCGCCGGCCGCGCCACTCGACAAGAATGAGGCCGATGCGCTGGTGGTTGCTGGCCGCTTCGCCGAGGCGGGGGACAAATACAAGGAGCTTCTCGACAAGGAGCCAAACAACTCAGCGATGATCAATAACTACGGAACTGCCCTTTACAAACAAGGCAAGAAGGAGGAGGCGATCGTCCAGTTCCGGCGGGCACTCGGGCTGGCACCGGATCTGAAGGATGCCAGCGTCAACCTGGCTGTGGCCTTGGGTGGGAAGCCCGATCCTGCGGCGAACACTCCGCCGCCCAAGCCGGACTCAGCAGCGCCACCAAAACCAGATTCAACTGCGGTTCCGCCCAAGCCGGATCCAGCATCCGTGCCGGTAAAGCCGAGTCCAGCCAAGGCAAGTCCGGCCAAGGCAAGTCCGGCCAAGGCAAGTCCGGCGCGTGGCGGTGCTAGTGGCCCAGCCAAGTGATGCGTGCGAGGTGCAGCAGTTCGCCGATGCTGCGTTTGCTCTCGGCAAAGTCGGCCTTGGTGGTGCCGCGGATGCGGTCGGTGAAAGTGATCGGGATCTCGACGACGGAGCCACCCGCGCGGTGGACGCGCCAGAGGAAATCCTCCTGAAAGGCGTAGCCCTGGGCGAAGTCGCCGAGGTCGATCCGGTCGAGGACTGAAAGCCGCACCGCGCGAAACCCGCCCGACGAATCCTGGACCGGCACCCCGAGGACCCAGCGGGTAAACGCACAGACGAGCCAGCTCGCGATGTGGCGCGACAGTGGCCAGCCGACGGTCCGGCCGCCTGGCACGCGCCGCGAGCCGATCGCGATGTCATGAGCAGGGCCGCCCACGGGATCGAGAGCGGCGAGCAGCCGCGGGATATCGGTCGGATCGTGGCTGAAGTCTGCATCCAGGTTCAGACTCACCGCAAAGCCGCGGCGGCGGGCCAGTTGGAAGCCATCGAGAATCGCGCTGCCCAGCCCACGTCGCCCGCGCCGGCTCAGGACGTGCAGTCGCGGCTCTCGCGCCGCCCGCTCGAGCGCGATCTGCCCGGTGCCATCCGGCGAATCGTCGTCGATGATGAGCAGTTGCAGCTCGGGCGAGGAGGCCAGCACCGCGTCGATGAGTAGCTCGATGTTCTCGCACTCATTGTAGGTGGCCGACTGGACGAGCACTCGGCCCGGCGGCCAATCATCGCGTGAGTATTGATAGTCAGTCATGCCGCGGTTGCAGGACAGGCTTCAGCTTGTCGGCGGGCCAGTGATGAAGAGCGCGCTTGGGCCTGTCAAAAAAAAACGACCGCCTGTGGCTGCCAAAATTTCCACGGCTTTTTGGATTTTTTGTTTGCGCGGGGCGTGTTAGGTGCCCTAAAAAACGCTAGTTCAATGTCCCGCCACTCTAAATCTAAAATTTCTTAGCCACGAAGATGAATGCGAGAGAGTTAATCAAGCTGACAACCCTGTACCCTGCCACCCGGCCGCTCGTCACTGCCGCGATCCTCGGATTGCTGGCCAGTGCTGCTAGCGCGACCACTATCACCTACGGCACGGCTGAGACCACCACTGCTTATGCTGGCGGCACAATCGCTCCCGCAGACACGGTGCAGCTGAACGATGGCGCGACCGTGACTGGCAACATCGTCAACAACGGCACTCTGAATTTCAATCAGACGGCGGGCACCCTAGCCGTCAGCAACACGCTCTCCGGCACCGGCACGCTCTCGCTGACGAACGCGGGCACGCTCAATCTGACCGGCACGTCGTCGGTCCCGGGTGGCGGGGTCAAGTTGGACATGACCACGTCCGCATCGGCAGGCCTCCTGCAGATCGGTTCGGGGACCGTCGCTTTGTATGTAGGCTACACCGGCACCGGCACACTGAACGTGGCAGGCGGCAACGTGACCGCTGGGGCGCTCACCCTTTCCAACACTTCGACCGCCGTCGGCTCCGCCACGGTGTCGAGCGGCACCTTGACCGCTGCCAACTTCGCCATTGGCGGAAATGGCACCGGCTCACTCAACATGACAGGCGGCAACATCGTTTGCCTGTCGCCCTACATCGGCAACAACGCCACGGGCGTTGGCACCGTCACGATGTCCGGCGGCACGGTAACGAGCGCAGGGACCGGCATGGCCGTCGGCTACTCTGGCAAGGGCACTCTCAACCTCAACGGCGGCAACTTCACCAATTCGGCCGGCTGTTACGTCGGGTACAACGCCGGCAGCTCCGGCACGGCCAACGTCACGAGCGGCACGTTGGCGGTTTCGTCCGAAATGAGCATCGGTCGGCTTGGGAACGCCACACTCAATCTGTCGGGCGGCCGTGTCAGCAGCGGGTTTGGCTCCCTGGGCAGCGGCAGCAGCGGCGTCGGCACCGCCACGGTGTCGGGCGGCAGCTGGGTCTCGACGGGTACGCTCGGCGTCGGTGCAAATGGCACCGGCACGCTCAACGTGACGGGGGGCAACGTCACCAACACGTCTGCCACTCTCGGCAGCGGCACCGGCACGGGGAACGTCACGGTGTCGAGCGGCACGTGGGCCTCCAACGGTGCCTTGGTTGTCGGCGGCAGCGGCAGTGGACTGCTGGTCGTGAATGGTGGGTATGTGACCAGTACCTCAGGCACGCTCGGCAGGTATGCCGGCGGCGTCGGCACCGCCACGGTGTCGAGCGGCACCTGGGCCGTCGGCGGCAACCTCACCGTCGGCGGCACCGGCGCCTCGAGCGGCACCGGCACGCTGACCATGTCTGGCGGCCGCGTGACGGTCAGCGGCACGCTCTCGTCAAACGCATCCAGCACGATCAGCCTCAATTCCGGTGCGACTCTCCAAATCGGCACCGGAACCACAAGCGGCGTGCTTCTCAGCGGCACAGGAAACCTCGTCAACAACGGCACGCTCGTCTTTAACCGTTCCGACGCGTCCACCTACTCGGGAGTGCTCAGCGGATCTGGCGCAGTGACCCAACAGGGCGTGGGAACGCTCACACTTTCGGGGACTAACTCCTACACGGGTGAGACAAAGATCGCAGCCGGCAAGCTCGCGATCACCGGCCTGCTCGGGGAGGGGAACTATGCCCAGCCGATCACCAACGACGGCGAGCTCCACATCAATACCGCTTCCAACCAGACCCTTTCCGGCGCGATCTCCGGCTCCGGTTTACTCAGAAAGTCGTCCACGGGCACGCTGACGCTCTCCGGTGCGAACAGCTACAGCGGCGGCACAATCATCGCGCAGGGCACGCTGATTGGCACAACGTCGAACTTGCAAGGCGACATCACTGACAACGGCACGCTCACTTTTGACCAGAGCACCGCTGGCAGCTACGCAGGCAGCATTTCGGGCACGGGTAGTTTCACCAAGACGGGCATAGGCACGCTGACCCTATCCGGCACCAACAGCCACTCTGGCGGCACAACCGTCACGGCTGGCTCGCTTATCGGCAACACTTCGAATCTTCAGCGCAACATCACCAACAATGCTGCGGTCATCTTTGACCAGAGCACGAGCGGCATCTACGCGGGCAGTATGTCGGGCACGGGTAGTTTCACCAAGACGGGCATAGGCACGGTGACCCTATCCGGCACCAACAGCCACTCTGGCGGCACAACCGTCACGGCTGGCTCGCTTGTCGGCAACACTTCGAATCTTCAGCGCAACATCACCAACAATGCTGCGGTCACCTTCGACCAGAGCACGAGCGGCGCCTACGCGGACAGTATGTCGGGCACGGGCACGCTCACCAAGGCAGGTAGTGGCGAAGTAATTCTCTCCGGCACGAGCAGCTACACCGGCGCCACCACGGTTGCGGCCGGATTGTTGTCCGTCAACGGCAGCCTGGCCAATACCGCGCTTACTGTGCAATCGGGAGGACGGTTGGGCGGTTCCGGCAGCATCGGTAGCGGCGGTGGGGCGCTCGTTGCGATCCAAAGCGGTGGCAGCCTGGCACCGGGGAACTCGCCCGGGATGCTGACCGTCAACGGCAATCTGACGATGAGTCTGGGCAGTACTTACGACTGCCAAGTGGTCAGCGGCGGCGTCGATGCGGATTCGGTGGATGTGAACGGCGTACTGACTCTAGGGCAGACGACCCTGAGCCTGACCAACTTGGGAACCTACGCCGCCAACGAGAAGTTCACCTTGTTTGCCTACGAATCGCTGGTCGGCACCTTCGATGGTCTGGCCGATGACACGACGTTCACCGCGGGTGGCGGCGACTGGTTGATCAATTACAACGACACCACGGGCGGCCTGAACACGGCTGCGGTGGGAACCTCGTACGTCACACTCACCGCAGTGCCCGAGCCAAGCGCGCTGCTGATCGGCGCGCTGGGACTCGCCGGCCTGCTGCGCCGCCGCCGCGTCGGCTGATTGTTGGCTTCATTCACTTTTGCCAGGAGGCGGCGCTGCACCCGCAGCGCCGCCTCCTTCCTTTACAAGGACGGCGATTTTTAGCGATGGCTCTGAGGACCGCAGCCACTTTCTGTGGACTTCTCTTGATCTACCCGCCGCAGTGCTGACGTTTTTGCAGAAATACAGCCACGAAGTGTCGCTGCTCTTCAATGGTATCGACGCGGCGTCAGCCATTGTTCGCGGCGGAACCAAGTTTCTTGGCGCTTGGCGTATTGGCGGGTGGCCGCGTTGATGAGATCCTCGCAGGTGGCGCGGTCGATTTCTCCGGCCAGCAGCGAGCGGATTTCGCGAAAGCCGATGGCTTTTTCGCAGTTGCTAGAGACGCTGGCTAACGCCGCAACCTCTTCCAAGGCCCCGCCGTCTAGCATCGCTCGGGTCCGCAAGGCGATCCGCGCGTGGAGGTCGGGGCGGCTGCGCTGGATGACGACGCCGCGCAGGCTGGAGGCAATTTCGGCGGTTTTCGATTCCCACTGGTCGCGGAGATCAGAGGCTTTCTGCCCGCTGAGGATGCAGATTTCCAGCGCGCGGGAGACAAAGCGGCGGTTTTGAAGCGCGGTGCGCGAGGCTTCGACGGGGTCGAGGCGCTGCAGATCGGCGACGAGGTCTTCGAGCGAACGGCCGTCCATTTCGGCGCGCAGCGCGGCGTCGGCGGTGGGCAAGGGGGCCGCGCCGTGGGTGAGGAATTTCAGATAGAGGCCGGAGCCGCCGGTGATGATCGGCGTTTTGCCGCGCGACTGGATTTCGGCGATGACGGGCTTGGCGAGTTTGACGTAAAGCTGGGCGTCGGCCGCGTCGGTGGGGTTGAGCACGCCATAAAGGTGGTGGGGGACGAGTGTTCGCTCGTGTGCGGAGGGGGCGGCGCTGACGATTTCGAGTCCGCGGTAGAGCTGAAAGGCGTCGGCGTTGACGATTTCGCCATCGAGTTTTTCCGCCATTTCCAAGGCGGTCGACGACTTGCCCGACGCGGTGGGGCCGCAGATGTAGTAAGGAGTGACGACACTCCTGTCGTCAGATAAAGAAGGGACAGGAGTGTCCCTACTCCTTAGGGGATCGCTTGCGCTCGGTCGCTTTGCCATAGAGTGAATGTTTCTGCCGGTAGTTTGGCGGGATTGCGACGGATGTAACGCACTGCGTTGGCGAAGTGGCTGCGATCGCGGATCAGGGTGTCACGGTAGTTTTTCTGCCAGATGCTGCCCGCGCCAATGCGGCGGGCGGAGACGCCTTTCCAGCTTTGCATGAGTTTGTCGAGCGCCGCTAATGGAGTGAATAACAGATGGACGTGGTTTGGCATGATAATCCACGCAAGGTGATTGGTTTTCGTCCCGTGGTCGTGCATGAGGGTTTGTTCGAGGATTTGCCGCGTCGCCGTTTCTTTGAGGCGGCATGAACCATGTCCTTCATCGAGCCAGTGCTCTAACTTCCAAGTGAAGCGTTGGTGGTATTCGCGTTCGATTTCTGGGCTCCATGGTTTGGGGTGATGCTGTTGCCAGGCTGTTAGCTCTTCTTTCCAGAGGTTCAGTTTGGCTTTGGGCATGGAGTCGGCGAGGCGGAAGGTGACAAACTGAATGACTTCTCCTTGCTGCCAATGGGGGAGTTTTTGGCCGTGTTTGAGGGTTTCGGAGTTGGGGTTGTAGAACTCGGGCATGGGGGAAGAAGGGACAGGAGTGTCCCTACTCCTTATCAGAACGGGAACTTACCGCCCATGCCTTTCATCAGGTCTTTCATGCCGCCGGCACCGCCCATTTGTTTCATCATGGCGTTCATCTTGTTGGGGGATTTCATCATCTTCCGCATCTCGCCGAATTGTTTGATGAGTTGGTTGACCTCCATGATCGAGGTGCCGGATCCGCTGGCGATCCGCTGGCGGCGCGAGCCTTTGATGATTTCGGGGCGCTGGCGCTCGATAAGGGTCATCGACAGCACGATGGCCTCGGTGCGTTTGATTTTTTTGGTGTCGAAGGCACCGGCGGGCAGTTGCTTTTTGATTTTGTTGAAGCCGGGCATCAGGCCGAGCAATCCTTCGAGCGGTCCCAGATTCTGGATCATCTTCATCTGGTCGAGGAAGTCGGTGAAATCGAATTTGCCTTCTTGCATGCGCTTCATGGAGCGCATGGCGTCGGCTTCGTTCACCTTGTCGGCGACTTGCTCGACCATGCCGACGATGTCGCCCATGCCGAGAATCCGGTCGGCCATGCGGTTGGGGTGGAATTCGAAGAGTTGGTCTAACTTTTCGCCTTCGCCCGCGTACTTGATCGGTTTGCCGGTGACGGCGCGCATCGATAGAGCTGCGCCGCCGCGAGCATCGCCATCGAGTTTGGTGAGGATGATGCCGGTGATGCCAACGGCTTTGTCAAAGTGCTCGGCGACAGACACCGCTTGCTGGCCCGTGGCGGAATCGGCGACGAGCAGCGTCTCCTTGGGCTTGAGGAAATCGTGCAGGCGCTTGAGTTCGGCGACGAGGCGATCGTCGATTTCCTGGCGGCCGGCGGTGTCGAAGATGAGAACGGTGCCTTGTTGGTTTTCCGCCCAGACGAGTGCATCCTTGGCGACTTTGACGACGTCGGTTTCACTCGCTTCCGGAGTGTAGCAGGGGATGTCGATTTGTTTGGCGAGCATCGCTAACTGATCGATGGCGGCTGGGCGATAGAGGTCGCAGGCAATCAGCAGCGGGCGGCGGCCTTCCTTTTTGAGGCGGTTTGCTAGCTTGGCGGAGGTGGTGGTTTTGCCCGCGCCGTTGAGTCCGCATATGAGGATGCGGGCGGGTGGGTTGAGATCGAGCGGGACCTGGTCGCCGCCTAACAACATGGCGAGTTCGTCGTGGAAAATCTTGACGATTTGTTCGCCGGGTTTGATCGACTTGAGCACGTCTTCGCCGAGCGCCTTCTCTTTGACTTTGGCGATGAAATCCTTGGCCACGCCGAATTCGACGTCGGCCTCGAGCAGCGCGATGCGGATTTCGCGCAGGGCATCGGCGATGTTTTTGTCCGAGATGCGGCCGACGCCACGGAGGTTGCGGAAGGTTTTGTCGAGGCTATCGGAGAGTGATGAGAACATGGGAGAGTATCTGAAATTTAAGATCTGAAATTTGAAATTTATTCGCCGTCGGGGAGGTAGGCGGATTCGCGGTCGATTTGGAAGGACCAGCGAAGCGGTGTTTCGGGCGATTTGCCAGCGCTGTCTTTCCAAGTGACGGCGACTTGGCAGCTGGGCTGGCGCAGGGGGCGATTGATCAGCCAGGAAAACTTTTTGGTGGTGTCGGAGAAGGTGGCAGGGACTTCGCCAAAGCCGGCGACCTTCATCGAGAGGGTGGCGGGGTTGAGGTTTTCGACGGTCGAGAGATCTGCTGAAATTTCTGGCAGGCGGGTGTTGATGATGGCACCTGCTTCGGGAGTCACGGGGAAGGGCGTGGTTTGGATGGCGCCGGGCGTTGATCCTGCCATTTCGCTGCCGTTTTTGCTTTCGCGGAAGTTGGTCGCCATCTCGAAAACCCGATCATAATTCCCTAACACGATGTAGCGGGGCAGCATCTGGTTCGGCAGGGATCGCTTGGTTTTGCCGGGCAGCACGGTGAACATCTCGGTGTAACCCAATTCGTCGCCGAGCTTGAACATCTCTTCCGTGAAGAATCCTCCGGGATAGGCGTAACTGGTGACTTTGCCGGGAAACTTGGCTTCGAGAAAGCTTTTCGATTCGCCCATTTCATTGCGCAGATAGGCATCGTAAACCGTGGGGCCTTTCTTGCGGGAGTTTTTCACGGTGAGCGGATAGGGGTGGTCCACCGAATGGCTGCCGATGCTGCAGCCGTTGGCCGCCATTTCCTGAATCATCGCGGTGGTGAGCGCTTTGCCGCCGCCATCGACATAGTTTTTGTAGAGGAAGATGGTGAAGGGAAAGCCGAGTTCCTTGAGGACGGGATAGGCTTCGGTGTAAACCGATTTCCAACCGTCGTCGAAGGTGATGAGCATCGCCTTGTCGGGGATTTGGAGTTCGCCTTTTTTCCATGCGGTGAATTCCGCGAGCGTGATGACCTTGATTCCTAACAGGCGGATGGTTTCCATCTGCTTGCGGAACTTCGAGGTGTGGATCCGCATGGCCGTTTCCGGCAGGTTTTCGGCGAGGTCGTGGTAGCCGAGCACGGAAACGCGGACTCCGTCGTCAGGAATGGTCGGATCCTCGGCCAGCTGTGGTGCTGCATGTTTGATTGGCGCGGGAACTGCCCCGGCCCACGAGCAGATGCTGGTGAGCAGGGCGAAGATGAGCGCAAATTTTGTCATGGAGGGTGGCCGTTGGTCCTGAGAAGCACCGCGAGGCAGTCGCAACGGGCGCTTTTAGAACTGGAGTTTAGCCAGTAAATCGTCGCTGTCCACCTGCTCTCCTTTTTTTACGAGGATTTCCGCAACGATGCCGTCGGCACTGGCGCTGACGGTGGTGAGCATTTTCATGGCTTCGAGGACGATGAGCTTGTCGCCCGCTTTCACCACTTGGCCCGGAGACACGGCGACCTCGGTGACCATTCCGGGCATTGGCGCGCAAACGTGGCAAGGATTGCCGACCTCGCCCTTGGCGCGGGCGGCCTTGCTCGTCGATTTGAGGGAATTGTCGGTGACGATCGATTCGCGCGGCGAACCGTTGAGTTCATAGAACAGCGCGCGGCGGCCGGCAGAGTCTGCTTCGCCGATGGAGATGAGTTTGATGATGAGGGTTTTGCCCGTATCGATTTCGATCTCGATTTCCTCGCCGATGTGCAAGCCGTAGAAAAAGGCGGGGGTGGGCAGGCCGCTGAGGTCGTCGTATTTCGCGCGGAAGGCGGTGAAATCGGCGAACACCTGCGGATACATCAGGTGCGAGTAGAGGTCATCGTCGGTTGCCGAACGGCCGAGTTTGGCGGTGAGTTCGGCGCGGGTGGTTTCGAGATCGATGGGTTCCGCGAGTTCGCCCGGGCGCTTGGTGGTGGCCTTGCGATTTCCGAGCACGACGCGCTGGACATCGACCGGCCAGCCGCCGTCGGGTTGACCGAGACCGCCGGAGAGCATGTCGATCACGCTTTCAGGGAAGTCGATGGAGCCGGGTTTCAACTTCGGCACGTCCGCCGCCTTGATGCCGCGGGTGACGAGGAACATGCACATGTCGCCGACGACTTTGGACGAAGGGGTGACCTTGACGATGTCGCCGAAGAGCTCGTTGACCTCGGCGTAGGTGCGGGCGATTTCGCGCCAGCGGTGGCCGAGCCCCATCGAGTTTGCCTGCTCGCGGAGGTTGGTGTATTGGCCGCCGGGCATTTCGTGTTCGTAGACTTCGGCAGTGCCAGAGCGCGGCGCGGAATCGAACGGCTGATAGAAGCCGAGCACCTGCTCCCAGTAGTCGGAGATTTCGTTGAGCGAATCGAAGTCCAAGCCCGGGTCGCGCTCGTTGCCCGCGAGGGACGCGGCGACGGAGTTAAGGTTTGGCTGCGAGGTGGAACCCGACATCGACGAGATCGCGAGATCGACGATGTCCACACCTGCTTTGGAGGCGGCGAGCACCGATGCGGCATTGATGCCGGAGGTGTCGTGGGTGTGGAAGTGAACGGGAATGCCGATTTCGTCCTTCAGCGCGCTGACCAACTTCCAGGCGGCGTTCGGTTTGCAAAGGCCCGCCATGTCCTTGATGCAAAGCATGTGGGCGCCCATGCGTTCAACTTCCTTGGCTTTCTCGACGTAGTATTTGAGCGAATACTTGTCGCGCCGTTCGTTGGTGATGTCGCCGGTGTAGCAGATCGCGGCTTCGCAGATCGCCTTGCCGTGGTCGCGGACGGCTTCCATTGCCACCTGCATGTTAGGCAGGTAGTTGAGTGAGTCGAAAATCCGGAAGATGTCCATGCCCGAGTCCGCCGCGTGTTTCACAAAACCGGCGACAACGTTGTCGGGGTAGTTCGAATAACCGACCGCGTTCGAGCCGCGGAATAGCATCTGGAAACAAATGTTAGGCACTTTTTCGCGCAGGCGGCGCAGGCGGTCCCACGGGCACTCGCTGAGGAATCGCATCGCCGTGTCGAAGGTCGCGCCGCCCCACATTTCGAGCGAAAACAACTGCGGTACGCGGTGCGCAACCGCCTCGGCCACGCGCAGCATGTCGAAGCTGCGCATGCGGGTGGCGATGAGCGATTGGTGGGCATCGCGGAAGGTGGTGTCGGTGATCAGCAGGCGCTTTTCATCGAGAATCCACTGCGCAAATTTCTCGGGACCAAGATCTAACAACACATCGCGGCTGCCCCGCGGCACTTCGGCGTGGTGTTCGATGACGAGCGAGTTCGGGACGATCGCCTTGGGCATCACCGCGGCCGGTTTCCAGCCCTTGGCGGTGGGATTGCCGTTGAGGGTGATGTCCGATAGGTAGGAAAGCGTGCGGGTCGCGCGGTCGCGGCGGCGCTTGAACTGGAACAGCTCGGTCTTGGTGTCGATCAGCTTGGTGTGGGCCTGGCCGCTGCGGAAGGTCTCGTCGGCGATGACGTTTTCGAGGAAAGGGATGTTCGTCTTGACCCCGCGGATCCGGAATTCGCGAAGCGCGCGGTCCATCCGTTGGCAAGCCATCGGGAAATCGCGACCCATCGCGGTGACCTTGACCAGCATCGAGTCATAGTAAGGCGTGACCACGGAACCCGCATCGCCCGACGCGGCGTCCAGACGGATGCCAAAGCCCGCGGCCGAGCGGTAATTGAGAATGCGGCCGTAGTCGGGCGAGAAGTTTTTTTCCGGGTCTTCGGTCGTCACGCGGCACTGGATGGCGAAGCCAATGCATGGAATTTGCTCCTGCGGCGGGATGGCGACCTCGTCGCTGAACAGCGAGTTTCCAGACGCCACTAGGATCTGTGAGCGCACCAAATCAATGCCGGTCACGCACTCGGTCACGGTGTGTTCGACTTGGATCCGCGGGTTCATCTCGATGAAGAACCAGTCGTTTTTATCCATGTCGTAGAGGAACTCGACGGTGCCCGCGTTGTCGTAGCCGATGCCCTTGGCCAGCGCGACGGCCGCGTCGCAGAGTTCCTTGCGCACTTTCGGATCGAGATTCACCGCAGGGGCGACTTCGACGACTTTCTGATAGCGCCGCTGCACCGAACAATCGCGCTCGTGCAAATGAACCACGTTGCCGTGTTGGTCACCGAGAATCTGGACTTCGATGTGTTTGGCGCGGGAAATGTAGCGTTCGAGGAAAACGGCGGGGTTGCCAAAGGCGTTGAGCGCCTCGTTCTGCGACTCGGCCAGCAAACCCGGCAGCAGCGAGGGCTTTTCCACCACCCGCATGCCCCGGCCGCCGCCGCCGAACGCCGCCTTGATGATGAGTGGAAAGCCGATTTCATGGGCCGCGATCAACGCCTGATCGGGATCGGTGATGGGCTCCTCGGTGCCCGGCAGGGTGGGGACATTGAACTGGTGGGCCAGCGCGCGCGCCGCCGTCTTGTCGCCCATGTTTTCCAACAGATCCGGGGATGGGCCGATGAAAACAATGCCTTCGCGGGCACAGGCGCGGGCGAAGGCGGCGTTCTCCGAAAGAAAACCATAACCCGGGTGAATCATCGTCACGCCCTTTTGTTTTGCCAGCGTTACGATGCCTTCGACATCGAGGTAGGCGCCGACCGGGCCCTTCGATGAATCCAGTTGATAGGCTTCGTCTGCCTTGAAGCGGTGGATTGAAAAGCGGTCTTCTTCGGCGAAAATCGAGACGGTCGTTAGACCGAGTTCGTTGGCAGCGCGGAAAATGCGGATCGCAATTTCGCCGCGGTTGGCGGCCATCAGTTTTCCAGGGCGTCGTTGGGTTTCAAGCATGTCGACGAGCTTTCTAGGCGCTGTCAGGCCGTTCGTGAAGCAGTAAATCCGTAAGGAGTGGGGACACTCCTGTCCCCACCCGTCCCCGTGACGACAATAGTGTCGTCATTCCTCAAGCCTCGCTTTTGCTCTGCCGGTGTCCCGGTTTCGCCAAAATCTCGATATAAACCGAGGCGCACGCACTGGCGCTGGCCTCGTCGATCGCGGGGATCAACTCCTCCACGTGCTTCGTTTCCGGCGCGACTTCGCCCTGGCCGACTTTGCAGTCGAAATCCCAGAAATCCACGCCTTCGGGTAATTTCTTTTTCCGCTCGCGTTTGATGTACTTGCGCACGTCGCTCTTGATCTGCTCGACCACTCGCGGTGCTTGATGGCCCGGCACGCTCAGGGGAAATATCTTTTTCATGTTGGCTTCTTGTGTCCAGCGAGCGGTTTTTTGTCTAGGAGAGATATTGGGAAGTGCCGTTTGCCGTCCTTTACTTCCATTCGTCTCGGTCAGTGGGGAGTGCTCGGTGCCAGTCTAAAAACGCCTGTTTCCAGACCAAAAACGTCCGTTTCCAGAGCAAAAACGGTCGTTTTTAGACCATCTTCGGACCGCGAAAGTCCACCTTCGGACCGCGAAAGTCCACCTTCGGACCGCGAAAGTCCATCTTCGGACTGCGAAAGTCCATCTTCGGACTGCGAAAGTCCATCTTCGGACTGCGAAAGTCCACCTTCGGACTGCGAAAGTCCACCTTCGGACTGCGAAAGTCCATCTTCGGACTGCGAAGGTCCATCTTCGGAATGCGAAGGTCCGTCTTCGGAGTGCGAAGGTCCGTCTTCGGAGTGCGAAGGTCCGTCTTCGGAATGCGAAGGTCCGTCTTCGGAATGCGAAGGTCCGTCTTCGGAATGCGAAGGTCCATCTTCGGAGCCCCATAAACGCTCGTTTTCAGACCAAAAACGTCCGTTTTTAGAGTCGAAAACGCCCCCATAAAGGGGGGGATAGTCGTAATGGGTTGATTTTGCGGGACGGATTGGTCAATTTTGCCCCCAGCTATTGATGAACTCATCTGTCCCATCCATTCAAATCCTATGAAACCCAGATACTTCTACCTCGCTCTCGCCTTCATGGCGCCGGCAAATATCCAAGCCGCTGCTGTCTCGTTAAAAACAGGCGGCGATGCAGTTAACACCTCATCGTTCAATTCAGCCGGCGCGTGGAGCGTTGCTGCGACTCCTTCCGCCGGCAATACTTATTCGGTTGCCGTCCAGTTTCTTCGGACACCTGTCAGTGGAAGCAGCTTCACCTTTGCGGGGGATTCACTTTCCATCAATACAAGTGGCGGATTTCTCTTCAAAGGAACGGGGACAGCGGCAACAATCACCGTCAGCAACTTTATTCTAAATGGCGGCCTGATTCGCAGCGGCAGTGGAGTTGGCGACACCATGAGACTCGCGGGTGGCTTGTCGGTCACAGGCACAGGATCGGAGATAAGATCTGACCAAAGCCCTTACATTATTGATTCGGTGGTAACGGGCACAGGTGCACTGATCATAGCGAGCGGTGGGACTGGCTTTCCAGTGACGTTCAATGGAACGAACACTTACACGGGTAATTTGACAGTTTCAACGACTCAAACAGGAGCCAGCACGATTCTCTCCAGCACCAGTCAGTGGAAATTTGCGATTGGCGCCAACGGCATCAACAATAACATCAGCGGCACGGGAAAAGTGACGTTCAATGGTGCTTTCAACATCGACCTCACGGGAGCGAGCACGGCTGCTGGAAGCAGTTGGAACTTGGTTACCGTCACGGGAACTAAAACTTATGGTGCCACATTTAGCGTCACAGGCTTCACTAGCACGGGCACCGCAGGATCCCGTTTCTGGCTTGACAGTTCTGGCAAATATTATTTTTCCGAAGCTACCGGGACACTGTATGGCCCAGACACGGATGCAGATGCGGATGGGCTGAAGGATACATGGGAAATCACGAAATTCGGCAGTATCGTCGCACAAAGTGGCGCCGATGATTTTGACGGCGACTTTGCCACCAACTTGGAAGAGCAAACGGCGGGAACCGACCCAACCAGCCGAACGAGTTCCCCCGATACAGATGGTGATGGGATCGCGGACGCATGGGAAACGGCCTACGGCCTGGATCCAACGACCTCGGATTCAAGTCTGGATTCCGACAGCGACGGATTCACCAACTTGCAAGAATTCACGGCCAACACCAGTCCGATCGACTCGGCCATCACTCCGAGCAAAGCAAAGCTCACTCACCGCTGGAGTTTCAATGGCGACTTGAGCGATAGCGTGGGCGGCAGCACCGCAACCCGGACCGATTCAACGGGCACCGGATCGACTCTTTCCAGCAAGGAAATACTGCTCAATGGTGGTGCGCAAGCGACTGCGGCGTACATCAATCTGGGTAGCAACTTACTGAAGGGTAAAAAAACTCCCGTGACTCTGGAACTGTGGGCGACTGAAAAGAGCATCCAAAGCTGGGCACGGGTATTTGATTTCGGCAGTGGCACGACGGAGTACCTGACGATGTCGTGGAACATAGGTACAACGCCAACATCCCGCGTTGAGTGGAAAGATGCGACCACCTCGACGGTGGATTCGACGACCAACCCGACCTTTGTTCTCAACACGGAATATCACATCGTGATGACCATCGAGCCAGGTGCAGGCACCAACGGCAAAGACCTGGTCACCTGGTACGCAGCCCCAGTGGGTAGCACGCTGGGTGCCGCCAAGGGCTCGTTCAGCGCAAACAATACCTTACAGCTCTTCAATGACACGGCATTGATGCTGGGCCGTTCGCAGTTCGCAAGCGATAACAACGCCAACGCGAGTTACGATGAATTCCGGATCTGGGACGGGGCGCTGACTTCGACCGAGCGGGATAACTATCAAACCTTGGGCCCAGATGCACTCGACGTCAATGACGCGGATAACGACGGCTTGCCCGACTCTTGGGAAGTTGCTCACTTCGGCGATATCACCTCTCAAGACGGCAGCGGCGATCCAGACGCTGACCTTTACACCAACGCTCAAGAATTCGCCGCCAGCACCGATCCGTTGGTGCAGTTTTCGTCGCCGGATTCGGATGCTGATGGTCTGCCAGACGGCTGGGAAACTGCCAAGTTTGGCAATCTGACCCAAACCAAAGCGGGTGATCCGGATGGTGATGGTGCCACCAATGGTCAAGAATTCGCTGACCTGAGCAACCCCGCAGATGCCACCTCGTTTGTGGACAGCAATGCGGACGGCATTGCTGATGGTGCAACGCTCAACGCGATTGATACGCTGGGTACGACATCGTTCAATACGAACCTGCATTGGGACGACAGCAGCGCGCCAGGAACGGGAACCAACTATCTGGTACCTGCTTTCACTTACGGAAATGGCCTGCGCACGCCGGAGATCACCGGTGACGCGACTTTTGCCGGTGCTAAGCTGGTGCTGGCGAACGGCCTAGTGGGCGGAGTGGCCACGAATTCGACCCTGGTGGTGAAGACCACTGGGGTTGTCACGATTCCTTACCTCGGTCTCGACGGTGCCTTGATCAACCAAGCTGCTGGCGCTACGATGACCTTGGCAGGTAACAGCATCCGCGTGACCCGCACTTCCGAGCTGTGGGCCAATAACGGAGCCATCACGGTTACGGCACCGATCAGCGGTTCCGCTAGTTTGAACATCACCACGGGCGGCGCTGGCAATGTGGTGACGCTAAGCGGTGCAAATACCTTAACGGGCAATCTCAACCTGACCACTCACACAGGCTCGACCAACAACGGCACGCTGACCTTGGCCAGCACGGGTAGTCTGTCCTTCGCTCCTACCGCCACAGGCTTTAACAATGCGATCACCGGCACGGGGACTGTTATCCTGAACGGCGCTTTCAACATTGACCTCAGTGGTGCGAGCAGCACGGCGGGCAACAGTTGGAATCTCGTCACCGTCACAGGAACAAAAACCTATGGTGCCACCTTCAACATCCCCGACTTCACCAGTAATGGTGCGGCAGCGGGTTCGCGCATTTGGACCAAAATCATAGGAGAAACCTACTATCAGTTCAGCGAAGCCACGAGTACGCTCTCGGTGATCAACCCTGACACGGATGCCGATGGCATGACTGACAGCTGGGAAGTGGCGAACTTCGGCGATTTGACCCACGATGGTAGTGCCGACACGGATAGCGACGGTGCCACTGATTTTCAGGAATTTGTTGCTGGCACAAATCCAAACGACTCCTCCTCATGGCCTGACAGTGATGGTGATGGCGTAAAGGATACATGGGAGCTGGCGACCTTTGGCAATCTGACCACCGCGACCATCTCTGATACCGATGGCGATGGCATGGCAGACGATTGGGAAAACACTAATTTTGGTGGTCTGACCCAAACCAAGGCCGGCGACTTTGACGGTGACGGTGCCAGCAACGGTCAGGAATACGCTGACCAGAGCAACCCTGCAGACAATACGTCGTTTGTGGACAGCAATGCGGACGGCATCGCCGATGGTGCCACCCTTAACGCGCTGGATGCGGCAGGAACGACATCATTCAATACGAACCTGCATTGGGACGACAGCAGTGCGCCAGCAACGGGCATCAACTATCTGGTCCCTGCCTTTACTTATGGAAATGGCCTGCGGACGCCGCTGGTCACCGGTGACGCAACCTTCGCCGGTGCCAAACTGGTGCTGGCGAACAGTCTAGTAGGCGGAGTGGCAACGGACGCCACCTTGGTGGTGAAGACCACCGGGGTCGTCACGATTCCTTACCTCGGACTCGACGGAGTATTAATCAACCATGCTGCGACTAATGCAGCGTTGGTGACCTTGGCAGGTAACAGCATCCGCGTGACTCGCACTTCCGAGTTTTGGGCCAATAACGGCGCAATCACGGTTGCGGCGCCGATCAGTGGTAACGGCAATTTGAACATCACCGGCATTAATGTGGTGACGCTCAGCGGCACCAATACCTTAACGGGGAATCTCAACCTGACCACTCACACAGGAACGACCAACAACGGCACGCTGACCTTGGCCAGCACGGGTAGTCTGACATTCGCTCCCACCACTACGGGCGTGAGCAATGCAATTACCGGCACGGGCACTCTCGCCTTAAATGGTACGTTCAACGTTGACCTGACTGGTGCCAGCAGCACGGTCGGCGACAGTTGGAACCTCGTCACGGTCACGGGAACAAAAACCTATGGGACTAGCTTTAGCGTCTCAGGCGCAACGAGCACGGGCACCGCAGGTTCCCGAGTGTGGACCAAGGTCGCGGGTGCTAATTATTACCAGTTCGA
This sequence comes from uncultured Verrucomicrobiota bacterium, assembly GCA_913063525.1. GTDB lineage: Bacteria > Verrucomicrobiota > Verrucomicrobiia > Verrucomicrobiales > Akkermansiaceae > Luteolibacter. Next base: position 20,959 of record CAJXYV010000038.1, read on the forward strand.
TGAAGCGACGGGAGCACTGAACGTGGTCGAAAACCCCGATAGCGATGCCGACGGAATGATCGACACATGGGAAGTAACTAACTTCGGCGATTTGACGCACAACGGTAGTGCCGACACCGATGGCGACGGTTCCACCGACCTTGCAGAATACAGCGCCGGCACCAACCCGAATCTAGATACCTCATGGCCTGATACAGACGCCGACGGTCTGAAGGATTCATGGGAAGTGGCGACCTTCGGCAATCTGACCACCGCGACCATCACCGACAAGGACGGCGACGGTCTGGCAGATGCTTGGGAAACCTTCTTCTTTGGCAGCATCGCTACCCAAAACGGTTCAGATGATTCTGATAGCGATGGCTTCACCAATGAGCAGGAGGAAGGCATCTCGCAACCGATGAATGTCTTGTCCACCCCGACCGATGTGAATGGCGACGGTATCGCCGATTTCGCGCAGCATACGCTGAAGACCTCAGACCTTATCGGCACGACTTCGTTTGATGCCGCGCTGAACTGGACGGACGCCACAGCGCCTGCCGCTAATGGAGTTTACATCGTGCCATCGCGCGACTTCCGCACGCCGGTTATCACCGCAGGTGCTACCAACTACACCTTTGCCGGTGCGAAGTTGGACCTCATCGACGTTGGAGCGGGCCGCCCACGCCTGTTGCTGAAATATGACACCGTAGCTCCGAATTCTCCGACCTCCACCTTTGCACAGGTCACGCTGAATGGTGCTGAGATCCAGAATGCGGCGATGGCGGGTGTCACCCACCGGGTTGCAGGCTCGATCGTGACTCAAGGTCCGTTGACCTCGTATCTGGCTACGAACAATGGCCCGCTCCAAGTGGACGCGGTGATTAGCGGTAACGCGCCACTGAGCATGACCGGCAACAGCCGATTGACCCTCAGCGCGGTGAATACCTACACGGGTAATACCACAGTCAACGCGGGCGGCCTGACGCTCGGCACTACCGGCAGCTTGGCCTTCAGCGCAGGTGCCAACGGTGTCAATAATGCCATCACGGGTACCGGTGCTGTCGCGCTTGACGGTGCATTTGCCATTGATACCACATCGGCATCCACCACGGCGGGGGCGACCTGGGATCTGATTACCACCTCGGGTTCAGTCACGATCGGATCGACCTTCACGGTCACCGGCTACACGGCTGACAGCGCTGCGGTGGGAGCCCGCAAGTGGACCTCGGGTGCTTATGAATTTGACGAAGCAACGGGCGTTCTCACGGTGTTGAGCGTAACAGCAGACACGATCGCGCCGGTCATTACCCGCAACGGCAATGCAACGGTCTCGATCTCGGTCGGTGACAGCTACACCGATGCCGGTGCAACCGCCACCGATAACGTGGATAGCTCCGTGACGGTGAATACCACGGGTTCGGTCAATACGGCCGTCCC
>CAJXYV010000039.1 GCA_913063525.1 uncultured Verrucomicrobiota bacterium
AACGGTCGTTGCCGGAGCAGAAACGGTCGTTGCCGGAGCAGAAACGGTCGTTGCCAGAGCAGAAACGGTCGTTGCCGGAGCAGAAACGCTCGTTGCCAGAGCAGAAACGCTCGTTGCCGGAGCAGAAACGGTCGTTGCCAGAGCAAAAACGGTCGTTGCCAGACCGAAAACGGCTGTTGCCAGACCGAAAACAGCCGTTGCCAAGCCCGAAATATTTTTCCGAAACCGCTCTTGTCCGTAGGCGTGTCTTTGGCATACGCTCGCCCAACCTTTACTAAACGTGACCCATTCATTAGCCCCAACCTACATCCTCGGAGTTCTTCCGGCTCGTTGGGGCTCCACGCGCTTCCCGGGGAAGCCGCTGCATGTGATCGCCGGCAAACCCTTGATCCAGCACGTTTGGGAGCGTTGTCAGCAATGTTCGCAGTTGGACGATGTGATCGTCGCCACCGATGACGAGCGCATCCGCGATGCAGTTCTCGCCTTTGGCGGCAAAGTCGCCATGACCTCGCCCGATCACCCGACGGGCACCGACCGCATCGCTGAAGCCGCCCGCGCCGTCCCGCAAGCGACCCACATCGTCAACATCCAAGGCGACGAGCCGCTGATCGACCCCGCGCTGATCGACGAACTCGCCGCCGCGATGGCTGCCGACCCCACGCTCGACATGGCCACCGCCGCCAATCCGCTCGATCCCGCCGATCCCGCGGTGCAAGACCCGAATGTCGTCAAAGTCGCCATCGCGCTTGACGGTCGCGCGTTGTATTTTTCCCGCTCGCCGCTGCCGTTTTTCCGCAATCCAGTCGAGGGCCTGCCCGTGCTGCGCCACAAGGGAATCTACGCCTATCAGCGCAGTTTTCTCGAACGTTTCATCACCTGGCCACCCTCGCCGTTAGAAAGGGCCGAATCGCTCGAACAACTTCGCGCCCTCGAAAACGGCGCCAGCATCAAAGTCCTCATCACCACCGACACCTCACCCGGCGTCGATACTCCAGAACAAGCGCTCGAAATCGAACGCCTCTTATCTTCCGTCTGATCACTGCCCACTCACCACTTCTATGAAATACATCTTCGTCACCGGCGGCGTCGTCTCCTCACTCGGCAAAGGCTTGGCCGCTGCTTCCATCGGCACCCTGCTCGAACATCGTGGCCTGACCACGTTGATGCAAAAATTCGACCCCTATCTCAATGTCGACCCAGGCACGATGTCGCCCTATCAGCACGGCGAAGTTTACGTGCTCGACGACGGTGCGGAAACCGATCTCGACCTCGGCCACTACGAGCGTTTCACCTCGGGTGTGCTGTCGCGGATGAATAACCTGACTTCCGGCCAGGTCTTCGATTCGGTGATTAAAAAGGAACGCCGCGGCGAATATCTCGGCAAGACCGTGCAGTTCATTCCGCACGTCACCGACGAGATCAAATCCCGCATGCACCAAGTCACGGTGGATAATCCGAAAACCGACGTGCTGATCACCGAGATCGGCGGTACCGTCGGCGATATGGAAGGTCTGCTTTTCATCGAGGCGCTGCGCCAGTTCGCGCTCGAAGTTGGCAAGGAAAACGTCTGCTTCATCCACGTCACGCTGCTGCCCTACATCAAGGCGGCGGGCGAAGTGAAAACCAAGCCGACCCAGCAATCCGTCGCCAAGCTCCGCGAGCTCGGCATCCAGCCTGACATCATCATTTGCCGCACCGAGGCCGATCTCGACGAAGACAACCGCAAGAAGATCGCGATGTTCTGCAACGTCGAGCGCAAGAACGTCGTCGCCTTCCGCGACGTGGCCCACACGATTTACGAATGCCCGCTCGATCTGCGCCGCGATAAAATCGACCGCCTCGTCGTCGATAAACTCGGGCTCGGCCACACGCCGTCGCCTGCGCTCGAAAATTGGGAGCGCTTTGTCCAGCGCGTGATTCATCCGAAGCACAAGGTCACCATCGCCGTCGCCGGAAAATACATCGAGCTGCAGGACGCTTATAAATCCATTTACGAATCCCTGATCCACGCCGGCGCGCACCACGACACCAAGGTGCAGATCGTCCGCGTGGAGGCCGAGGCGATCGAAGACCAAGGCGCCAAAGCGGTCATCGGCGATGTGGACGGCATCCTCGTTCCCGGCGGCTTTGGCGATCGCGGCACCGAGGGCAAAATCCTCGCCGCCAAGTATGCTCGCGAGAACAAGATTCCCTACTTCGGCATTTGCCTCGGCATGCAAATCGCCACCATCGAATTTGCGCGCAACGTCTGCGGCTTGAAAGATGCCAACTCCACGGAGTTCGACAAGGTGACCAAACACCCCGTCATCTGCCTTCAGGAAGAGCAAAAGGGCGTCGAAGATATGGGTGCCACCATGCGCCTCGGCTCCAGCGAGGCGATCCTCTTCGCCGGCACCAAGGCTTCCGATCTCTACGGCAACGCCGACCGCATCCAAGAGCGTCACCGCCACCGTTACGAATTCAACTCGGACTATCAGGAGCGACTGCAAGAAGCCGGTCTCGTCATTTCCTCCGTCTCGGCGGACGAAGGTCTGGTCGAAATCGTCGAGCTTCCCGAGCACCCGTTTTACATCGGCGCGCAATTCCACCCCGAGTTCCAGTCCAAGCCGAACCATCCGCATCCGCTTTTTGCCGGCTTCGTTGCCGCTGCGCTGGAGCGTTCACAATTGCATTGAGTGGTTGGCAGTCGATCAAACCCATCCGAAATCATGAAATCCGATCAAGTATTCATCGCCGTCGATTTGGGCGCAGGCAGCGGCCGCGTCATCGCCGCCAAGACCGACGGGACCACGCTGGCGCTCGAGGAAATGCACCGCTTCGACAATCCTGGCACCGACCTGCCCGGAGGATCGTTCTGGAACATCATCGGGCTTTACCGCGAGATTCTCGAAGGCCTACGCCGCGCGGTGGAGCGCCATGGCGAATCCATCGTTTCGATCGGTATTGATACTTGGGGCTGCGATTTTGGTTTGATCGATGCGAACGGTGAACTGCTGGGCCTGCCCCATCAGTACCGCGACCCGCGCTTTGAAGGAATGGCCGACGCGATGCACGCGATCCTGCCCGAGGCAGAGGTGTATGCGCAGACCGGCATCAAGACGAATTTCTATAACAGCTCGCTGCACTTGCTGGCAGAGGCCCGCAAAAAAAGCCCCGCGCTGGGCAACGCTGCCCGCCTGTTGTTTGTGCCCGACCTGCTCGCCTATTGGCTGACGGGGCGACAAGCGGTAGAGCGCACGGTTGCCTCGACTTCCCAGTTGCTCGATGCCCACACGGGCGACTGGGCGTGGGGAGTGATCGATGCCTTGGGCTTGCCGCGTCAGATCTTTGGTGAAGTCGTCGCGCCCGGTACCGTCCTCGGTCCAATCCGCGAAGATGTCGCCGCCTTCATTGGTCGCGCTGGGATTCCTGTGGTCGCGACTGCGTGCCATGATACGGCGTCCGCCGTAGCTGGCATTCCCATGACCGGGTCTGGCAATCTTTGGCTGTCCTCGGGCACTTGGTCGATCATGGGCGTCGAGTCCGCCGTGGCGATCACCACGCCCGAGGCGTTAGGCCGCGGCTTCTGCAACGAGCTTGGTGTGGACGACAGCGTACGGTTCTTGAAAAACATCGGCGGCCTGTGGTTGATTCAGGAGTGCAAGCGCCAGTGGGAGCTCGATGGCGAAACACTCAGCTTTGCCGAAATGGCCAGCCTCGCCAGCGAGGCCGCGCCGTTCACCGCCTTCATCGATCCCGACGACGCGAGCTTTGCCAGCCCCGGTGAAATGCCCGACAAGATCCGCGCCTATTGCGAAAAAACCGGCCAGCCGGTGCCGCATGACAAAGGCCAAGTCCTGCGCGTCGCCACCGAATCGCTCGCTCTCAAATACCGCGTCGTTTACGACGGCATTCGCCAGCTTACGGGCCGCGACTTCACCCGCCTGCACGCCGGCGGTGGTGGCATCCAGAACGAACTGCTCAGCCAAGCGACTGCCGACGCGCTCGGCATCGAAGTGGTCGCGGGCCCGGTCGAGGCGACTTCGTGCGGCAATGTCATCACCCAGATGGTCGGCACCGGCCACTTGCCAGACTTCGAATCGGGCCGCGATTTGATCCGCCGCTCCTTCGACTTCCGCACTTTCACTCCCGGCGATTCCGTGGCGTGGGCGGCTGCTTTGCTTCGCTTCAAAGCTGTCTTGGGTCTCGACTGAGGCGCGCTGCCAAAAAAGTGCTGCCAGGGAATCCGCGGCAAGTACGGACAAACTACCGTTGCTCCGATCAAGGCCTGGCGGGGTTCGCCTGCCGAACCTCCACGGCCCCTGACAGCGGGCAAAGACAAGACCACCGCGCCCCGTTGCGCAATCTCTTTCTTTCTCGTCGCGCGCTTGTGCCTCTCTTCTTTCAACGGGGCGTTGAGTAAATGAAAAAACGATAGCAACGTTTGGTTGGGGCGTGGGTTTTACTGGGGTGAGTGCTAAGTTTTTTATTGTCCTCGGGTTCTGCGGGTTTGCGGCTTCAGCCTTGGCTCAGGGGGCTGTCGGTCGGCCGCCGCAGGCTGCGCCTTTTGACGCATTCGCGCCGCGCGTGAAGCTGCGCTGGGACGATCGGTTTTTGTACGTCGAAAATAACGGCCTGCCCGCGCATGGAATGATGGTGGGTATCACGGCGTGGCAGCAACAGGTGCCGCTGCCGCAGCCGTATTTCGGCGGGAATGCTTGGCAGATTCCGCTGGCCCCCGTGCCCGCCAAGGTGCCGCAGTCGATCAAGGGACATTTCCTGCGCGGCGCGATCGCCATCGCGGCCAACGGCATCCCGATCTTCAATCCGCAAAACAACCGTGGCGAAATCTCGCAGGAAATTGGCGAGCTCGATCAATGGGGCGGCCACTGCGGTCGTGCGGACGACTATCATTACCATGCGGCACCCCTGCATTTGCAGAGTACGGTTGGCAAAGATAAGCCCATCGCCTACTCGCTCGACGGCTATGCGATCTATGGCTTAAACGAACCCGATGGCTCTGCGCCTGGCAAGCTCGATGACTGCTGCGGCCATATCACCGCGGCCTTAGGATATCACTACCACAGCTCGACCAAATACCCCTATGTGAATGGCGGTTTCCATGGCCAAGTGGTGGAGCGCGATGGCCAGATCGATCCGCAGCCGCGGGCACAACCCATCCGTCCGGCCTTGCCTCCGTTGCGCGGTGCCAAGATCACCGACTTCAAGGCCGCAGCTGATGAGAAATCCTTCCGGCTTCAATATTCTGTGAACGGCAAACCGGGCGCTGTGAACTATGCCGCGACCAGCGACGGCGCATGGAAGTTCCAGTTTGCCAACGCCGACGGAACTCAGAGTGAAGAAACCTACCGTGCTGGCGCACGCAAAGGCGGGCCGGTGGTTCGAGGCGATCAAGCGCCTCAGCCTGCCAGCCCGAAGAAAAGTGGTTCGTTTGTTCTTCGCAGTCCCGTGGTTGCCGATGGCGGGGTTCTGCCCGTTGAGTTCACCGGCGATGGCAGCAGCGCGACACTGCCGCTCGAGTGGAGCGGCGCACCCGTCGGGACCCAGAGTTATGCCCTCATCATGCACCACCTCGATCCCGAGGGGAAAACCAAGGTCTATTGGACACTCTATCAAATCCCAGCGAATATTCATGGCCTGCCTAAAAACGCGAGTGGTGTGGGCGTGTTAGGCACTAACACCATCAACAATCGGATCGGCTATGCGCCGCCACATTCCAAGGGGCCGGGCGCGAAAACGTATGTCCTCAGCCTCTACGCTCTTTCCGCCGCGCCGCCCATTCATCTCCCCGCATCGCAGGTGACGGGGGTTGGCTTGCTGGCATCCATCAAAGATCTCATCCTCGCGAGCACGGATCTGAGCGTCGTTTATACCCGCGACGGTGCGGCGGGTGTTCCCGAGTCCGGAGAACGCAAACCACCCCCACGCAATGACGGTCAGGCGGACAAACCGGCCAAAAACGCTCCCGATCACTCAGGAGTCGTTAAGCCAACCATCGCCGACACCATCAAGGTCAATGTCTATGCCGACAACTGGTTTGTCCTCTATATCAATGGCAAGCTAACGGCAGTCGATTCGATTGATTTCCTGCCCCACAACGTGGTGAGCGTGGATATCCTACCGGAATATCCCATGACCATCGCCGTCATGGCCAAGGACAACGCGGACGCAAAAACGGGCATGGAATACGGCGATCACATCGGCGATGGCGGTTTCATCATCAAATTCGCCGACGGCACGGCGAGCAATGCCACCTGGAAGGCCAAGTGCTTTTTCAAAGGGCCGCTCAATCGGGACACGAAGAGTTCAGGCGTTGAGCAAATCCCGATCCCCGACAGCTGGTGGACGATCAACTTTGACGACTCTCAATGGCCGAATGCGGTGGAATACACCGAGCAGCGGGTGAATCCAAAGGAGGTTTTCCATGGTGCCGACTTTACGCCGGCGAAGTTCATTTGGACGGCCGACCTCGACCTCGACAACACCGTGATCTTCCGCACCAAAATCGATAAACCCGGCTGGAAACCGCGCTGGAACACCCAGCCTGATCTGGATGTTTCCGGCGCGCCACGACGATAATTCCTTAATCTTATGAAAATCCGATATCAGCTATCGCTGGCCGCACTCGCCGGCCTCGCATTGATCGCAGCGCGTCCTAACGACCAAGCTCGCGGCAAAGGTGGTCGTGGCGGCGGCGCGGCGGTGGAGCCAGCAGTTGTGCCATCCTACCCATTCAATGTCTGGCTTTGCCGTCCGGGCGCGAATTCGGTCACTGCAAGCGTCATCGCCTGGTCGCCAATGGAGGCCTATATCTCCTACGGCGAATCCGAAGCGGCCCTGACTCAACGCACGGCGACGATCCAACTGCTATCGGGAGAGCCCAAGAGCCTCGTACTCGAAAAGCTGAAACCCGACACGAGTTATGTCTATCAACTCAACTATCGCCACGTGGGTGGCGAAGCGCAACACGACAAGCTCTGTCATTTCCACACCCAGCGGGCGCCGGCCTCGGCATTCACCTTCACCATTCAGGCGGATTCTCATCTGGATGTCAGCACGGACAGCAAGGTCTACGAGCAGACGATCGCCAACGAACGCGCGGACAACCCCGACTTCATGGTCGATCTGGGAGACACCATGATGGTCGATAAATTCGGCAGCGCTTACACCAACGCCGAATCGCAGTATCTGGCGCAACGCTATTACATGGGTCAGGTCGCCCACAGCACTCCGGTCTTTCTCACGCTCGGCAATCACGACGGCGAAGTGGGATCACGCCTCACGGGGCAGCCCGATTCCATGCCGCTGTTCTCGGTGAATATGCGCAAAAAGTTTTTCCCCAATCCTGAGCCGGGCGGGATCTATACGGGCAATGCTAAACCCCAAGAAGGCGCGGGACTTTTGCAGGACTACTATGCATGGGAATGGGGCGGCGCGTTGTTGGTCGTCCTCGATCCGTTCTGGTACACCCGCGAACGCAAGGGCTCCGACAACTGGGGCATGACGCTGGGCGATGACCAATACCAGTGGCTGACGAAGACGTTAGAAAACAGCAAAGCGCCGTTCAAATTCATCTTCGTCCACCACCTCGTGGGCGGAGTCGGTCGCGATGCGCGCGGCGGAGTCAACACCGCGCCCTTCATGGAGTGGGGTGGCAAAAATGCCGATGGCAGCGATGGCTTTGCCCAGCATCGCCCGAACTGGAAGATGCCGATCCATCAGCTGTTCGTCAAAAATGGCGTGAGCGCAGTCTTCCATGGGCACGATCATTTGTTTGCGAAGGAGGAACTCGACGGCATCGTCTATCAGGATGTCCCTCAACCCAGCAACCCGAGCGGCGGCACCCGCAGCGCGGAGGAATACGGCTACACGGGCGTGATTCTCGGCAGCTCTGGCCACCTCCGCGTCACCGTGGATCCGAAGCAAGCGACCGTCGAATACGTCCGCGCCAGCGTTCCCGGACTCACGAGAGAGCGCGGCGAAAACGGCAGCATCGCGCACCGCTACACCCTCGCCCCACGCCCATGAAAACCCTACTTATCCTCACCGCAGCGCTGTGCTTGCAAGCCAGCCTTAGCGCCAAGTCGCCTAACTTCATCTTTATCCTCGCCGACGACCAGGCATGGAATGGCACTTCCGTGACGATGATCCCGGGTAATGAATCGAGCCGCGGTGCGATCTTCCACACCCCCAATCTCGATCGCCTCGCGGCGCAGGGCATGACGTTTTCGCAGGCCTATGCCGCACACTGCAAATGCGAGTGTTCGCGTGCGGCTATCCAGATGGGGCGGACGACCACCAGCCTGAATTGTCCCGATAAAATGTCGCGCAACTGGAGCGCGCCCGTCAGCGACTCGCTCGCCAACACCCTCAAGCGCGCTAATCCCGCCTATCGCGCCGCCCACCTCGGCAAATGGCAGTGGTTTCAGACCCCGGCATCCATGGGGTACGATGTCAGTGACGGCATCACGATGAATGAAGACGGCGACTCGAATGATCCGAACGATCCCAAACAATCGTTCAGCATGACCCGCCGCGCGAAGGAATTCATGGCCGCGCAGGTGAAAGACGAACATCCCTTCTATCTGCAACTTTCCTACTATGCCGTCCACCCGCAGGCGCAGGCGCTGGCCGCCACTGCGCTGAAATACCAAGCGATCAACAACGGCAAAGGGCGCGGCGACCGCGGGGTGATGGCCGCGATGACGGAAGATCTGGACACCTGTGTCGGCGAAATTCTCAAGACGCTCGACACTCTCCATCTCGCCGATAACACCTACGTCATTTACACCTCTGATAACGGGGGGCACACCGGCTACCTGAAAGGGGGCAAGGGCGATCTTGGGGATGGCGGCTTGCGGGTTCCGCTCTTGGTGCGTGGCCCTGGCATCATTGGCGGTACGTACTGCAACGCGCCTGCCATCAGTTACGATCTAACTGCCACGCTGCTGGATTTTATCAAACCCGATTCGGTGCCGCCCAAAGGTAGCGAGGGTGGCAGCTGGAAAAGTGTGCTCCTCAATCAAGGCGTCGGTAAAATCCAGCGGCCCATCGACCGCTTCGTTTGGCACCAAGCCGTCGAGATCGACCATCCGCAATCCGCCATCCGCAAAGGCGACCGCAAACTCCTCTACTACTGGGACACTCGCGAGGCACAACTCTACGACCTGGCCAAGGACCCAAGGGAAAGCCGCAACCTCGCTGTGGAGCGCCCTGATCTCGTCGATTCTCTCCAGCAGGAGCTGAAAGATCACGTTCATGCCGGTCTGGGCGAGGCTGCTTATGCCGATTTACAAAGCGGCAAAGTCCAGCCGCGCAATCGACCGAAAAACGGCAAGCGCAAGCCGCCGACTGGACCTGCCACGGGCGTGACGGAAGACAACGAATCGCGGTTACCCGCCACTCGGTGAACTTATCCGACGAGTTGTCGAACCTCGCTGAGTAGTTGCGGAACCTCGTTGGGTGGTGGCGGAGCTTCGTTGAGTGGTTGCGGAACCTCGTTGAGTGGTGGCGGAGCTTCGTTGAGTGGTTGCGGAGCTTCGTTGGGTGGTGGCGGAACCTCGTTGGGCGGTGGCGGAGCTTCGTTGGGTGGTGGCGGAACCTCGTTGGGTGGTTGCGGAACCTCGTTGGGTGGTTGCGTTAACGGGGGCGGTCCGTCTCGAAGAGGGCTTGGAGCTCGTGCGTCTGTTTGGCGCGGGAGATAAAGGGGCTGTTGTAGCTGAGGATGCGGTAGCTGGTGGGGGTGACTTTTGCGGCGGCCAGCGCGGCATCCATTGCGGCGCCGGCCTTGGCGATGGTTTTGTCATTGCGCGGACCCTGCCAGGTGTAGCTGAAGGCCGTGCAGGCTGGCACATCGCGTACCACGACATTTTCGCCGCCCGCGCCGGTGCTGCCGACTTTGCGCGACAGGTAGAGGAATCCCATCTGCTCCATTTTCATGGATCCCTCATTACCAACGGTCATGGTCATTTCGACGGGTGCCGACATCGGGATCTCGCTTTTTTTGATGTGCTTGAAAAGCGTCCAGAAGCCGTTGTTCGGACTGTGGCTGGGCGTGTACGCGGCGCGATAGGCGGGGTAGCTTTTTGTTACCACCTGGTCAAATGGTCCGGGCAGCGGCCAGCCTTCGGGCAGCGCGGCTTCGCTGACGTAGGCGGGCGGGCCTTTGGAGAAGATCGAGAAAAAGCCGCCCGTTTTGGAGATGGGTTGCGCCATGGTCGGGAGGGTGGAGAAAGCGGTGAATAGAATTGCAAGAGCCCAGAACAACATTCAGAGACTCTCTGCCAATTCGGCGCATTCGCAAGCCAGATTTCAGGCTCCGCCATAGCTGGCGTAGGGGGCGCGGCCGAATTACGCCAGATTGGTGTACACCGCCTGCACGTCGTCGTCTTCCTCGAGTTTATCGAGAAGGGTTTCGACTTCTTCCATCTGCGCTTCCGTCAGCTCGATTGGCTGGGTGGGGAGCCGTTGTGGCCCTGCTTTGTTGGCGTGGATGCCGAGAGCTTCCACCGCGTGGCTGAGGCTGGCAAAGGCGCTGAATTCGCCGATCACAGAAACCACGCCGTCGTCGACGTGAATTTCTTCCAGGCCGGCGTCGATCAGTTCCAGCTCGATTTCGTCCAGCTCGCGGTCCGTCGGCATCGGGAATTCGATCACCGTCTTGCGGTTGAACATGAAGTCGAGCTGGCCGGCGTTGACCATCTGGCCGCCGTTTTTGTTGAAGATGATCTTCAGGTTGCCGATCGTGCGGTTGGAATTGTCCGTCGCGCACTCGACGACAAACAAGGAGCCGTGCGGGCCTTTGCCTTCATAGGTGACTTCCGAAATGTCGGCGGCGTCCTTGCCGGCGGCGCGTTTGATGGCGTTTTCGATGTTGTCCCGCGAGAGGTTGAGGGCCTTGGCGTTGTTGATCGCGACGCGCAGCGGGGCGTTGGATTCTGGATCGGGGCCGCCGCTTTTGGCGGCCATCGTGATGGATTTGGCGAGCTTCGGAAACACTCTGGACATCGTGGCCCATCGCGATTCTTTCGCCCGGCGGCGGCATTCGAAATGTCTTCCCATGGTATTGGTTCGGTTTGAAAAAGATTGGTCCGGCGAGGCACCGGGGTGGAAATCTAATCAGTCCGGCCGCGAGATGCAAGTGAAGTGCTGCGGGGGCACGAAGCCAGGTCGCGGCGATCCGGTGGAGAGTCTAGCCTCCAAGAAGTGCCAAAATATTGCCACAAAAGAGGGGGAATCGGCGGCGGATGGATGTGGAGTGCTGGATATCAATCGTTTAAGGTATTCGCAGGATCGTCCAAACTCGGAGTTTGACGGAGTGAGGTGAGAAATCACACCTTTACGTGATGAGACAGAAAACCCAGTCCGTGTCATGATGTTGTCGTTGCAGAGAGAGCGGCCGTACCACGACGGAATGGGTGGTCTGACGCCGTAATCTGCGGCCAAAAAAACCCAGCGCCGATGACTTTCACCACTTCAGGGAAATTATCCAGTCCACATTTCATCCGACTACCCAAAATCTTGCCGGTAATTACATTTACTAGCGATGACGTTTGGCTGGGTCGGTTTTCGCGCCGCATCCCAGCCTGAGGATTTGATTCCGAAACGTTCCTGAAAAACTCTTTAAAAACCCCTTGAATACCCAACAATCCATTTCCAGGAAACCGAGGAGATCTGCCGGGTCTAGGCGCGGTTTCGCGCTGATCGTCACGCTGTCGTTGATGATTCTGCTGACGGTGATTGCCGTCGGCTTGCTCTCGCTTTCCAGTATCAGCCTGCGGACTTCATCGCAAAGCTTGGCAATGCAAAGTGCGCGGGCCAACGCGCGGGTGGCCCTGATGCTGGCGATTGGGGATCTGCAGAAGCAGCTGGGACCGGATGGCCGGATCAGCAGCCTGGCCGAGCAGCGACACGGCGCGAGCAGTGGTAACCGCAGCCAGTGGGTGGGCGTGCACGATTCCTGGGATGCGGCGACCGGTTTTCTCAAAAGGCCCACTCCGGTGTTTCGCCAGTGGCTGGCATCGGGAGATCCGCTTACGCTTGGTAGCGAAACTCTGGTGGAAAGTCCCTCTGATAGCGATGTGCTGCTGGTGGGTAAGGGCACACTCGGCGACAGTCCCGCTGCCGGTCAGGAAGTGCGGGTGCCCGAGCTGAAATTCACCAACAACCGCGGCCAAATGGCGGGGAAGATGGCCTGGTGGGTGTCCGACGAGTCGATGAAGGCGGCTCTTCCTTCCGGCGGCAAGCGCGGCAAAGACTACCGGGATGGCAAAGCGGATGCCCTGCTGGGATCGCTGGCCGCCGCGCGCCCAAACGCCGAAATTTTGGAGAATTTGACAGCGCTCGCCCTGCCGGATGAGGAGATGTCCAAGCTGATCTCCACGGATAGCTTCAATGTGCTGGCCCCGGAGGCCCGCAAGAACTTTCACGACATCACCCACCTCAGCCGCGGCGTGCTGGCCGACGTCACCCACCGCCGCCTCAAGCAGGATCTGTCGCTGCTCTTCCTCAAGCCGCGGACCTTTGTGCAGGATGTTCCGCTCTACGATGGCGCGGGCAACATCAATGACATCGCCATCGACGCGAGCACTGGCAAACCCAAGAACCAAGGCGTCTTCGAGAAGTTCGGCAGCGACAGCGACATGCTGAAATACTTCGCCACCGCCTCGCAGCCCGGCATCAACCTCGAAGAACTCTGGATCTACTCGAATCTCTATCGCCAGCTCAAATGGACAGGATACACGCCCACCCTCGAAGCCCGGAGCGGTGCCGAAGATAGCTCCGGGGATTTCCGCTATGGTGCCGTGTCCGATCCGTCTTTCAATTACTGGAAACCGGTCATCGCTTCGCAGCAGTACATGCTTTCCATGGGTGCGATCCCCTCGAATTTTGACCTGTTGATGAGTCCTACCGGCTTGCCTGCAGGCAAGTACGACATGGCCCTTAAAATCGACTCGGTCTACACCGTATGGAATCCGCTGAATATAAAGACCGTAATTCCCCAAGGAGATTTCTTTAATTTCCAACTGTCGGGTCTGCCATTCAAGGTGAAGTGGGACATCACCGATGCCGCCGGTGGCACCAAGCTGATGGCCGCACCCACGACAAGAGACTTTGTGGGGCGGACCGTGACGCAAACCAGTGCAAAATATGAAACATGGCCCTACGCTCTAAATACTTTTCCACTTACGAGAAGAGTGGATTATTACGATGCTAAGATTTCCAATCTCTATAAGCCTTCAACGACCACTACCCTTCGATTCGGGGTCAATGATGTTTTCCGCTGCAACCTCGGCGGGGCAAAGTTAGCCAAAGGTTACACGCTGGAGGCGGGTGAGTGCGCCTTTTTTGGTTTTGCAGACACCAATTTAGCCATTAACAATTCGGGTAGTACAACGGATTACGATATGGATCGCGGTTGGGGAGGGAATCGAACGGTAACGCTCAACGGGAATATTGGTGCTTATTGGCTCGATGCCTCCGACATTGTGAACTTTACGATCACGACCGATGAAAAAAATCCACCAAGTACGACCAAGCCCAGCTATTTCACTCAATACATTGGTGCTCGTCTCGATAGCGCTGGAAAGGGCGGCCTGCAGCTGGGCAGTACTGGACTAGCTACAAAGTCAATTTCAAATCCAGATAGTAATTATTTTCCTGAAATCAAGAACTCTCAGTCATTGTCCGTTGGCCAGTTCACTACCTATAAGCCTTTCATGGTTTACGGGAACTACCTGAACGCAGAAAGTAGCGACGGAACGACCAACTCCCAAGCCAGTTGGCCAAGGGTTATGGCCAATAGCGCGGTGATCGAGCATCTATTTGATGACTCAGAGACGGCTAAATTTCACGAGAGTCAGCAGGTATGGAGGGTAGATTCATTGCCCTACGACACGACAAATCTGATCAGCATTACCGCAAATAATCGGGGTTTCTTTGGTGGTGGCCACTCGCCCGACAACGGGGTTAATGCGCTGGCGACACGTCAGGTATCGCCTGTGCCACCCGTTTCATTGATGTCGTTGAGTCACGCGATTGCCAATGGCTTTGCGGATCGCTTCAGCCAATCTGCAGACCGGAGTAGGTATCCCAGTGCGGGAAATCCGCTCTCTGATTTGCTGATTTCTGGATTGGATACCTACACGCCCAAGTCGGTTGCATTTACTGGCCAAAGCTATCTTTACCCACAGGTGGAGCGGGCGATCGGAAACTCCATGGCGAGCCCCTTTCTTCCCCCGGGTCAATCCATCGGCACTGACACGGGCGTTCATTTTGGACTGGCGTCCCCCCTAACTGTGCCAGTGGTGGATCACTCCTATCTGGCCAATGCGGCATTGTTTGACTCGTGGTTCTTTTCAAGTGTGAGTGACAGCGCGCTCCTGCCCTCTACCGCTCCCTACAAATCGGGTGGCAGCCCGCAGGAAATGCTGAAAAACTTTTTCGAGGATGGAGAGCAACGTCTGGCTAACCCTCGCTTCGTGCCATCCATGGCATGGACTGCTGCTGAGAAGCTGCTCGTCAGCGGATCCGACTTGCACCCTGAAGCGGCGGCGAGGATTTCGGCGTGTTTGCTCAATGACGGTGCTTTCAATATCAATTCGACGCATGTGGATGCTTGGAAGTCGCTGCTCGCGAGCAACCGCGGCGGCTCTAAGCTTGTTGCTGGCAGCATTCAGAAGGAAGAAAAGCTGACCCCTACGGGTGGCAGTGGGATGACGGCAGCTGAGTCGGCCACGCCCACCTCGTCGCTTACCGAGCCCAACCAGTGGTCGGGCTATCGCGCACTGAGCGACGATGAAATCTCAAGCTTGGCCAAGGAGCTTGTCGCCCAAGTCAAGGACCGCGGCCCATTCATTTCTGTGGCAGATTTTTTGAACCGGAATCCGTCCAGCGGCGACCCGAAGCAGCGCAACATGGGGGCCGTTCAGGCGGCGATCGAGAAAGCGGGCTTGAATGCCAAGTCGTCGAGTGGCTCGCGCAGCACATCGCCTGCAGATTTCGAGGGTATGCCGGGTGCTGATGCTGCAAGCGGCGTTACGGGCTCCACATCGCGCGCCGTGGGCATTCCCGGTTATCTAATGCAGTCGGACCTGCTCACGCCGATCGCATCGCAGCTGCAAGCCCGCGGCGATACGTTCCGCATTCGCGCCCACGGCTCATCAACCGGGCCGGACGGCAAGGTGAATGCCGAGGCGTGGTGCGAAGCTGTGGTCCAGCGCACGCCGGTGTGGGTGGATCCTGCCGATTCGGCGCAGACTGCGGAGGCGGATCTCGCCGTGCCTGGCAACAAGATTTTTGGCAGGCGTTTCGAGACAATCTCCTTCCGCTGGCTCGCCAGAAATGAAATTTAATCTATCGTGAATCCGTTCCGACTTTCCATCCTGCTCACCGCATGTTTTGCCAGCTCACTTTTAGCACAGGAAAAGCCAAAAGAGCCGGCCCACTCGGTGCGGTTCATCTGTGTGGAACCAGCCGATGGGGCCGAAAACTTGATCCTCGCTGAAAAGACCGAAAAGGGCTGGGAGGCGCGTCACCGCTTCAGTGCCACACGCGGCTTTATGGGGAGCCCACTGGCGCTGGCGACCCGCTACGCGGCGTTGGCTATTGATCCTTCTCCCGTCTCGACCGATGGATCGCGGGGCCGCAGCAAGGCTGTTGAGCCTGGCGTTTTGGTGCAACCTTTCACCACCTTCGAGCTGCCGGCGGCGGGCTCAGCCTCCCTCATCCTGATACCCGAGGCCGGCTCGTCCAAAAAATACCGGACACTGGTGCTTGAGACGGCGGATGGTGGCTTTGGTGCGGGGCAAATACTCGTTTACAACCTGACCAAAGGAGCGATCGGCGGAAAGTTCGGCGGTAAGACGCTGCAACTCCCGTCGGGCCTGCGCAGTATCATCACTCCGGGCGTTGATCAGCCCGGCGACATGGCGCAAATCACCATCGGGACCAAAGTGGGCAACGGCTATAAAACGTTTTGCGACACCCGCTGGCCGGCCAAGCCGGATTTCCGCCGCTATTTGCTGCTGCTGCCCAAGGCGGACGGCGGCGCGACCACCTTTGTGATGCCGGAGTTTCCTCCTTTCCACTAAGGACCCGGCGGCTGGCGCCGTGGCTACTTTGGACTGGACCCAGCTCCAGCGCACTGTGATGGCACGGATCTGAAGAAGAAACTGAGAACCACCACAGGTTCTCGGTGGGGGATATGCGGCTGAGAATCTAAGCTCGATTTCTAGCGATGCGCGATGAGTTGCATAAGCATCGCACGAGTTTTCTGTAACTCAGTAAGAAGGAAGTACGAGGACTGGGACTCGAACCCAGGAGTCCTTCCATGGTCATTTAAAATCAATGAGTTCCTTGATTTTGCTTGATAGTGGGAACGAATGGGAACACAAAAAAACAGTAAAGACGTTCCCATTCCTGTTCTCACTTTTTAGCGCTCAAAACTACCGACTCAACCCCGATCATGGCCACCCTCATCAAACGTCCCGGCTCGCCCTTTTGGATTGCCGCTTTCGACGTGCCACAGCCAGACGGCACCGTTCGCCGAATGAAGAAATCGACCAAACGGGCGAAGCGGTCCGAGGCTATGACCGAGGCGATCCGTATGGAAGAGCTGGAAAGCACGACCAGCATGGCTACGGGGCCGAATTCAGCGAAGGCTTACGCGATCCTTGCCGAAGCTGCCACCGCTGCCGCCAAGGGTGAATTGTCAGAGGCGAGGGCGCGGGAGCTGCTCGCCCGCTTGTGCGAAGTTTCGACCGGGGAACCGTTGCGTTTCTACACCGTGCGGACGTGGGCGGAGGATTGGCTTTCGGTGAAGGCCACGACCGGGAAGCCTGCAACCTTGGTTCGATACAAGGGCAGTGTTAAGGCCTTCCTTGCATGGCTTGGCGACAAGGCCGACGGGAAGCTTGAGAGCATCACTAAGGCCGACGTGCGATCCTTCCGCGATGCGATCCGCCAAGGTTGGTCAGCCGGAGCACAAAAGGCAGCATCGAAAAGAGCGGTGGGCAAGGGAACGGACAAGGCCAAGGATGAAATCACCCACTGCCGCACGGCCAAGACCGCAAACCACTTTGCCCGCGACATCGCTGGGATGTTCCGGTCTGCGCTGAGGGAAGGCTTGCTTCTGGCCAGTCCCTGCGCCGCCCTGGAACGCCTCCCTGAGGACGATTCAATCGAGCGGGAAGTCTTCACCGTGGCGGAGGTCAGCGGACTTGTGAACGCCGCTGGGGGCACTGACTGGCAAGCGGCGATTTTCTCAGAGAGGACTCGGGAAACCGAGGCACGCGCCGCCCGGTGTAGCGACTGGCAAGGAATGATCCTCGTGGGATTCTACGCGGGGGCACGGCTCGGTGATTGCGCCCACCTGACGTGGGGAAACGTGAACCTCGAACGCAAGACGCTTTCCTTCATGCCTGCCAAGACCAGCAGGAAGAAGAAGCGGTTAGAAGTCCCCTTACATCCTCGCCTTGTGGCATGGCTGGCAACCCGCCAGCCGGGGAATGACGACGCCCCGATTTTCCCGTCTCTGTTCAAGTCATCCGTTTCGGGTAATGCTGGGCTTTCGTCTCAATTCGTCGCCATCATGGACGCTGGCGAGATAGACCGCCGCACCGTGCGCGAGGGCATCAAGGGTGCGCAACGGGCACAGAACGCCCGCAGCTTCCACGCCCTGCGTCACTCTCTCACATCCGTTTTGGCTAATGCCGACGTTTCCGAAGAGATCCGCCGGCGCATCGTCGGCCACGAGTCCGCAGAGGTGCATTCGGGTTACACCCACCACGAGAGGGAAACCCTCGCCCGTGCCGTGGAGAAAATGCCGAGTGTTTGAGTTCTGATTTTCATTTTTTTTGAATCATTAGTCATTGATTATGAACTGATATTCTTGCCTCTTTCACGGCTTCAATAGGTGTCAGCGCGGAAAGCCGCGTTTCCTAGCGGCATGGCAAATACAAGCGTATCGCTACTGAGCCGAAAGGACGCCGCAAAGATTTTGTGTGTCTCCCTTCGGACCGTTGAAGAACTCATTTCAAGCGGCGCAATCCCCGTCGTTAGAATTGGCCGTTCTGTCAGATTCCGCCTTTCCACCCTGGAACGCTTCATTGAAGCTAAGGAAGGGGTGCAACCATGACACCTCGTCCGGAATGGGCAGACGCCAAGAAGGTAAATCACATCTTCGGGCTTTGCCGGAGCACCCTTTACCGACTCGCCGAAGAAGGAAAAATCCGAAGTTCATCCCTACGGGAGCGCGGCAAGCTGAGAGGCAAGCGGCTGTTCTCCTGCGATAGCATCGCCTCCTATATCGAAGGCATGGCCAAGGGGGGGGAGGTAGCCGAATGAACCCATGCAACGATGCTGAACACGAGGCACTCTTGTCCGAGCCGATGGACCACGATGATCTTGATGATTTCGAAACATCCATCGGAGCGGCCAAGGGGCCGACGAGCGCGCGCCCTCAGGGAGAGGTTGCCCGGCTGCTGGGCCTGCTTGATGAAATCGCGGAAAGAAAGGCAGGCCGCGCATGAACGAGAGCGTGCCCCGTTATCCATTCATCCCGGCTTGGCTCGATGATCTTGGGCTTACCGCAAGTCAATTTCGGATTCTATGTCACTTGTGGCGGAGGGGGAAAACGTTTTCAAACGCGGAAACCATCGCTAGCGCATGCCACCTGAAACGTAAAACAGTGTTTACTATCCTGTCTGAACTAGAAGGGCGGGGACTTATCCGAAGAACCCCACGACCAGGGCAAACCACGCTGCTTGAACCCGTCCCGTTTGGGGCTACGGGTGAAAACGGCAACCCGTCCCGTTTGGGGCCACGGGTTGAGGCTAACCCGTCCCCTTTGGGGTACCACGACCTGTCCCCTTTGGGGTACCACGACCCGTCCCCATTGGGGCACCACAAAGGTACTCCCATTAAGGTACCCCAATTAAGGTCTTCTTTATTGATCGATGATTCTGGTTCTCCCGATGAGAAAGCCGATGGGAAACCGTCAGCAATGGAGGAACAAATTTATCAGAGCTATCCGCTCAAGGTGGGGAAGGTTGCCGCGTTGAAGGCGATCACGAAGGCGATGAAGGATCGTGAGCCTCAATGGCTACTCGAAAGGGTGAAATCCTACGCCGAGGCGATAGCGTGGAAAGATCGGCAGTTCATCCCCCACCCGGCGACGTGGTTCAACGGGGGGAGGTATGAAGACGACCCGGCAAGCTGGGAAGATCCGAAAGCCCAGACATCGAAGCCAAGGCCCGCGCCCGCGATCACTCACGGCAGGCGGGGACACGAAGTAATTTTAACCCAACGATGAACACAACCACCGAGGAAACCGCCGAATGCTGGCAATGCCAGACAACTTTCAAATGGACCCGAGCCGACTGCTTCACGCCGACGCCCAGCTTTTGCTCCCCGTGCACCGCTGACGCCATCGCGGCGAACGTCAGCAAGGCTAGGCAGGCGGCAGAAGCGGCAATGCTCAAGCTGACGCCTGCCCGGTACCAAACAACCGACACCGCCCACCCAGATTTCAACCTGTGTCTTTGGGAGGAAATCCAAAGTTGGAGGCCAACCGATTCCTTTCCATGGCTTGGCATGATCGGACCCACCGGAGGGAGTAAGACCCGCTGCGCCTTCCTGCTTTTCCGGGAAATCGTCCTGGGCAAGATTCGCCCAAGCCGTAACCCGGATGCTATCCCGCCCATTCCATCAATCGCCGTGGTGACAGCCTACCAATTCGCGGAGACTGTCGCCGCTCAGTTCGCCGACGCGCGCCAAGCCACGGCCAAGGAGAGCCTTTCGAGGCTCAGCAAGGCGGATGTGTTGCTCTTTGATGATTTGGGAAAGCAGAGGAACACGCCAGCCGTTGCCGACGCGCTGTTCGCCCTGTTCGACCATCGCCACGCGGCAAACCTCCCCACGATATGGACAGCGAACACGCCCCCCGAGCGCATCGTTGAGGGAATGAACGCCGACCTTACTGCTCCACTTGCCGGAAGAATTCGCGAATGCAGCCACATCATCAACCTTTTCTGAAACCATGGACACCACCGCCGACAACGTCGTTGCTCTGCCCCATGCGGTAGGGGTTGAGAAATCAGCTCTATCTGCCTTGTTCGATTCACCCGAGCATTTCGACGATGCGCCCGGCCTCACGGTGGAGGATTTCCACATTCCCGCCCACCGAATACTTTTTGAGAACGCCCACCAGCTTCACACCGCGGGCAAGCCCATTGAGTTAACGTCGTTTGTGCAAATGCTGCTGGATCGTGGTCTGCTAGATCGTGTTGGCGGGGCGGGGGAGGTCGCGCATATATTCAACCATGCGTTGCCGGGACATTTCCCCCATCATGTTAAGATTTTGAGGGAAAAGCGGGCCCGAAGGATGACCATTGCGGCGGCCGATGAAATGAAGCGTGTTGCTTACGAGTCGGACGATAATCAGGAGATCCTTGATTCAACCTCCGCACCCATTTCCAGCATCCATGACATCCTGACCGCCACGCGCCCGGCCCGGAGCACCAAGGCCGTCTTGAGCGCATGCGCGGATCGCTTCCAAGCGCTTTGCATGGGACACACCGACCCGATGGGGATTCAGGTTAGCCTTGCCGAGATCAATCACCGCTTCCGGGGACTCCAACCAAAGCAGACGGTCGTGATTTCTGCCTATCCGAGCGGTGGAAAAACCGCACTTGCTGGACAGTTTGCAATGGATTCCGCGCTCGATGGTCACAACACACTGATTTGCTCTCTCGAAATGCCAGAGGAAAAAATGGTGGAGCGGATGATTGCTTATGTTTCGGGGCTTCCCGGCAAGGCCATCACCGACCCGCTTCAATTCGCCCGTGAAAAGTACGGCGGCTCACTTCCAAAGCAGATGCTCGAAAAGATCAAAGCGGCGTTTGTGAAAATTAAAGAAAGTCCGCTGGCAATCGAGGATTGGACCGACGCGAACGTTCACCAAATCACCGCCTGCATCCGTCGCGCCCATCGCAAAAAACCACTGATGGTCGTTGTCGTGGATTACATCCAGCGAATCAGCGCCGTAGCGGAGATGAGGAGGGAAAGCCGAGAACAGCAACTGGCCCACGCGTCGCACCAGCTGGCCGACCTATCGAAGGAGCTGGGGTTCTGTCTGCTGCTGCTTTCACAGCTGAACAAGGAGGGCGCGGCAAAGCACGCGGAGGCGATCAACGAAGACGCCGATCTTCACCTTCAAATCGTTCAAGACCGCGGCGGTTCAAATCCGACCTTTGCCCATCGCGGCATTCTGGTCGTTAAGGATCGCCACAACGGCGAAGGCGGCGAACTGCTTCCTATCGTTCTCGATGGTC
>CAJXYV010000040.1 GCA_913063525.1 uncultured Verrucomicrobiota bacterium
GATGATATCAAAAAATACGAAGGTCTTGCCTACTTTGGCGCTGAGCCAAGTGCGCAGATTAACGCTTCGGCGATGACCAAGTTCCACGTCGATGTCTGGACTGCCGATGTGACGCCCTTCCGCGTCAAGCTCGTCAATTTCGGCCCTGGCGGAAACTCGGAGCACGAGCTGAGCCGCACGCCGACGCTCGGCGGCTGGAACAGCTACGATTTCAACTTGTCGGATTTTGTCGGGATGACCGGCAAGGCCAACATCGGTCAGTTGATCATCTCCACCTCGGGTTTTGCTGGCACGGTCTTCTTGGACAACATGTACTTCAGCGGTCCTGCCGTGACTTACACTCAGTCCCAGTACGATGCAGCGATTGCTACTGCGGCGTCAAACGCAAGCGCATCAGGTCGCGTGACGGGACGTGCAGACGTGGTCGCAGATCCAGCCAGCTACGGCCTCTACACAGAGACGTCCATCCAGGATCTCAAAACGACAGGACAAGTGATCGTCGCTGCAGGTGCGAGCTCGGTCAATCTCACCCTGCCTGTCCAAAAATCCACCACTCTTGGCTCATGGCAGACTGCTGGCGATCTCCAGCTCACCCTTCCTAAGGAAGGAAGCAAGCAATTCTACCGCATCAAGGTGAACTGATCGATGACTGTCTGAATAAAACCCATCTTTGTTAGGCAAATCGAGAAGCCTCGTCCGGTCCGTCCGGGCGAGGTTTTTTTTCCAACAAGCCCCAAAGGATTCGGGCTTGCTCCGCAATCCCTATAAAATCGCCCCAGCATGAACCCGCCTACTTCGACTTTCTCCAGGCCTGTAGATATCGCTCTCTCGATAGCAGTAGGGCTCGTGCTAGCCATCGCTGCTGATGCAGCCCCCAGCACTCACTTGCCGTTGATCAAGAGCCTCTCCACGGGAGCGGTGGTGTTTGATGATAATTTCGAGGGTGCCGTGGTACCGGCTTCGTCCACGGTATTGGACAAGCCTGCCACCGCTACGGCCTTGACGGGGACTTGGTCCTATGGGGTGAATTACGGGACGCATACGACCGGGGTGGTCAACACGGGGCGCAGTGCATCGGGTGCGCTTGTGGCGCAGGAAGGCGGTCAGTATCTGATGCTATCGGCCGCCGCCGCCAGCAGCGGACAGGCCATGTGCGCCAGAGGGGTTTCCGCTAACAGTGGTGCCAGTGACACGCTGGAGTTGAATCTTGCTTTTCATTTTGCAGCGGATGGCAGCGGGGCTTTGCTCTACCTCTATGGCGGCGCTGCTCAGACGACCCTGCTCACGGCGCTATACATCCGCGGTACTGCGACGGGCACGATTCTGAGAAATACGGTGGGTGTGCTCAGTAACGATGGGACAGCTTGGGTCAAGGCGGGCACGGGGGCCGAACTGGCCTTCACTCCAGACCAGTGGAACACGCTGAAAGTCGTTCATACGAACGGAACAAGACTGTGGACCATTTCCATCAATGGCGGCAGCCAAGTTGCATTTACCGGACTCGCCGCCGGTGCGACAGACGCCTTTAATGGGATCACCTTCGGCCAGACCTCACCATCCACTGCTTATTTCGACGCCGTGGGCATTCCTGCGGAGTCACTGATCGCTACCAGCCAGTGCGTGGCCAATCCAGGATTTGAAAACAACCTATTCAACTGGCTGACCACCCCAGCAGCGAGCATCGCGATCGACCTGACCGTTTTCCATGTTGGCGGGACGAAAAGCGCCAAGCTCACTGCGCCTGCATCCGAAGGCGCTTGGATCACGGCAGAGCAAACGCTGCCAATCCATCAAGGCAGTTTCCCAGTCAGTTTGTGGCTGAAAACGCAGAATGCCGCGAACGTTCAAGCGGATGTCATTGTCGGGGGGCGGACTTATACTCTGACGCCTGTCCCGCAGCCGGCCACCCAGGATTGGACGCAGGTCGCGACCCAAATCATGGTTCCTTCCGGTATTACCACGCTCACCGTTCAAGCGCGGATTTGGGGTAGCGCCGATGGTGTTAATCCTGGGCAGCTTTGGATTGATGACATCGTGGTGGAGGATCCCCTGCGTTCGGTACTGGACCGCGGACACTATCTGCTGCTGTGCCGGGGACTGCAGATCGAGGGGTTGGTATATCCCGAGACTTGGTATCCGGTCGAGCGGGTCAGGTTTAATGTTGACCAGTTTGTGGCTGCTGGTTTCACGACTGTGAATTTTGTCTGGCAATACAGTTGGGCGCCAAGCCTCCTCGGCCCGCCATCGAACGGCGTTGCCTGGAGCCGGCTGGGGACCGGTTGGGGCCTGATGTCCTTCGGGCCGTCAACCACGGAGCGTCCTTATTTGGCAAATATGGCCCGGGTGCAGCTCGGTGATGAGCAGACGCTGTCAGATCGTGACGCGGCACCTTATGATCCAGCGACGATCGCGACATTTTTGGCGGAAACGCGCCAAAATTTCCCCAACTTGATCAGCGGCCTCAATCAGTCCGGGGTGCACATCAACGAGCCGAACTGGAGCAATTATTTTCACAACCGGATGCGTAATTTCATGGCCACGTCGCAGCCCGATATGCTGATGTTCGATTCTTATCTTTACTACTGGGCCGGATTTCCCGGTGGCAGCCCGAAGGATGTTTACGAACATTGGCAAAGGTTCCGCCAGCTAGGTCTGGCCGGAAATGATGGCACCGGTGCCACACCCATCCCGTATGCCCTCTATTTGCAATATTTCGCGCCGAATGGCTATGTGATGTCCGACTCGGAAACGCGGCTGAATCAATTTGCCGCCTGGACTTTTGGTTACAAGTTTGTCAGCGCCTTTACCTATGACAATATGTACGGATTGGGTGCTGATACCTTGCGAACGTTCTTGTTCACCGGCCCGGGCGACACGAACCCGACGCCGCTCTTCTTTGATGTTGCAGAGACGAATCGACAGAGCCGCAATCTGGGCACCAGTCTCGTCGAACTGCTCAGCACCGACGTGCGCATCGTCATGGGCCAGCACCACGACGGTCTCACCGCGACCGTCGTGGACAACACGATTCCCGCCGGCGTCCCTGTCTGGAGTCCGGCGTCCCATCCTTACCTCACCACCATCAACGCCACCAACCTCGGATTTTGCAATTTGGACGGTCAGGGGAGCCCCCTAAAGGGAGACGTATTGGTCGGCTTTTTCAAGCCGCTCCACGAGTCATTGGATGGCGAAAATTACCAGAATCAAGAATACTTCATGTTGCTGAATGGTCTTGCCTGGCCCGCCGCAAGCGTGGCGGAAACCCGCCAGTCGATCAGCGTCGATTTCGACTTCGGCAGCAGCGGAATTACCGGTCTTCAGCGCATCCGGCGCAGCGACGGACAGGTCGAGTCGATCGCGATTGGTGGAGTTTACGAAGACCTGACATGGACCCGAAAGGGCGCTACTACTTATCGATTGGTTGTGACTCTGGACGGTGGCACCGCTGATCTCTTCAAATTCAATACGGGTGCGCCCTTCGTCGGGGACTTTGCGTCATCGTCCATTCCTGTGAGTTATTCCCAGGCGCAATACGATGCTGCCGTTGAGACGGCACAGTCAGCCGGTCGGGCAGCGGGATTGGCCGAAGTCACCGGCAACCCCGGCAGCTTCAGTCTTTACACGGCCGAGACGATCCAGGATCTCAGGACGGTTGGCAGTGTCATCATCGCTGCAGGCGCTGGCTCAGTGTGTCTCACACTACCGGTTGAGAAGTCCTCCAATCTCGACACCTGGCAGGCTGCCGGCGCTCTCCAGCTCACACTGCCCAAAGAGGCCAGTAAGGAATTCTATCGACTCAAGGTGAAATGAACTTGTTTTGCAAAGTGAAGGATTTGAAGAAATCGGGCATCCTGAGTTGGCGCTTGTTTCGGTACTGTCTGAAGCAGCTTATCTGTCTTTCTCTCTGGCTATGCGTGTTAACGACAGTGGTCAGAGCTACGGGAGTGGCTGTGGAGCTGCCGACGAAAATGCGCGGTATCAGCACCTCGGACAAGTATCTGCAAGCGGATCTTCTCGCGCTACTGGCTCAGTCGGAGGTAAACGTCATCCGCCTCGGCTTCAGTGTGGATTCTTCAAATGCCAGTTTGCCAACGATTGAAAATCCACTCGCGCCCTATGCCAGCAATCTGGCCATTCTGGATGCCGCGCTGCCGCTTGCCCGGGCGGCGAACATCAAGATCATTCTCTGTGCAGCGGAGACCTACGGTTGGAGCAGAGAGATTTTCAAGGGAGATGCGGCCTCGCTTGCGACTTACCGCGGCCATTTGGTGACATTCTGGAAGGCCATGGCGCAACGGTATCTCAATGAGCCAGCAATCGTCGCCTACGACATTTTGAATGAACCGGTTACCGACTGGTATTCTCGTGGACAATGGTATGCCAATGTCATGCCCACTGCCTTCGCTGCCATTCGCAGCGTTAATTCCAACGTCTGGCTAGTCGTCGAGTCAGAATATCAGGGCGCACCTGGGGGATTTGCCACCATGCCGATTGTGAATGATCTACGTGTCATTTATAGTTTTCACTTTTACTCGCCACACAGTTATTGCAACCAGGGGATTCTTTCCTATCCCAGCTATACGGCGACTTATCCGGGATTCAATTCAACTTGGGGTGCGGCACCATACACATTCTGGGATCGCGAAACGCTACGGCGTGAGATGCTTGACGTGATCAACTTCAAGAACACTTACCCGGACAAACGCATTTTGGTCGGAGAGTTTGGAGTGCTTCGTTGGGCTCCGGGGGGCGAGAAATGGCTCAGCGACTGCGTCGAACTCTTCGAAATGTATGGGTGGGATTGGTGCAACCACTCGCCGTCAGGCTGGAATGGCTATAACGCAACCTATGCTCCCACTGTCCAGACTGGATCGGATGCTGCCGACGGAGGCGATCGGGGTGGGCGCTGGACGACCTTAGCAAATGGCTGGGCGCTCAATACCCAAGAACCCTTGTCGGTGGATATTCGTCTGGGAAACTTGGTCAGCTGGGCGGCTGTGAATGTCGGAAGCATCTATCAGCCGCAGTGGTCGCAGAACAATCTCACGTGGACGGATCTTGGAACCGCCATTGTCGGCAATTCCACGTCCTCGGCATTCCATGTGGATGGGTCGCGTTTCTATCAAGTGACGGAGACCGCTGCTGCTATCTCCGGTTCTCAGTCAATTCTTCCCGCCGCCGCAGCTGCCAGCCTCGAAATCTCGTGGCAAACCGAGGTGGGCACGCACTATCAGGTGGAATCATCGACCGGTCTCGGCTCCTTTACGAACCTTGGGCCGGCCGTCGTAGGCGATGGCAAGCTGGCGAAACTAAGCGAATTGCGGATCTTTCCATCGAAATTCTACCGGGTCGGGAAGATCAAAACTCCCTGAGGTATCTGGTGGTCAAATTCGTTATCAGACCTCGCTATATCAAAGGTTGTAAAAGGGGCTCTGCGTCAGGAATGGCTGCGGCGGTCAGCGAGGTCTTCGCGCATAGTCTTGCACAGACTTTCATTTAGCCCATAAAAGCTGAAGAGACCCGCGAGCAGCAGCAGGCCAGCCGCAGGAATGAGGCTGGAAAGCAGTAGAATTCCGTGTAGGGACTCGGCCGTTTGCTGGGCATTGGCAACATAGCCGAAGTGGGTGAGCAGCCAACCGGCGAATGCCGCGCCGATGCCCATGCCTGCTTTTTGGGAAGAGGTGGTGGCGGAGAAGATGATGCCCGTCGTGCGGACTTTGAATTTCCACTCGGCAAAGTCGGCCGTGTCGGCGACCAGTGCCCAGTAGAGCGTGGCATTGATGCCAGCAAAGATCATGCCTAGAATCTGGAACGTGAAGATCCACGGGGTTTGATCGGGGCGGATCCAATAGAACGGAATCGCCGTCAGGGCGACGAGCACCATGCTGGTGATAAATGAGTATTTTTTACCAATGGCTTTAACTGCGAACTTCGTCAGCATTGCGCCAAACATCATGGCTAGCCCGCCGATGAGAAAGTAGGTGGCGATGCGGCCGTCATCCCACTTGAGATAACTTTTGAGATAATAGATGCCAGCCGTGCCACGGACGACAGCGAAGGTGATATTCACGATTCCAGCAATGAACATCATCATCCAATGGCGATTGGCGAGAAGGGTTTTGATGTCACCGCTGAGTTTGGTTTTCTGTGCAGGCGGCGGTTGAATGCGCTCTTGGGTGGAAAAAAACGAGATAAGGAAAAATACTACCGCGACGGCACTGAATAGAAGCACGGTGAGCTGGGCTCCGAGCTGCTGATTCCCGCCGCCGAGCTGTTTGATCAGCAAAAGAAAACTGGAGTTGGCGACGATGCCACCGATTTGTGCGAGCACCATCCGGTAGCTGTTGACGCTGGTGCGCTCTAATGGATCATCAGTCATCACGCCAGAGAGTGCTCCATAGGGGATGTTGATCGCGGAGTAGAGCAGCATCAACAAGTTATAGGTGGTCCACGCCCATACCAGCTTGCCCCAATCGCTGAAGTTGGGTGTGGTGAAGGCTAGTACAAAAACGACCGCCAGCGGCACGCACAACCAGAGTAGATAGGGGCGGAAGCGTCCCCATTTAGTTTTTGTCCGGTCTGCCGCGGCGCCGATGAAAAAATCTACAATACCATCGCTGCAGCGCGCGAACAAAAGCATGGTGCCTGCCGCCGCCGCAGTGATACCGAAAATATCAGTATAATAGAACATGATGAAGTTCATCATCAGTGCCCAGACGAAGTTGCTGGCCGTGTCGCCTAGGCCGTAGCCGATTTTTTCTTTAACAGATATTTTCATGGGTTTTTGTAACTGTGAGGACTCAGTGGATAGGGACTGTCACGACCAGAGAGCGGATCGATCCGTCGCGCTCGAAGAGGTGGTGACTTTCTTCCGCCGATAGTTCGTCGCCATCGGTGGTCGTAGAGCTTCCATCCGCATATTTGACGGTGATCGATGCGCAGTTGCCGAGGAGATAGCAGATCGGGACTTGAAAGGCGGTAAAAGCGAGGGTGCCGGGCCCGAGGTCCCAAATCTGTAACTGATCGTCGATGTCGATATACTCGAAGCGATGGTCGGTGGTGAAAAACTCGTGGCGATCTAGCAAGACGGGTGAAAACTGCACGCGTCCGCATTCGACGTGGACACCGAGTTCGCCCATGCGGGTGAGGATCTCTTCTTTGACTTGGCCGGTCATTCCCGGCTGTTGGGCCCCTCCATGACGCGGCGTGTGTGAGTAGGGATCAGTAGGAAAGGCTCCGTAAGTTTTCGAGCTTTTGGAGAAGCCGAGGCCGTCGCGAACATCGCGATAGGTGGCGGCAAGCAGCAGCGTTTCTTCCTCATCCGTCCCATTCTCGACCGATTGGGAGTGAACTTCCTGAAGTGCTAACAGCAGTTTAGCGACCATGTGCCAGTAGATGCTGCCGAGTCCTTCGAAAGCAAACATGGCGCCACTGCGCCCCGTGAAGGAGCGATGGCGGAAAACTTGTTCCCACAGTTCGAGGATCGCGTCGCACTCAGCAACAAGGAGATTTCCCCAAACGGGTTCAGAGGCGAGTTCGCTGATCCGGCTCTGCAGATCGCGGGCGTTAGTGAGGTCGGGGTGGAAGTGGGCGTGGCCATCGTCGTCCAGACAGACTAGGGCGCGACTACCAGTGATGATGGATGCCGCGAGCCCGGGAGCCCGAGCCTCCCAATCTGGGGGTAGAGTGTTGCGGTCGAGGAACGACGCGATGTCGCGATCTGGATAAAGCAGGTAGCTGTTTTGATCCTTTCGGTAAAGTGAGCTGTCGCGCATTACGGCGAGCAGCCCCCTCGCTTCCGTAGGAGAAAGAATGCCACTGCTCAGCACGGCGACTTGCCCCTCCAGCATCAGATCGAGATGGCGGATGGTGGAGGTGGCTGGGCTTTGTTCGAGGAGATTGTAACTGTGGAACAGGTGCTCGTCCCGGCGATTTACCTGAAGCGTAGTATCCACAGCCGCGAGTGCTGTGGTAAGGAAGCCGCGGATGGCAGGAAGGCCCACCAGCGTAAATTCCGACAGCTGGCGGGTGTAGACCGCATCGCGGTGACGCTCGCCAGCGCGGCCGAGGTCTTCGGTGATGCGGTAGCGATCGGCATCGTTGATGTTATCGCGAGCAGCCTGCGGCAGAATGTCGGAAAGGCTACCTAGCAAGTCCGCAACTGGTTGCGATAGGTTTAGCTGAATGGGCGCGTGATCGTTGAAAAGTTGGTCGAGGAAGACGAGATAACGACGCATGTAGCAGACGGTGACAACAGATAGTCCCCAACCGGCGAGCGCGTTATTGGCGTCGTTCCATTCGGGGCGTTGGGTGTTGAGCCAGATGCCGCCACCGGGGACGAGGTTACTTAGTTTGACGAGTAGTGGGACCAGCAGTTTTTCTGCGAGGGTGACGAGAGTGATTTCGCCTTGTGAATCAGCGAGTAATTTTCCATCGCCGCCAAGGCTGCGGGTGCGCTCCATGAGCTGTTCGTGCAGTGTGTCGTTGAAGGTGATCGACTGCTTGGGGTCGCGCAGAAGATCGTCAAATCCGGCGATTTCATAGGGAATATTGGCATAGGTATAGCGGCGCTCGTTGAGGCCGGAGGTGAGCCGACCGGGGTGGAAGCGCTCTTGACCTTCGAGCAGGCGCAGCAGGTAAATGATCTGGTGGTCGCCCCAGTAGCCGATGTGACTCCATGGATCTTTGGCATCAAAGACCTCCCAGTCGATGCCCGCACGGGTGATCCGATAGGGATTGTAGCCATCCGCAGTCGAGGCATTGAGAAAGATGGAGATCATCGACTCGAAACAAGTCGGGTAGCTATAGGCGAGACTTTCCCAGTTTTGAAAAATATCGCGCCAGTTTCCGGCATAGGCGAAGAGAGGTTCTCCGTCAGCATCCTTGGTATGGATTTCAAATCGATTCCACGGCCGGCTTGGGTCGCCGTGACGCCGACTGAAGCAGAGGGGGAGGTATTCGCCAGCAAGGCGGGAAAGCTGTGCATCTTGGCAGAGGGCGGCGCTGGCGGTGAGTTCACCGAGGGTACAAGGATCCGGCAACGCATCGGCCCAAGCCTGATGCCTTCGTAGGACGTCGAGGTTGCGACTTTTTAGGAAGGTATTGAAATCACTGCGGGGGAAGCTGTAATTGTCGTGCATGGTGCCACCGCGCATGCAGTTAAAGAGGACGTTGGCAAAGTGATGAATTCCTGCGATGGGAGCAGCGGTTTGTTGGATGGCACCGGCACCTGCGACGCGCTTTTTCAATGCCAGCACGCCGGCCGATATATCCGCCGTGATCGCCGCTTTGAGCGATCCGCGTTGGCGGAGGAGTCCCTGTAGGCGCGAGAGCTCGGTGTGATCCAGACCAATGTCGGCCACCACAATCCATTCGTGAGCGGCGTGCGGGTCGAGGTCGACCTCGGTCGCCAAAAGGTAAGCGCCGAATACGCCGCGCACTTCGGTTTCCGGGGTGAGTTCTGCGCCCCGGCGAAAGGCATCGACTTGGCGATCTGACAGGAGAAGAGTGGCCCGGTCGAGGCCGTCGGACCATGCGCAAGAAACACGCAAGGATTCGCACGGTTCAGCGCGGTCGGTGATGCCACAGTTGAGAGTGTAGATGCCGAACCCTTCATTCGGCGCCGCTTCATGGCGCATGTAGGCGGAGGCGAGGTAGCTGTAGCGGGAATAGGTTTCTTGGGTGACTCCATCGGGCAACAAATGGTGCCAACCGTCGAGAAGTCGCACGCATCGAGGTTGATCGGAAAGGTTTTCTAGTCTGCAGGTGCGCACTAAGCCAAAGCGCTGGCTAACCGTAATTTCCCAGCGGAAAGCTAGGCCCAAGGGTTGGTGAATTTCTTCAAACAGGACGCTCGTTCCTGCGACGTGTTTGTACAAATTGCGGGCGATTCCAGGCTGTGGGCAGCCCGCAGTCCAAGGTTCCCATGCGATATCGCCGACCACCATCAGACTGAAGGCACCGCTGGTTTTGGGTTGGCCGAGAATCTTGTCGGCGGTCTGATAAGGGAAAATCGCGTGATCAGGATCGACCCGGCCAGCGGTCAGTCCGCCATTGCTGCCGAGGAATAGCCAGAAATTTGAATCCGAAACCACGCTCATGAGGAACGGTGGCATTTGGTCGATGAGACGGATGCAGAGATAGTCCTCGCCGTTGATTCTTACCAGTTCTCGATTATCGGATTCAGGATCAGGGACGCTCTTTTGATTTGTCGGGGCCGATTCTCGAGGAGTAAGGACACGAGACGCCCTAGCAGGGTTATGCATGATGGGTGTGGATTGCATGACAAGGAACGTTTCTGAAATATTGGATTTTATTTAAGGCGCCGCTGGCTGGCTTTTTGGCGCCTAGAAATTCCGCTGCCAGAACTGGCGATGGTTCATTGTCATCCAGTTTCAGCGGTTTCGAAGACCTTTTTTAGGCAATGCGGCCTAACTCGACAAGCACAAATTGCACAATTTTGCACAATTTTTTAAAGCGGCCGACCTGATCGCGGACCATGCCGTAAAGCGGGTAATATGGTGCCGGCGGAAAGGCTGAATAGCAGGCAGGCAAGAGCCAGCAATGCGAGCGGTCGCTGTGGTAAAATTGCCGCATAGTTTTGCAGATTAAGGAAAAAACTCATGAATTAGGGAGGCTTGAGGTGTGGAGATCGTCTCGCCCGTCCGGTCCGTGGGTCGTGGCGCGTGCTTTAGATGCCGTCCCGCTCGCGAAGTCCCGTCTCGAAGACGTGAGGTCCCGTCTCGAAGACGCGAGGTCCCGTCTCGAAGACGCGAGGTCCCGTCTCGAAGACGCGAGGTCCCATCTCGAAGACGCGAGGTCCCATCTCGAAGACGCGGGGTCCCGTCTCGAAGACGCGGGGTCCCGTCTCGAAGACGCGGGGTCCCGTCTCAAAGATGCGGGGTCCCGTCTCGAAGATGCGAGGTCCCGTCTCGAAGACGCGAGGTCCCGTCTCGAAGACGCGGGGTCCCGTCTCAAAGATGCGAGGTCCTGTCTCGAAGACGCGAGGTCCCGTCTCGAGGACACGGGGTTCCTCTCTCGAAGACACGCACGCACACTCCCAGCAGAACTTAGGCGTAAAACCCGGTATTTCAAAAAATCCGTCGCAAAAACTGCCCTTGGAATATTCCAAGGCGTTGGTCTAGAAACTCATGGTCGCGGAATAAACTTGCCGTGCAGACCGATGGAGAAGGGATCTGCTCGAAAAGAGATCGCTACTTGGACCGCTTCGACTTTTTCTGCTTGGTGGGCGGGCCGACGGTTGCTCCAACCTTCAAGCGACAGTCGATGAGTACGTGCTGGGCTGAACCGAATCGCTGCTGCACACGCTCGATCAAACGCTGGGTTCCGGTAGTGCCGATTTCACGAAATGGAATCACGATCGTACTGAGTTCTGAAGATCCGTGCGGAGTCTCGATCCCGTCGAAGCCGGTCACGGATACCGCATCAGGTACATCGATGCCGCGCCGATTGAGGCCGTGGACGAGATTGTAGGCTTGGTGGTCAGCCGCACAGACCCAGGCGGTGACTCCATCGCGGGTACGCTCGGCCGCATATTCGATGCTCGTCTCGTCATCGCGCTCTTGTGAGGGGAAGATATTGACAACGTCTTCGGGCAAAACCGGCAGCCTCAGGCGTACCATCGCTTCCATGAAGGCTGCATAGCGGCGGAAAGACCAACTCGCTTCAACCTCATAAAGCCGAGTGAAAAATCCAATCCGTCGATGACCATGTTCCACAAGATGCTCGATGGCTGATGAAATGCCCTTGTAATGATCGACGTCGACGCAATCGATTCCCGAGTGATCAAATTGTTCCACTAATGAGACGAGTGGCATCATCGGGGCCAAATGGTTGAGGATCGCGTCTGGAAATGGGTAAACTAGCAATAGTCCATCCCAGCGGCGACACAGCTTCTCGATGCGCTGGTATGCTGGGTTGCTCAGTTCGCAGTCGCTGGGATCAATCAGGTGAACCTCCACCGTGGCACCATTGAGCTGCGCGCAGTCCGTTACTCCCGCAAGAATTTGTTCGCTGGGGTTTTGGTAATCAGTCCGGTTGTACTCTTCCTCGGCCGAGCAGATTAGGACGCCCAAGGTTTTTTTAGCGGATTTTTTTCTCTTGTTCGGGCGGACCGTCCGCATTTGCAGGTGAATGTAACCAATCTCCGCAGCCAACTGAAAAACTCGCGCTCGCGTCGCCGGGTTAATGCCGGGATGGTTGGTGAAACAACGCGAAACGGTCGCACGCGAGAGCTCCAGACGATCGGCAATCAGCTGCTGGTTCACCATGGAGAAAAATTCATTGTTGGAAGACGCTTATCATCTGGGTTTTCTCGGCGCACACAAGTGCCAATCTCGAAATTTTGGAAAAAATGGGTGAATTTCCAACAATTGTCATGTCTTTACAAGAGCTTCAGGCAATGCATAAAATTGCATAAAATTGCTCGACACGAGCGGTGGGTCTGGCAGTCTTCGAACGAATTCGAGGTTATCGATCCGATTTTAAACCCTTTTTTAAATTATTCCCAGAATGACGGGCCGCAATTTGTATTGCAGATTTTACCCGTTTAGCGATCTTTAAAATAAGTTCCCTGTCTTGTTAATCAAGGCACCAAAACCCAATCAGCCGTGAACTCGAGAAAACTCAAAGAGCCCCAGAAGAGGGGGTTTGCCCTCATCGTCACACTGAGTCTGATGATTCTGCTGACCGTGATTGCCGTTGGCTTGCTCTCCCTCAGTTCGATTTCTCTGCGCTCCGTAGCCAATAGCGAGGCTGAGGCGCGTGCTTTTGCAAACGCGCGCGTCGCGGTCTTGATGGCCATCGGGGAGCTCCAGAAAGAGGCTGGCGACGATCGACGGATTACGGCAGACGCGTCAATTCTGGATAAAACCGCTCAGCCCAACCTAGTAGGCGTCTGGTCATCTTGGTCAGCCAACTCGGCGGCGAAGCCCGATCAAACTGCGCCTGATTACAATGAGCAGAAGACGAACCTTTTTAAATCATGGCTGGTTTCATCGACCGACCCTACCGCGCTGAAGCAACGGGCGTGGTCAGAGACAAGTGCCGACCCTAAATGGATTCGTCTTTTTACGAATGCTCACGATGGCTTCCAGCTCAGTGCCGAACCGGTTCCGGCTCCGAAAGGCAGTATTGCATGGATCGTTTCCCAAGAAAACACCAAAGCTAAAATCAATGTTGCCGGGCTGGAGACTGAGACTGCGGTAAATGTCGCTCTCCAGGCACAGCGCCGACCCTCGCTGGCACTTTCCAGCACTCTCAAGCAACCCAAAAGCGACTGGAACCTGCGCGCGGAGCGGTTGCTCTCTACCAACCAAATCAAATTGGATCCGGATCTCGCCCCTGACCCCGAGGCTGCCGTAGGGGTCAGTGCTAATTACACGGTTCACTCGGAAGGGCTGTTGACCGACGTCGTCAGCGGCGGGCTGAAGACGGACCTCAGTCTCGGCTTCGAGCTCAGCGACTCGGACTTTGCTCAGGCATCGTGGGACAAAATTTCAAATCCCTTCCGCACGCCAAAAGCGGAGGGTGGCGTTACTTCGCCCAGCTCATATAAGGGGCAGCAAGCGCTCTTCCGCCCGCTGGTGAGCAACCCGATCGTCTCCACCGTGACTTCCTACGGCGTAGCCTCCGTAGCTCACCGCTTTTACGCAGCAGCAGTCCCCACCTTTGATCACTTGCGCTCGTTTTATCGCATTCCCTATCACCTCTATGGCGGCGAAAAGCCCATTGTGGCCGAGCGCGGTACCGATCATGTGGCCGCCGTGATTGATCCAGCGCCGAACAAGACTTATTTCGCGCCGTCTGACCCTCCGCTCGGGTTGTCATCCACCCTCGGCATCCGGCCAGTGCTCAATCGCATGCTTTACCTTCTCAGCTGCAAGCTTGACAGCAGTGAACAAGTCCAACTGGTGATCACGCCGATCATCTCGCTGTGGAATCCTTATAACACTCGTCTTGAGATCGATGGTGCTGTCGCTTATCCGTGGATGGATTTTCCGTTTTATCTCTACTGCGATTACAAGGATAGTAAGGGCGGAATTACAGTCGGAACTCGAATCGGCATGAGTGACACCATGGGC
Source organism: uncultured Verrucomicrobiota bacterium (assembly GCA_913063525.1). GTDB lineage: Bacteria > Verrucomicrobiota > Verrucomicrobiia > Verrucomicrobiales > Akkermansiaceae > Luteolibacter. The sequence continues at coordinate 14,103 of CAJXYV010000040.1, forward strand.
AAACAGTTTGAAAAAATCGGGCAAAGCCGACAGGTGGATCCCTATTTTTTTTGTGAAATGACCGCCAATGGGGATGGCGACACCTCGAAGTCGATCCGCTTTGAGCCTGGCGAAGTCCGTGTGTTTACGCCAACCTCATCCACTCCAGCCACCTTTCCTCGCACAGGCAACAACGAACAGCGCACCGTGCGCCTTCGCCCGGTGGACGACGTTTCCATGATGAACACCAAGGGAGGGTTTTTGGTTTCCCTGAAACAAGCCGATGGACTTGCGGGACATGGATATCCAGAGCGCAAACTCACCTCGAGCGAAACAACTCGGTTCCGACTTGAGGAAATACCGGGCGGCAAATACCATTATTTCGTCTCGCTGGAAGACGCTGAACGGATCCGCAATCCCGGGGATACAACTCGCGGCAAGGCGGTCACAGACGTTCAAATTTTAGGACTCACCTCTGCAGTCAACGAAATCTCTTCTCCATTCATGAGCTACTCCGAGCTCCTGAATGGCGCATCGCCTTTTGGCGTGCTAGAGACGTTCCACCGCACGGCTCAACAAAATATCGGCGGACAAGCCGCCGCCGACCTGATTTACACCACCAATCCGCGCCATGCATCGATCAACCATCTGCTCGCCAATGGCAGTTTTACGGTTGCCCCTCACTTCCAATCGACGCTGCGCTCGGTTGCATCCTTCGATGGCGCCATTCAGACCAGCATGGATGGCCGACAATCCTTTTGGGGGCCGACACACAGCGCAGCCGGCAAAGGCCAGTTGCCGTTTTTTGAGATTCCACGCCAACCGCTGCTGTCGCTGGCGGCTTTTCAGCATGCCGATTTATCCTCCTCCACGTTCTCTCCCGCCAATCAGTTTGGCAACAGCTGGGCGTCGGCTTACTTGAGCCGCACTAAAACGAGCATGATCAAACCGGGATCGGTAGCTGCTCCGATCTACGACACCAGCTACCTTACCAATGAAACTTTGTGGGATGGATTTTTCTTTAGCGGGGCCGCCCCTAGGCTGCGGACGGCCAAGACCGGGAAACCTGCAACGGCTTGGAAAGCCCCGATCGCTAATATCGAGCGCTCACTCAATCAGGTCCTAGAAGATTTTGTCGCGGATCCGATGAATAAGCCTCTCAGCAACGGCCGGATGCGCCTGATCAAAGGTGACCTAGCTGATAAGGAATTGGTCAAAAGCCTGACGGATCCTGCCGGGTGTACCCGTATTGCAGCACACCTTAAAGTGGATGGTGCTTTTAACGTCAATTCAACAAGTGTTGATGCGTGGGTAGCGTTGCTTTCAGGTGCCCGCGGCGAAGCGGTTCAAGTCGAAGGTGGCGCGCCGCCGGCCAGCAGTCTCACTCCGTTCCCGAGGTTCCGCTACCCCACCGGCAACGCCGACGATAACTGGAACGGTTTTCGTGCCCTTGACGACACCAAAGTCAAGGCTCTGGCTGAAAACCTAGTCAAAGAAATCCGCCTCCGCGGTCCCTTTCTCTCGCTTGCCGAGTTCGTCAATCGCCGCATCGAGGATAGCGAACTCGGTCGCTGCGGCGCGATACAGGCGGCGATCGACGCTGGAAATTTGAACGCGAATACCAAGCAATCAAGTTTTTCGACGGACAACTATCCGGGCGATGCTAAAAACAATATCATTCCAGACACCGGTGTTGGTATTCCTGGCTATCTGACTCAAGCCGACGTCCTTCAGTCGCTTGCCCCCGTCATCACCTCCCGCTCTGATACATTCACCATCCGCGGTTATGGAGAAGCCAAAGACACAGCAGGGAAGGTTCTAGCACGTTGCTGGTGTGAAGCCGTCGTCCAGCGCATCCCTGATTTTGTTGACCCCTCGGATGCTCCTGAAACGGCGATCACAGCCCTGCAATCGAAAGTCAATAAAACATTCGGCCGACGTTTTAGTGTAGTGTCATTCCGCCGAATTCCATACTCCGAAATCCAGCAAACCGCATAAAAATCCACTCAATCTTATGTTCACCCTACGCAGTACTTCAATTGGGGCCATTTTTTTTGGCATTTTCACCTTTCAGGCGGTATTGACTGCTGCCCCGGTGCGTTTTCTACCGTGGGACGACGATATCGCGTCCCGTAAAATTGGTTTCGATAACGGAAAGCAGGTCGCTGAGCTCAAGGATCTCCACCCAAACAAACGTTCCAAAACTCTCGACGGCGGCAGCGGTGAAATACCTGCTCAACTCATTGCTCTCGATCGCACCAGCCCAGATGGTAAGCCCGTCACTGCAGCGATCAAAATCATGCCAGGAATTCTCTCGCCTCTCGTTCTGATACTCCCCGACCCGAGGCAAGCCAGTGGCCTGCGCGCATTTGTCATCGAAGATAATTCCGCAAACTTTGGCTGGGGTACCGCTCGCTTCATCAATGCGACCGGCAAAGTCCTTCTCGTGCGGCAGGATAAAACCACAAAGACATTGCCGGAATCGTGGGTTCCGATCGATTTTGATCCCGGTGGCATGGCCCGCAATACCAGTGTGCAATTGGTATTACGCGACAACCTCAAGGCAATTCTTTACTCTGCAATTTGGGAGCATGATCCCAATGTCCGTAAGTTGGCCCTCGTTTTGCCCGGAACTGATGCCCGAACAGGTGCCGTCGAGATTAAGATTATCCCGGAAGATCGCCGGACCATTCCACCGATTGCTACCTCTAAGGCGGAGTGATTCACTGCAGTCATTCTCTAATTTGCGCCTTTCTGCAAATTGACTTCCTCGGGATGGCGCGCTCTTATGAATCGATGATGACTCAATCCGGTTATCACCATCGCAGATAAGTTAATCGTTGATCAGTCGCCACAACTCCACCTAGCCATGCAAAAAAACTTTATTTCAGGTGGGGTCTCTGTTGTTGGATTCCTGCTGCTGTCCGCTGCTGTTCAAGCGCAGACGATTACGGGATGGTCATTGTTGTGGGCTGACGAATTTACCCAGACCGATGGTACACTGCCAAACCCTAGCAATTGGAACTACGACATTGGAGGCTCTGACTGGGGAAACAATGAGCTTCAATATTACACGAGTCGCAGTGAAAACGCGCGCATCGAAGGTGGTCAACTAGTGATCGAGGCGCGCGCTGAAACATATTCCGGAAAGAGTTACACCTCCGCCCGCCTACTGACGAAAGACAAGCTTTCATGGAAATACGGACGAATCGAAGCACGTATCAAAATTCCTTGGGGGCAGGGGATTTGGCCTGCTTTTTGGGCCTTAGGTTCAAACATCGATACGATCGGGTGGCCAGGTTGCGGGGAGATCGACATCATGGAAAATATCGGCCGTGAGCCGAGCATCGCCCATGGAACTATTCACGGGCCCGGCTATTCGGGGGGGGCTGGCATTACTGGAGACTATACACTTTCGGGTGCCTCGCTAGCAGATGATTTTCATGTTTACGCGATCGAGTGGGCTGAAAACCGCATCAGTTGGTTCGTTGATGGACAACAGTTTTTCACAGTCACACCGAGTAGTCTTCCTAGCGGAACCAGTTGGGTTTACAACCAAAACCACTTCTTGATCCTCAACGTGGCGGTGGGCGGTTACTGGCCGGGATACCCAGACGGCTCGACGATCCTTCCTCAGCGGATGAGTGTCGACTATGTCCGCGTTTATACACCAAATGCAGTGGTTCCCACAGTCACGGCACCCACCACTGCTGCACCCACTCCTACGGACTCATCAGTGGTATCCCTGTTCAGTAACGCCTACACCAATGTCCCTATGAGAACATGGAGAGCTTCATGGTCCGGTGGCGGGGCCTTGACCGACACGACGGTTGCTGGGAACGACGTCAAAAAATACGAGGCTCTCGCTTACTTCGGTGCGGAGCCCTTGGCTCCGATTGACGCTTCGGCGATGACGAACTTTCATATCGACGTGTGGACCAAAGATGTGACCACGTTCAAGGTCAAGCTGGTTGATTTCGGTGCTAACGGAACATACCTCGGAGGCGATGATACAGAACACGAAGTGACACTCTCTGCTCCAACATTGGGAAGCTGGACCAGTTATAATGTCGCACTTTCGAGTTTCACTAAACTGCTACAAAAGAACCACATTGCCCAGTTGATCCCCTCGGGTTCGGTGGGCACGATCTACATCGACAACGTTTATTTCAGCGGTCCTGCTCCGATTGTTACCTACTCCCAAGCTCAGTACGATGCGGCCCTTGCTGCGGCAACGGCATCCGGTCGCACAGCGGGCCGGACCGACGTGACCTCGGATCCAGGCAGCTATGGCCTCTACACGGAGATGTCCATCCAGGATGTCAGAACAACGGGCCAAGTGATGGTCACCGTAGGCGCAAGCTCGGTGAACTTGGTTCTGCCTGTCCAAAAATCCACGACTCTTGGCTCGTGGCAGGCTGCTGGCGATCTCCAGCTCACCATTCCGAAAGATGCTGGCAAACAATTCTACCGTATCAAGGTGAACTGACCTATGGCCCAGTTGATCATGATCAAGAATCCTCTGCGAAAGAATTTTCACACGCACTGCCGATGCTCGGCTAAACTCATCAATAAGTGAACTCATTGCCTTCTCCACGCGCGCCCCTCGTTATGGCGATGGCTACAGTTTTCATGTCTATCCCGGGTATTGATGCGGCACCACCGCAGCTCAACCTTGAATTCGGCGTCAATCTGAGTTGGTCGACAACGGTGGGTAACAGTTATACTCCACAATGGGCGAATGACACGGCTGGGCCTTGGAGTGATCTTGGCTCGGCACTGGCCGGTGACGGGGCTGAGCATACGCAATATGATCCATTCCCGAGCGGTCAGCATGTCTATCAAATCGTGGAAGTCGTGCCCGCCGTGATTGTCGCGTCTATTCCTGTAAACGGAGGTTTTGAATCGGGAATTGGAACCACCTCGAACGGCTGGGCGGCCACCGCCGCACAACCGCCGCTTCGCAGTAGCATCAATGCCCATACCGGTACCTACAGCATGCGCAGTTTACTGAAAAACTTGACCGCAGCATCGAGTGAGGGAGGACTCAATCAATCGGTGTTGGCTCAAGGTGGTTCCGTCGTTGGCGGAAAAAATTACCAGTTTTCTTTCTGGGCCTATCAAGTGAGCAAGGGATCTTCTTATGTGCAGCAGTATCGAGTCGATTGGCTTAACAGTGCAGGCGGCTATATCAGCGGTACCGGCCTACAGAGCTTCAGCGGTGGCAGCGGCAGTTGGGCGAAAATTTCAGTTGCCAATTTTGTTGCGCCGAGCAACGCCGCAGATGCAAGGGTGAGCTTCCGCTTCGTCACAGGAGCGATATCTGGTGACGAGGGGGAGGTCTATATTGACGATGTCGCGCTCGATTCAGGCAGCACCTCGGTCCCCAGCGTCACTCGCATCTTGGCCGCAACCGACCAAGCAGTCGCTAAACTCAGCTGGCCATCGGTCCTCGCCACGGAATACCAGCCAGCGGCCAGTACGACTCTCGCTGCTGGATCGTGGACCAATATCCCGCCTCTGATTGTCGGCGATGGCAGCACCAAATCGATCACCGTGCCGATCACCCACGAACGGGAGTTCTATCGTTTGGGTATCCCGTTGCCGGTGGTGCTAGCACCGACCCTTTTACGCACCACCACTTCGGGAACCGCCAATTCCATCGGTCTCGCATGGACGGCCAGCTCCACTGCGGGTGTCACCGGCTACCGTGTATTTTACGGACCCGCTGGTGGAAACCTAAGCCAATTCGTTGAGGTCGGAAATTTGACGACCGCCACCCTCACGGGCCTCACGGCAGGGCAGACTTACGATGTTTCGATTGTCGCACTCACGGCCGAGGGCCAGAGTCCGGCGGGTGAGGCCACCCTTTCGGCCCTGCCAGAGGCGGATCTTGGCATGGTCGCGCTCTATAATTCAAACACCGTGCTGGAGCCTGCGACGACGGTCGAGACCGCAACCGCCCGCACCACCTATCTCGCCGATCGAGCCCGCGACCGCCATGCGCGGGAAGGGAATTTTCACATCTATGACCACTACCTCACCTGGTATTGGGAGCAGCGGGTGGCGAATATCGAAATCATCGACCGCGTCGCCAAAGGTGGGAGCAATATCACCTTCAACTTCACCACCCTCGCACCTCTTAATCCTGCCGAATTTCGCGCCTTCTACCGTGGAATCGGCACCCTGGCAGAATATCACTACAACGCCCAAGCGACCCTCACCTCTACCAATGCTTCCGCCACTGTCGGCGAGACCGATTACCACTACACCGCGACTCTCACTTCGAAGTTGCCTGAAAATCGCCCGCTCCAGTTAGGCGATCGGGTCGAGGTCGAAATCAGTCAATTCCTACTGGCTCCCAGAAATGGACGTTCGAACTACTACGGCACCGTCTTCCTCTACGTCGTCGGCCAAGGGGTCATTCCCTGGTACGGGGTGGGTGACCGGCTCGACTCTTTCCCACTGCCCCAAAATGCCTGGCTAGGCGGACTCACCACCTTGCCCTATCAGTATTCCAATGAGCCTGAACATCGGTTCAAGCAAATGGCGGGCAACATCTCACCCACCAACGGCCAAGCATTCATGTTAGGCCGCCGCCTGCATCACACCGATTTCAAAACGGGCGAACACTCGGAGCCGGGCAACCCGGTTTTCACCGCACAGGTCGGCAAGGTCGGGCCAAAGTTTGTGGCCCAGAGCTGCGTGGAATGCCATGTCAACAATGGCCGCGCTCTACCTCCCGATATAGGTGCCCCCTTGGTCCGATCGGTGGTAAAAGTCGGTAGCGATGCCAACGGGTCGCCCCACCCCATACTCGGTAGCGAGCTTCAACCCAAATCGGTCAGCGGCGCAGTCGAGGGCGCGGCCACCTTAGCCAGCTATACCACCACCAGCGGAACCTATGGTGATGGTACGGCCTACTCACTGCGCAAGCCGAACTACTCATTTCAAGGGGTAGTCCCCAGTTTTTATTCCGTCCGTGTCGCGCCGCCGCTGGTCGGTCTGGGTCTGTTGGAAGCCGTCGGCGAAATTACTCTCCAAGCTATCGCTGACCCCGACGACACCAATCATGACGGCATCTCCGGCAAGCTCCAAACCATCGATGATCCAGAAACTCATCAGTCGCGACTCGGTCGCTTTACCTACAAGGCTTCGCAGGCCCGGGTTGTCCACCAAATCGCCTATGCGCTTA
>CAJXYV010000041.1 GCA_913063525.1 uncultured Verrucomicrobiota bacterium
GCGCTGATGTGGAAAGTGTCGATCCGGCTTTGCGCGGTTTGAGTTCTGGGCTAGGTTCGGCCGGCTAGTTGGGGCCTTAGCCCTCGGTCATGACTATTCACTCCGACCCTTTGCGATGCCGAATAACGCCCTTCAGGAATTTCTTTCGAAACGATTTCGCCGCCTGCTTTCCGGTGATCCGGATGGTGTGCCGCCTTGGCTAGGAGTCGTGGCTGCGGGGGAAGAGGGGGGGCTTTATCTTCCCACGGATGCGCCATGGGTCGTGCACGCTGACTTCGGAACGCTGGTGGGCGGCATCCGCGCGTTGCTGATGCAGGCGCTCCACCCCGGCAGCCTTGCGGGCGTGGCGGGTCATTCGCGCTACCAACAAGACGCTCTGGGCCGGCTGTCGGGGACCATCCGCTGGCTGACGGTGACCACCTTCGGTTCGCTGACGGCGATTGCGGACGAGGCGGGACGGGTGAACCGCATGCACGACCGCGTCAAAGGCGAATACACGACGGGCCAGGGCGAGAAGAAGGCCTACCGCGCGGCGGATCCCGACCTGCTGCTGTGGGTGCATATCGCGTTTACCGATTCATTTCTAAGCTGCCACGAGCGGTACGCCTGGCGGCCGATCCCCGCGGGCCTTGCGCCGACGGGTGCCGACAACTACGTCGCCCAATGGTCAAAATCCGTGGGTCCGCTGGGTCTGACGGAATGCCCGATGGACCAGAAGGAGCTGAATGCGGAGATCGCCCGCTTTGAACGCGAGGGTTTGTTGAAGTCCAGCGAAATGACGCTGCGTGTCGTCGAGTTTATCAAGAATCCGCCGCTGTCCCGCATGGCGATGATGGGTTACCGGCTGTTTTTCAACGCGGCGGTGTTGTCGCTGCCGCCGCAGTTCCGGCAAATGTTAGGCCTGCGCGCGGGTCCGCGCTGGATCATTCAGCCGTTGACGCGGGTAGTGCTTCGATTCATGCGTTTTGCGATCGGCCCCGATAGCCCGATTGAAGACGCCGCCATCGCCCGACTGCGCCGCATCGGCAAGATTTCCTGAGACCTCGCGCCTGAGTGGGAGACTTTTTGGTTTTGGGTGTTCTCCGATTTAATCGAATGTGATTGATTTATGGTCAGTCATTTAAGGTTCGGTCACTAATATTTGTGATTTGACCTCTGGACGACGCGGTCTTATGGGGATGGCGATGATTCGTTACCTAGCTGCTGTTTTGATCGTATTGCCTCAACTGCTTCAGGGCGGCGGCTTGAGCCTTGGCACATGGAGGTATTCCGAATCCTCTGCGGAAGCAGCGGCGGCGGGGGAGGTGGTGAAGATTCCGCATAGCTGGAATGCGAAGGATGTCCAGGCGGGCAAGGGGACCAATAAGATGAGCACGGACGGCTATCGGCGCGCGCCAGCGTGGTACGAGACCACCCTTGGCGCGGAAGTCTTGCCGCCGGGGAAGCGCGTGTTTGTGCGTTTCGAGGGGGTGTCTTCGGTTGCGACGGTCTCCTTCAATGGCCAAGTGCTGGGCGAGCACCGCGGCCCGGCGACGGCCTTCGCCTATGAGCTGTCTCAAATGAAGCGGGATGGCACGGATACGCTGGCGGTGAAAGCGGACAATACGTGGCGCGAGGATGTGGCGCCGATCAGCGGTGACTTTGGGGTGTTCGGCGGAATTTACCGCCCCGTGACGCTGCTGGTAAAGGATCGGGTGTGCTTTTCGCCACTGCGGCTCGGTGACTTCGGCGCGCAGGTGCGCCAGATCCGGGCGGACCCGGATGCGGGGGAACTGAGCATCCGCGCGCACCTCGACAATGCAGGCGCGAGTGCAGACAGTGAGGTGTCCTTTCACTTAAAGGATGCGGCGGGCAAGGTAGTCGCCACCCAGTCGGTCAAGAAGGCTGCTGCTGCCGGTGCGAGCGAGGTGGAGGCGACACTCGCGATCGCCAAGCCGACGCTGTGGAACGGATTGAAAAACCCGTACCTCTACACGCTTGAGATCGAGCTCAAGGCCGCCGACGGCTCTGCGGATCGCATCGCGCTGCCTGTCGGTTTCCGGACCTGTCAGATTGATCCGCAGCGCGGTTTTATTCTCAACGGTCAGTCGTACCCGCTGCGCGGAGTCAACCGCCACCAGGATCGCGTGGACCAAGGTTGGGCCATCACCCGCGAGCAGGAGCGCGAGGATGCAGCGATAATTGTCGAGATCGGAGCAAACACGGTGCGCTGTGCCCATTACCCGCATTCGCAGGATTTCCTCAACGAGTGCGACCGACTGGGGCTGCTGGTCTGGTCTGAGGTTTCGGTCATCGATACCGTGGGGCAAAACCCGGATGCCTTCGGCACCAATGCCGAGATCCAACTGCGCGAAATGATCCACCAGTACAGTCATCATCCTTCCATTTACGGCTGGAGCCTCTTCAACGAGGTGGGCATGCGCGAAGGCAAGGACCCGATCGCGGTGCTCAATCGACTCAATGACATCGCGCACGCTGAGGACCGCACGCGACCGACCGTAGCCGCGACCAATCAGAAAAACGCCGCCTTCAATAACATTGCCGATGCCATGGCCTATAACAATTACCCCGGGTGGTACGGTGGCGGCACTGGCAGCCAGGAGAGCAGCCTGGCCACCTTCAAAAAAACGGCCCCGAACAAGGCCTGGGGCATCTCCGAATACGGGGCTGGGGCCTCGCTTTCGCAGCAGGAAGATGGCATCACCAAAGGGCCTGATCCGAAGGGCAAGTGGCATCCCGAAGCCTGGCAGGCACGCGTCCACGAAAGCGCGCTGGAAAGCATCAATCGCCACCCCGAACTCTGGTGTACCTATGTTTGGAACATGTTCGACTTCGCCAGCCCATGGCGCACGGAAGGCGAGCGCGATGGCATCAATGACAAGGGTCTGGTCACCTACGACCGCAAAACCCGCAAGGACGCGTTTTATCTCTATCAGGCGAATTGGGCGAAGTCTCCTGTGCTGCACTTGCTTGCCCGCCGCGACCGCCAGCGCAAGGACGCAAACACGGTGATCCGCTACTATGCCAATGTGGAGGGCGTCGAAGTGACGCTCAACGGTCAGGCTCTGCCGGCCGCAGTAGGCTACGGGCCGCGTGCGTTTATCATTCCCAACGTGCAGCTCCGACCGGGCAAAAATATCATTCATGCCAGCGCGAAGGCCGCGAATAGCACGGTGGTCAAAGACGAGGTCGAGTGGACGCTCGCCGCTCCCTGAGATGGCGGCGGCGGTGGTTTATGGCTTTTGCGAATCGAAGTGTTTCGCGAGGCCGTGGCTCCTGAGGTTGACGGCCCGCATCGAATCCAAAAGCTCCTGGTACGGCTCGTAGCGGTTGTTCAAAATGCCTTTGTTTGAATCGCGGTTCGAAGGGTCGACTTTTTTATCGTCGGGATCGTTGTCCGCGTAGCGGTGCCAGCTCCAGCCGACGCAGACTTTGCTGGCGATGAGGCCGAGCGTGAAGTTTTGATAGAAGAGGCCGCGATCCTGTTGGGTTCTGACCAGCCAGCCAGCGCCGCCGGTGTTGGCCATGCCGCTGTTTTCCGCCTTGGCGTAAAATTCGGTGATCATGACGGGCTTGCCCGATTCGCGATTCCACATCTCCAGCAGCTTCGCATCGGGCCCCCAAGCGTGGTAATAATTCACGCAGACGACGTCCACGTGTTTGCCGAGCGCGGCGAAAACCACAGGCAGGCGGATGGCCTCGCCGTGCAATCTGGGGCCAAGAAAAAGATGGTGCGGCGCATGTTTCCTTACGGCTGCACCCGTGATCGAGAGGTAGTGGTCGATTGCAAACTCAAGGAAAGCTGCCCGGTCGCTGGCAGTGATGACCGAGGCTTGCGCTGCGCCCCCCGTGCGGCGCGCCTCCAGCCACTCGCTGGCGGCCATGTGGCCCGGGTCAGTGCCGGGCAGGGAAAGGTAGTTCTCTAACATCTTGAGCGACCAAGGCAACTCGTTGTCGCTGAAATGTCCCAACACCCGCGGATTGTCTTTGATGATGTCCAGGCGCTGGGCATATTGGTCGCAGAAGGTTTTAAAGGCAGGATCAAAGATAAAAGGGCAATCATTGGGGTAGCCGGTGTGGCCAGGCTCCACGTGGGTGCCGCCACGCGCCTTGCCATAACTGGACATGAAGGACCACAAAATGGTCTCGGCGATCGGGGATTTTGGATTTTGGAGGGTGCTGGAATCGGCCCATGCGCCGAGGGTGTTGAAGCCATTGGTGCGGAGAAAATCAAGCGTCTTGGATCCCCATTCTCCAGAGCTACCAAACCGCTTCGCAAGCGCCTCTTTGCCGCCTTTGGTTGCAATCTGGCTGACGGAATTCATCCCGCGGCTCAGGAAATACCCGCCTGCAGGCGTGATGAGCCACCAACGGTCGGCGATTTTCTCGGTGCGGAAAAATCCGCTGGCTTGGACCCCCTTGGATGGGATGCCCCCAAAGCGATCCAGTCCCTCGTCTGCAGGGCCGGTCGGTAAATCGGCAATGGATTTCGTGGCGCGTGCGCGCCATTCGCCGCCGGGTTTATTGCTCGCCTCGACTTGGACTTGGGCATGGCAGAAATCGGCGAAGGCAAGCGGCACACAGCTGATGGCGATGAGAAGAGGGCGGATTGGAAAATAATGAGTCATGATTGCCACAAAAATCTTACGCTGATTGGGCTGTTCTTGTCGCCTCACCAAATTACGTGACTGTGACTCGAGCTTGAGCGAAGGTATCAGGCATTGAGTGAATTGCATCCAGATGCCTCTAATTTTCAAAACCCAACTGTATGCCGCCAGTCGGCCAGCCAAGTTCAGCTACGCTTGTTGGCTGGCGGGCTGGCTGGTTTTCGCTGCCGCATGGCTCACCCCGATGTCTGGCAAGGCGGGGACGATCACCGTGTTGAATAGCCAAGCGGGCACCACCCCGCTGCGTCTGGGCTACAATCTCGGGCATTTCATGCAGGGCTCGAATACAGCGGATTGGTTCCGCTACGCGGGGGTCGATGCGGCTCGCGTGTTTATCAGTCCGTCGGATATCGAACCGACGGACGACACCTCCTCCTATGGCGATGGGGTCAACAGCGAAGCTTCTTTTTTCAGTCGCCGTACTCTGCTACGAACCAACGCCGCGTCCTCATCTGCGACGCTGAGCAACACCTATGTGCGCTGGTCGACTTTTTCGAATCATTATTCGGATGTTCCTACCAGCGGTAACCGCATCAAATACAGCTATGCCCTGGGAAACTTGCGGGATCGCGGTGTGGCAATTCTAGCAAACATCACGGCCAGCCCATCGTCGTTTCCCATCACTGGCGATAGCGATTGGGCAGGGAAGTGGGAAATGTGGCAGCACTACTACGCGCAGGCATTCCTGCTTTCTCGCGACTATGGCGTTCAGAATTTCGGCATGTTCAATGAGCCAAACAACTGGTCCGGCATGACCGAAGCGGATTGGTTTATGCGCTACCGATTTTGTTCGGATGCCATTCAGTGCGCGGTCGCTGACATGAACTCGCGTTACAGCAAGGCCCTCGTGCCTCAGGTTTTTGCGCCGAATACCAGCAATGGCGCTGAAAAATACAATACCAGCACCGATACCTGGGGGAGGGATTCGGTGACCAATCGGCATTTGAAAATCGATGGCAGTACAGCGAGTTCGTGGATGAATCTGCACGTTTACAATTACCAAAAATACACGACCCGCACCAATGCCAGCGGCTCGTTATCTGGCTATATCGATGATTACGACGCGATTCGTGGTTATATCAACGAAGACATGCCGGGTGAATCGATGTTGCCCATGGCCCTGACTGAATTCAACGTGCGCACGGGGGCCTCGTATGACAGCACAACTGAGACCCAGGATTCACCGTCTGACTACTCGGCATTGGCTGCCAACTGCATCGCCCTGACCAGTCGGGGGGTGAATCAGCTTTACCTGTTTAAGTTTGGGCAGACGTCAAGCAATTCAACTTACGGTGTGGCAAAGAATGGCACCCACTACGTGGAAAATTCCACGGGTAGTGGCGATTTGAACAACTACGGAGGTGCCACCAAATGCGCGGAAGTTTACCGACTCTTCACCAAAGCAGCCAGGGGCGCTCGCCCACGGCTGGATTTCAACACGACATCCTCCGTCAGCCCAACGAACACGGCTGGGGTCTGGAGTATGGTCACCTATGATTCCATAAAAGACACCTACTACCTATTCACCGCCAACAAGGGAAGCTCGTCCGTCTCGCTGGATGTGGATCTTTCCGCACTGTCGCTGCCAGCGACCAATCCGTACATGGTGGAGGAAGTGAGTGGGAATACGAGCGGTGGCGTGCTGCGCATGGCCAATTTGATTTCTGGAAAGGTTCCCACTGCGACGATGCCGGCGCAATCCGTCTGGCTGATAACCATCCCGAAGGTATCATTGTCATTTGTTACGCAAAGTGCCACGGCAGATACTCAATTAGGCGATGGGGTCTCAAAATCCCTCAGTGGCGGAAACGCAACGCAGATGCAGGTTCGCGCCGACGGAACGGCCGATGGCCGGCGCGTCAGTCTGATTCGTATTCCGATTCCTGCGGCAAGTTCTCCCAACAATCACTCCACTCTGCTTCGTCTGGATGTTGCGACGTCGTCGGGCACCGATCCGATCCAAGCCCACGTTTACGGGGTTTCGGACAACAGCTGGATAGAAAGTAGCGCGACTTGGGCTGGTGCCACTTCGCTGCTCCGGCAAAATGTGGTTAGTGGAAATGAAATTGCCCACAACATCATCGCAGGGCAGGGGACGACAACCCAGATGCTTGGTCAGATTGTTGCCAATTCGACGGTTGCCAGCGAGTGCTGCCTGGATGTGACCGATTTTGTTAAATCGCGCAGCGACGGATTTGCCTCTTTTCTCGTGGTGCAAGAGCATCGTTGGGATGTCGCGCAGCCATCGCTCACGGTCGGAGATACCCAGCCCGCGGGACTGGTGATCTCATCGAAGGAATTCAACAACATTGGTCCGCGTCTGACCACGCTGACGGCAGATACGCCACCTGCTTTTGCGTTGCAGCCCCAATCGGTGAAAGTGGATCTCGGCAGCCAAGTCGTGTTTACGGTCACGGTGACAGGCACGGCTCCCATTACTTATCAATGGCGGAAAAATGGAATCAATCTCGCTGGAGCTACTTTGAGCAGTCTTACGATTGCCAGCGCGGCGGATTCAGATGTGGGCAGTTACGACGTTGTATTGAATAACATCGCTGGCAGCGCGACCAGTACCGCCGCGACCTTGGAAATCAACGGTGTCCCATCGGCCATTGTGAGTCAGCCACTGCCGGTCACCATCAGCAGCGGCGAGACAGCAACGCTTAGCGTGGTGGCATCAGGCACGGCTCCGCTAGTCTATCAATGGTACCAAGGAGCGCCCGGCATCACGACGACTCCGGTAGGCTCCAACTCACCGAATTTCAACACTCCGCCGCTCGCTTCGACCACCAGCTACTGGGTCAAAGTGACAAACGCGAGCAATACAGCCGGGGCTAACTCGACCGAGGCTAAGGTAACCGTGACCCCGGCAGCTCTTTTTACGGGCACCTTGGCATCCTGGGACATTGGAACAAGCGTTGCCAATGCTGTCACTTCCACTTCGGTTTCGCCCCTAATATCGACTGGGGTTTCTGCGGCTTCGGCCATCAATCTTTATGGTAACTATGTTCCGAGCTCTGGAACCACCAGTAGCAGTGGCTGGAAATGGTTTGATAATGCATCGGTGACGGGGTTGTCTGCCTCAATGGCGGCCGCTACGCCCAAATATTTCGGTTTCACGCTTTCCGCCCTAAGCAACTATAGTCTCTCGATAAGCGGCCTGGGGCCAACGAGCTTTTTTCGAGGATCTTCCGCACCCACTAATCTGGCTTTCCTCTATAGCGCCACCAACACTTGGACTGCGGGCAATTATCGGATCATAGCGGCCTCGGTTTCTATCCCGACGTCGTCCTCAGATCTCTCGAGCACTCTAACCGGAGACCTTGCAGCTAACCCCGTCACGATCAATAGCAGTGGCACAGGTTATTTTCGAATTTACTACTGGGGTGGGAGTAGCAGTACCACCAGTGGTGCGATTTGGGTCGGAACCGATCCAGCCAGCGACTTTTCGCTTACGGGAACAGCCAGCCCAAACCTCGTGGCAACTCTTCCAACGATCGATAGCCAGCCCGTATCAGCTACGGTCAATCGTGGGCAGCCTGTCACGCTGAGCGTCGCCGTGTCCGGCAGCGCCCCTTTGACCTACCAGTGGCTAAAGGACGGTGTTAGTATTTTGGCTGCGAATTCGGATGTTTTTAGCATTGCGAGTGCTTCGCCATCGGATGCAGGAGATTACCAAGTGCGGGTGAGTAATGACGCAGGCAGCGTCACCAGCGCCGTGGCCAAGGTGACTGTCAATGTCCCACCCGAGATTACCAGTCAGCCACAGTCACGGGCCGTAAATGCTGGGGGACAGGCCAGCTTTTCAGTTGTCGCCACCGGCACCGCTCCATTCACTTACCAGTGGCAAAAAAATGGCAGCAACATCGCAGCGGCGAACGCCAGCAGTTACGATATTTTTAATGTCGCGGTCGCGGATGCCGCGAGTTACCGCGTTATTGTCAGCAACGCCACAGGTAATGCGACGAGCGCGGTGGCGACCTTGGCTGTTAATGAGGTACCCATCATCACGGCTCAGCCCCAATCGTCGACCGTTAACGAGGGGGCGGTGGTCACTTTTTCAGTCACGGCTGCGGGAACCGCCCCCTTAAGCTACCAGTGGCAGAAAGACGGGCAAGATATCGCCATGGCAAACACCAGCAGTTACGTGATATCCGGCGTCACCGCAGCGGATGCGGGCGATTATCAAGTGTCCGTGGATAATGCTGCTGGAGGTGAAACCAGTGCCGTGGCGACGCTGGCGGTCAATGTCGGTCCCACCCTTACCACCCAGCCAGAGTCTTTGACCGTAAATGCTGGGGCATCGGCTACGTTTTCGGTCTCGGCTAGCGGGACCGGCCCACTGACCTATCAATGGCAGAAAAATGGAGTCAATATTGAAGCGGCTGTTGCGAGTAGCTACACGATTTCCGCAGCCACTGCCACGGATGCCGCGAGTTACCGTGTCATCGTGGGCAACGTCGTAGGCAGCATGACAAGCGTTTCCGCCACATTGCTTGTCAACTTGCCACCGACCATCACGATTCAACCTCAGTCAATAGCCGTAAATGCTGGGACGCAAGTGGCATTCACGGTTGCAGCCACCGGGACAGGGCCCTTGACTTATCAATGGTTGAAGGGCGGCAGTGCTATTCCGTTGGCCAATGCCGCGAGCTTTAGCATTCCTGTGGCCTCTGTGTCAGATGCTGGCGATTATCGTGTCATCGTCAGCAACGTCGCAGGATCTGCGACGAGCACGATAGCAAGCCTCGGCGTGAATTCGCAGCCGACCATCAGCCAGATCGCTGACCAAAGCCTCAGTGAGGATAGTGCCACCCCTGCGCTGGCATTCACCGTCGGTGATGCGGAGACAGCTGTGGGGTCACTCGTTGTTACTGCCGTTTCCTCCAATACCAGCCTCGTGCCTTTTGCCAACATCGTGTTGAATGGTAGCGGTGCCGAGAGAACGGTTACGGTGACACCGCTTGCCAACCAAAGCGGATCCACGGTCATCACGATTACCGTCAGTGACGGAGTCGTCAGTACCGCTGAGGTGTTCCTGCTTGTGGTAAGCCCCGACACGCCATGGACCAATTGGAAGCAGTCAGAGTTTGGCGTGTCTTGGCAAAACTCGGTGCTCGCGGGAAATACCTCAGACCCAGATCGTGACGGCGTCTCCAATCTCTTGGAGTACGCCTTGGGTGGCCAGCCCCTCGTCGCTCAAAACTCGATCCTGCCGACCGTGCGGCAAGTGATTGCAGGAGCGGAGTTTCGATTTTCGAGAAACTTGCTCAGAACCGATCTGGTGATTTCCGTCCAGTTTGCGAACGACTTGACTGGGACGTGGACGACGGTTGCGACTTCAACGAATGGCAACGCAATGACTAGCCTCATTCAAGGGGTGAGTGTCACCGAGAATAGTGGCAGCCCGCTGCGCGAAGTGACGGCTGTTGAAGCACGAAGCTCATCAGTGACGAAGCGCTTCATGAGGCTTCGCGTCGAGTTGCTGGCACCTTGATCGACCGACCGTCAACGGCGATGTCGACTTTTGCGGCTAATGGACACGAGTGATTATGGCTGGGAGATTCACGTAAATGAGTGAGGAGCCAAGGCTTTGGATTTTCGCTACATTGTTCACGTGAATCACTCATCTGTCCCACATTTTTCACGCCGGATCTTTGTCACTTTGGGCAAGCAACTACCCGTCGTGGCTTTCACTAGTGCTCTGTTATTAGGCACTTGCCTGGCCAAAGAGTCACCCGCCTACCCGACCGATGTGCGCGTCGAAAAGGACGTGGCTTATCTGGCAGAAGATCGCAAGGAAAAGGCCGACCTCTATTCGCCGTTTGAGAAAAAGCCGGGCGTGCCGATGCATGCCGTGGTGGTTATTCATGGTGGCGGCTTTAACGACGGCGACAAAGCGCGCTCGCGCGAAATCAACATCGCTCGCAACCTCGCTCTGAATGGCTACTTGGCGATGAGTATCGACTATAAATTGCGCAAGTCCAAGGATCAGGTCACTTGGCCGCAGAGCGTCTATGATGCCAAGACCGCGGTCCGCTGGTTGCGCAAAAACGCCGACAAGCTCGGTATCGATGCCGAGCGTATCGGCGTCATCGGCGGCTCGGCTGGTGGTAATCTCGCGGCCATGCTGGCGACCACCGGTCCTGCCGACGGACTCGATCCCGAGGGGCCCTATGGCGAATTTTCCGCCAAGGTGGCCTGCGCAATCGACCTCTACGGCGCGGTGGATCTCATGAATTACCATGACATGAAGATGTTCGCCAAAACCCGCGAGGAAGCACCCGAACTCTACAAAAAGGGCTCGCCGCTCACCTACGTCGATGCCAAGGATGCACCGCTGATGATGATTCATGGCACCGCCGACACCACGGTGAATCTATCCCAGAGTGAAACCCTTGCCGCCGCCATGGCCAAGGCGGGTGCCCCACACGAGTTGATCGTTATTCCCGGTGCCGTGCACACCTTCGACCTTCAACCCAAGGAGCGCGACCTGCGCCCGGTGGTGCTCGGTTTTTTTGATAAAAACCTCCGGCAATCAGTGTCTTCTTCCGCCGCAGAGCCGGTCAAAAAATAAGACTGCGGCAGTCCCGCTGCGATACGGCTGTTAGTATCAATCATTTTTTCCGACGTGCTGCCTTCCGCTATCGGATTGGCCGTTAGTGTCTGGATTTCAAGCGCGTGTTCTCATTAAATTTCGTGAGGTGACCGGAGAAATTTCTGAATCGAGACTGAAGCCGCATCACCTGATTTTCAAACCCATCGATTATATGTCCAACTACTCGAAATTTTGTACTGCCCTTGTTGGGTTATTCGTGACTATTGTCCCACCGGTGCATGCGCAGATTGCGGTGGTTGCCAGTAATGCTTCCGCCAATCAGGTCGCCCTCGGTGGCACTTATCTACAGGATTTCAATACGCTGCCCGCAAGTGGATCCCTGACCTGGACTGATAATTCAACTTTGCCGGGCTGGTATGCCAACCTCACCAACGGCCAGGTTTCTGTGGGGAATATGGTTGCAACGGCCCCAGGCACTGTCTCTGCCGTTACGACGGGTGCTGCTGGCACCGGTGGAACTCTGAATAGCCTTGGTGCCAGCGGTTCGAGCAACCGCGCATTTGGTGGCACTCCGAGCTCCTACACCACGGGCAGCACCGCCGCGCAGCTTTCATCCAGCAAGTCTGTCAACGTGGTGCTGCGTTTGAAAAATTCTACCGGTGGGGTCATGACAGGCATGAAAGTCGCCTATGACACAGTGGCCAGTACCACGGCTAGCAGCAATGCGGTCGCCCTTGCTTATCGTATTTTTAGTGCGGGCAGCGGGACTATTTCCACCAACTTCATCGAGACCCACGAATATCTCAACACTTACAATGGGACCTATGACGAGTCCATGCGCACCGAATACGGTCGCAGGGTTTCTAGCACCAGCGGCTGGACCTGCGTGGTCAAGGATATCGTGCCGACGTCAACCAGCCGCACTGAGTCAAACTCATACATTCTGAAAGATTTATCGCTCAACCCAGGCGACGAAATCTGGATCGCATGGCACATCGCCCGGGAAAACAGCGGCACCACCGCGAGTGCCATCGACAATGTCAGCTTGAGCGATTTTACCGTGGGTCGGCCTAGTTTGCCGGTTATTACCACCCACCCTCGCTCTTTGGCGGTGGCCAACGGCCTGTCTCGTGCGTTTTCGCTTTCCGTAGTCGCCAAAGGTTCCTCTTCGCTCACCTACCAGTGGCGCAAAGACGGCGTCAATATCGCCGGTGCCACTGCTGCGACCTATACTGTGGCCAGCGCCAACGGCACGAGCACCTACGAAGGGGACTACGATGTGATCGTTACTTCAGCAGCCGGCAGTGTGACCAGCCTGCCTGCCCATGTGAATCTCTACACCAAAGTCGCTATCACAACGGTCCTGGACACGAGTTATTCCGCCTACAGCTCGGGCAATAGCGCCCTCGAGGCCGCCAGCGGTGGCACGCTTTGTGATTTGTACTACCCGACCTCCTTGCCTACGGGCACGGTCAAAGTTCCCGCGGTCATTGTGATCCATGGTGGGGGCGGCAACAATGGGGATAAATCCGATACTCGGGAGGTCGAGGCTGCGCAGGAACTGGCCGCCCGCGGTTTGTTTGTCATGGTCATCAACTATGCGATGTCTTCGTCCTCCGTTCAGTGCTGGCCCAACAATCTCTGGGATGCCAAACAAGCGGTTCGCTGGCTCAAACAGAAAGCGGATGCGGGAACCTACAAGATCGACAAAACCAAAATCGGAGTTTGTGGGTTTTCGTGGGGCTGCAACATGGCCTCGATGCTGGCCATGACCGGTCCGGCCGACGACGTCGGTGTTAGTACTTCAACGCTCAAAGTCGAGCCTCCGGCACGCGGTAACTCCTATGACAGCTACACGACGGATGTTCAGTGCTCGGCGGTGTTTTACGGTGCCGCGGATTTGCCGAATTATCATCAGATGAACCAATTTCTCAGCTACACGGCTTGGAATAATCGGACGCTCTATCGGCGTGCATCGCCGGTTCGTTATCCTAACGCCAATGCCGCGCCCATGTTCGTGTCCCACGGCTCGGCGGATGATGACGTCTGGCAAAGCCAAACCGAAAGTACCTACATGATGCAGCGCAGCCAAGGCGCGCAGCTCGAACCCTACCTTCAGGTCGCTGGTGGCCAGCATTCTTACGGCCTCTACGAAACGGGAACCTCGGCTAAGATTCAATCCGGGTTTCCTAACCCGATGGATATCCGCCCCGAAACCATCGGCTTCTTTGAAAAATACCTCGTCGAGACGACCCGCCGCCCGTCGATCCTGAATGAACCTGTCAGTCAAATCAAGGCAGCGGGTGCGACTGCGACTTTCAGCGTGAATGCTGTCGGCTCTCCTGCTCCGTCCTACCAATGGCGAAGGGATGGGGTGAATGTGGCTGATGCGACTTCTGCCAGTCTTGCTGTCACCACGGCCGCAGGGACTAGCGGATATTATGATGTGGTTGTCACTAATAGTGTCGGATCCACCACCAGTACCGCCGCTATTCTTTCCGTTGAGGGTGATGTGACGCCGGTCGCGCCGTCAGCGTATGCCGACTCGGCAACGGTAAATTATAACACTGCGACGGCTATCAGCGTTCTCGCCAACGACACCGATGCCAATGGCGATGTGCTATCGGTCACTGCGGTTACCCAAGGTGCTCATGGCAGCGTGGCGATCAATGCCGCAACAACCGTCACTTACACGCCCGCTGCCGATTATGTGGGAGCCGACTCGTTTACCTACACGATCAGCGATGGCAATGGCGGCACATCGACAGCGGTCGTCAACGTGACCGTGCTCGGCAACGAGGCCCCAGATGCAAACACTGACACTGCTACCACTGCCTACAATCTCGCGAAAACACTCAGTGTGCTCGCGAACGACACTGACATCAATGGCGACTCCCTTACCATCACCAGCGTGACCCAAGGGGCACACGGGACAGTCACTGTCAATTCGGGGGTCACTGTCACCTATACCCCGGCTCTCAACTATGCCGGCGTAGATTCATTTACTTACACCATCAGCGATGGTAAGGGAGGGGCGGCGACTGGCACGGTCAACATTTCAGTCGAATCCAGCCTCACTTCGGTCGTCTCCGCTGAGGCAACGGTGGAGAGCTCAACAAATGCCGGGGCCAACATCGATGAAACCGCCCTAGGTTATGTTTCGACCAAATATAGTGCCACAGGAACCAAGCGCAAAGCATACTTTCAATTTGATCTCGGCAGTGCTAACGTCAATGCGACCGGATCGGCCACCTTCACCATCGGATTCACGAACAGTTACACCCAGCGCGTCCAGCTTTGGGCCCTCAATCAAGCCTACTTGGATTTTTCCGCAATGGCGACGTGGAACGGAGCTCAGGCCAACGACACAGTCGGCAATGGGATGCTGACCAGCGGGACCTACTCCGCCACCGCCATCGGTGCCAGCGTGATGCTTCAGCCCGGTGTCTCACCATACACCCCCGCCACTTTCACGATTCCCAACATCGGCTCTTATCTGAAAGGCGGAAAAGTCACCCTGGTGCTGGCAGGGGTCGATGTGACGGCTGCTGATACCACTGCGGGGCTAGCTAATAGTTCTAGCGGTGCGCGTTACGTGCGGGCCACGGCATCGCTTGCGGTGCCCTTGAATAACGGATCCAATACCCCGCCCACCATCAGCGCGATCTCCAATCGCTCGGGGATCAGCGAAGATCGCTCTCCGAGCCCCATCACATTCTCGATCCTCGACGGCCAAACGGATGCCGATGGCTTGATCTTATCGGTCACCACCAATCATCCCGAGCGAATTCCCGCAGAGAACATCGTCATCAGCGGAACCGGCACAAACCGCACTGTGCAAGTCACGCCGCTACCAAATACTTTTGGCACCACCCATATTACCATCACCGTCACGGATGTCGGCGGTTTGACTGCATCTGAATCTTTCGATGTGACCATCACCGCCGTCAATGACGCGCCAACGATCAGCGACTTGGCGGACCAATCCACCCGCGTCAGTGTCTCGACCCAGTCCATCGGTTTTACGGTGGATGATGTCGATAACGCCGCTTCCACCCTCATCGTGTCAGCGACTTCTTCCGATCAGACGCTGGTTCCTGACGCTAACCTGACCCTCGGCGGCAGCGAGGCGAGTCGCACGATTACCGTCGCGCCCATTGCCGGCCAAGTCGGCACTTGCACGATTACCGTGACGGTGAGTGACGGTACGCTGAGCGCGAGCGACGTCTTCACCATCACCGTCGATCCTGCTGCTGTGGCCCCAACCCTCAGCGACGTCGGGGACCAGTTCCTTGCCGTGAATGCCAGCAGCGGTGAGCTGCCCTTCACCATTGGCGATGTGGATTCATCCATCAGTTTGCTGGTGGTTACCGCATCCTCGTCGAATCAAACGCTGGTGCCAGATGCGAACATCTCGCTCGGCGGCACCGATGCAAATCGAACGGTGACTGTCGTGCCCGCTGCGAACCAGAGCGGCACTTGCACCATCACCGTTACGGTAAGTGACGGCACGCTGAGTGCGAGCGATACCTGGCTGGTGAGCTTCACGGCCACGCCGCGCCAGAGCTGGTGGATCAGTAATTTCGGAACAGCCGATATGACTGGGGGCGCGGGTGCCTCCAGCGCGGATCCAGACCACGACGGAATGGCCAACTTGATCGAATATTCTCAAGGCGGTAACCCCAACGCCAGCGATTCTGCCCAGAGGCAACCGGTGATCAGCCGCGTGGGTACCGACATTGTCTTTACCTATCGGAAGGTCGCGCCCGACCTCGTTTACACGGTGCAGGAAACAACGGCCCTCAATGTCCCCAGTGGCTGGCTGTCGACCAGTGCCCAAGAGACGGATCACGGAGACGGAACCTACAGTGTCACCATTCCCAAAAATCAGGTGAAGAAGTTTTTGCGTTTGAAAGTTGAAGTTCCGTAAGCCGCACAATCGGGGGCAGATGCGCCCCAGCGCATCACTAATTTGTGGGATTTGCGGCAGCCGCCGCAAGGTGGGATTCTCATTCACCTTTTCCTATGAAGCGACTGACCCTGTTTTTTCTATCGTTGTCCCTCGCCGCGAATGCCGCGCCATCCACACCGCGCGTCGCGCCCGAGGGCGTTGCCATCGAAAGCGATGTCAGTTACCTCTCGCCCGAACGCAAGGAGAAGCTCGACCTCTACCAACCGGTAAACCGCCCCGCCCATCAACTTTCGCCGGCAGTCATCATCATCCATGGCGGTGGCTGGGTCGAGGGCGATAAAGCCAGTGAGCGAGAATTTATTACCGGGACCACCCTCGCCAAGGCGGGTTATGTCTGTGCGAGTGTGGAGTATTGGAAAGGGACCAAGAATCGCTGGCCGACCAATCTGCAGGATTGCAAAAACGCCGTCCGCTGGCTGCGGGTCAACGCCGCGCGTCTTCAGATTGATCCCAACAAGATCGGTGTCATCGGCGGCTCCGCAGGCGGGCACCTCGCGCTGATGGTGGCATACACCAGTGGCCACCCGGAACTCGATCCAAAGCCGCTCTATCCCGGTGTTTCCGACCAGGTTTCCGCCTGCGTCAATATGTACGGCATTTCCGACCTGCTCACCCGCCAAAAGACCGATCCCAAAGGCACACCCAACGGTGTTCCTAGCGAAAACCGCTTGTTTCCCGAAAAGCGCGATGAGGCGCCGGAGAAATGGAAACTCGCATCGCCCGTCAGTTATGTCCGCAGCAGCAGCCCGCCGACGCTCACCTTGCACGGCACGGCCGACACCACGGTTGACCGCGAGCAATCCATCGAGCTGGATCGCGCGCTGACCGCCGCCGGGGCGAAGTCGAAACTGATCATGGTCCAAGGGGCCGCCCATGCGTGGCCTCTTAAGACGGCGAAGTTCGATTACACCGGGGAGGTTATCGCGTTTTTTGATCACTGTTTGAAGCAGCAACACTAGCGGTGGTGGCGCGCCGGCTGGAAAGATCAGTCGGATCAGTCGGATCCGTTTATTTGGGGTCGAGCGTGCTGGATCCTTTGCAGTCAGGGAAGCCGGAACAGCCCCAGAACTGGCTGCCTTGGTTTTTGCCTTGGCGGGCGGTGCGCAGCGCCATGATTTTACCGCAGAGCGGGCAGGCTGGGAAATCCTGATCGGTTCGATCCGTCGGATCTGACCGATCTTTATTCCTCTGGGCCAGCCTCGCGGCGGCCAGTTGCTCGGAGTAGCCGCCGCCCTCAATAAACTCTTGCTCCAGGGCGATGAGTTGCTGGTCCAGCAGATAGTTCGCTTGGTGGATCAGGCAGAGCATGGCGTTTGCAGTCACTGCCGGGTCCTTGTGCTCGAGCCATGCGGCGTAGAGATCCCTGCGGGAGTAGTCCCCGGCGGTGCTGGGGTCGGACGGATTCGTCGGATCGGACGGATCCATTTGGTGGTAGCCCACGGCACGGATCTCTTTTGCTTCCGGCGAGTCTTTGCTCCATTGGGGCAGGCGGCGCTGGCGCAGGTAGTCCTCGAAATCCAGCAGCAATTCCTCGAGGCTGGCGCGGGCCACGTTGGTCAGGTGCAGTTCAGACTTGCTGCTGGTGCCTCCAGCCCGGTTACCTTCGGCGATGTTCTGCCTCCCGCTGCGCGCCGCTTGGACCATCTGGTCGTGGGTGCGGCTGCGGTTGTTGATGTAGCGGTCGCAGAAGGCTGCTGTCCCGTCATAGATCAGCGTGGTCACTTGGAAACTCCGCAGGTGCCGGTATCCGCCCACCGCCCGCAACTTCCGGTGGTGGCTGTTTTCAGGATTGGTTGGATCGTATGGTGCTTTGGGGGGAATTGTCATAGCACCACACACTTTAGCGACTGTGGGCGCATATCGCAAGCGAGTCCTCCTTGGATCGGTCGTATCAGACGGATCGGCGGGGATCAGACCATCCGCTCGCGCAGGGCGCGTGCGACGGCGGCGGCGCGGGAGCGGACATCGAGCTTCTTGAAGAGGTGGCGGGTGTGCGTGTCGATGGTGTGGATGCTCACGCCGATGCGTTCGGCGATTTCTTTGGCGGATAGACCCTCGACGATGAGGGTGAGCATTTCGCGCTCGCGGGGGGAGAGTGCGACGGGAGTCATGGGCTTGGTGAGGTTGGCGAGCAGTTTCACCACGCTGGCGGCGATGATGGGGGACATGGGCGAGCCACCGCGGGCAGCTTCGTGGATGGCGGCGACGATTTCATCGGGATGAGCGGTTTTGACGAGGTAGCCACAGGCACCGGCGCTGATGGCGGCGGAAATTTTGCGATCGTCTTCGAACACGGTGAGGATGACGACCCGGCACTCGGGGGCCAGTTTGATAACGTCCTCGAGTGCCTCCAGGCCGCTGCGACCGGGCAGTCCGACGTCCATCAGCAGCACTTGTGGCTGCAGCGGGGGCTGGGTGTGGCGCAGACGGTGGAGCATGGCTTCGGCATTGGCGAAGGTTTCGGTGCAGTTGAGGTGGCGGGCGGGGGAGCAGAGCCGCTTGAGGTTGTTGCGCAGGATGTCGTGGTCTTCGACAATCCATACGATGGGGTCTTTGGCGGGGGCGATGTCGCTGTAGGGTGTCATGG
Source organism: uncultured Verrucomicrobiota bacterium (assembly GCA_913063525.1). Taxonomy (GTDB): domain Bacteria; phylum Verrucomicrobiota; class Verrucomicrobiia; order Verrucomicrobiales; family Akkermansiaceae; genus Luteolibacter. Next base: position 18,786 of record CAJXYV010000041.1, read on the forward strand.
ATGGCTGATTTTTGTTTTGAGTTAGCGTTTGGTCCAACGCCGCCCGCGGGGGACTTCCAGCGTGATGGTAGTGCCGGTCTCGACAGATGAAGTGAGGTTCATTCTGGCGCGCATCATGGCGGCGCGTTCGCGCAGGTTGCCGATGCCGTGGCCGCTGCGGACTTGTTCGCGATCAAATCCACAACCGTCGTCGCTGATCTCGAGGTGCAGGCCATCGTGGCTGGGCCCGAGGTGGAATTTCAGGTGTTTGGGGTGCGCGTGCTTGGCGGCGTTGTGCAGCGCTTCTTTGCAGAAGAGATAGATCTCGCGGCGCGTTTCCAAGTTCGGCTCCCAGATCAGTGGTGCGGTGGGCAGCCTGCAATCCAATTCCACGCCGCGCAGCAGGCGCTCGGCCAGGCCGGTCATGACGTGGAGCCAGTCGGCGGCGACACCACCGCGTTTGCCGCCTAGCAGGGAGACCATGTCGCGCATCGAGTCGGCACTTTCACGGGCGACGCGTTCGATTTCGGCGAGGTCGAGGCGCATCTGGGCGGCGTTTTCCTGGCCGGCGAAGGATGAGATCAGGGCGATGCTGCCGAGGTTGGAGCCGAGTTCGTCGTGGAGGTCGCGAGCAAGGCGCTCGCGGTGGCGTTCGCGGTCGATCACCCGTTGGCGGCGGCCGCGCCACGAGAGGATGCCTGCCAGCAAGACCACACTGCCCGCCCCGCCGATGCTGCTGCCGACTAGGGCGTGCTCCGCGCGGACAAATAACAGCGAACGCTGCTGGACGATCTCGTGCTGCCGCTTTTCCAAAGTGCGGCGTTTTTCGAGCTGGCGGAACCACTCGGGCAGCTCCAGCAAGTTGCCGCCGCCCGAAGAGCCATCGGTCAGGCCGGCGCTGCTCCAAGAACCGCTTTCAAGGGACTCGCTGTTCACGATCTTGGCGCCTGCGGCCACATTGACATTTCCCGAATAGACCTGCAGTTCGCCAAGGGCGAAGACGTAGTCGCCGGTGCGGTCGCGCAGGCGGTTGGCGGTCATCTTGACATAGCGGCCCATCCAGCCATTGCTGCCATAGATTTGCAGATTCTGCCCGGGTGAAAGCAGGGTGCTGCCGCTGCGGTCGTGGATGACCGTGGGTTCCTCAAAGTCGGTGCTTAGCGAGGTTTCGACCTTGAAGCGGGTGGGGAAGCCGTAGTTGGAGCCCCAGGCCATGTTGTTGGAAATCGCCGGGACTAGGCGGATCTCATCAATGCTCACGGCTTTTCCCAGATCAAGGGTGACCGCTTGCTGCTGGTCCATCGCCGCAGCGACGGGGCCGTGCCAGCCCATGGTTTTGGAGTCGCCGGGGGCCAAGGGCAGACCCAGCGGTGTCATCATGTCCACGAGATTGTTGCGAGACCAGGTCGGCGAGATTTCCCGGGAGCTGGAAGAGTGGACTTTAGCGCGCCACGTGAGGTTGCGGTTGCCCTTGAGTGCTAGCATTTCGGCGAGCGCGAGCACCGGCGGGCCGTCGTTTTCCCAAGCGACGGTGGCCGTCAGGCGCAGCTGCCGCAGAGGGGTATCCGCCGGGCAGGCGGCGGACACCGGGTAAAGCCCGGGGTTGGGGAAGTCTTTGGCCGTCTCGTCCATCAGCAGGACCGCTTCGCCATCGGCATCGATCCCTTCCAAGGTGAAACGTTTGGGAAAGCCAAAGCCGGCGATGAGGCCGTTGGCCCCTTTGGCCAGCAGCGGCACCAGCACCACGGTGTCGAGCACCTGGGCCTCTGCCAGTTCGACCTCGACCCACAATTCTTCTCCCTCGATTTTACCGGCGCTCTGGAAGCCGGCGCGGTTGCCACTGTTGACGTTGGCGATGCTGGGAAGGTGGCTGAGCGCGGCATCGATCTGCGTGGCCTCCACTTTCAGGGCGTGCATCTCGGGGGCGGCCCAGAAGGCGAGGCGCTCGACCCAGGCTGGCTCTTCCGCCGCATGGGCGGTGGCCAGAACCACCAGCAAGCTGACTGTGTAATGAATCTTCATGGCTGCCGGTGGCGACCCAGGAAACCTGTACCGCAGACTGATATTCTGCAACAATCATCCCTCCACCGCTATCCCAAATTCTCGTGAGGCGACGGCGCGGGCGAATTTGTTAACTTCGTTCCGTATGAAAGCAAAAACCCT
>CAJXYV010000042.1 GCA_913063525.1 uncultured Verrucomicrobiota bacterium
CCTTGGATACCACACGCTGATCCTTGGATACCACACGCTGATCCTTGGATACCACACGCCGATCCTTGGTCTCGACGCATTGATTTTCTACTCTGACAGCATCTCAATCCTGCAAGATCCGGGTGGGCTTGCCAATGACGAGAAAGATCGAACCAAGGGGGGATTCGACTGAATGTCAGCTATTTGGGAATGCTAGGCTGGGTCGGACGCCTATTCCGAACCGACGCGGGCAGCGCAGGGTTGGGAGTCCAGGCTTTAGCCTGTCTTTTGGTAAGTGAAGAACCACCTGAAGGTGGGACTCCTAACGGGAAGAATGCGGCTTCAGCCGCAGTAGGGGCAAAGGGGGGAATACCCAGCGGGCCAGCTTGCAATGTTCAGCGGATCGTGTGCGGTGGCGCTGTGCCTGATAAACGAAAAGATGGCTGGGCCGCCGAGATTCCAATGACGCGGGCGCTGCGACGGTTCCCGGATGATCGGAAACTGGCCGAGTGCCTGCATGCGCTCGAGATGATGACGGAGCCCTGATGATTCCGCGAGATGAAGGCAATGTCCGAACGAATCCGAGCCACGGGATTCGCAATGCCGATCCTTGGATACCACGCGCTGATACCTGGTCTCGACGCGTTGATTTTTTGCTTTGACACCATCTCAACCCTACAAGATCCGGGTGAGTTGAAGAGACCGTTTTTGTCTGTTGAAGAAGCCGGTTTCTCACACCCCATTCAATTCGGCGTCAGCTTGAGGCGGACGAAGCGTTTGCCGCTACCCGTCACGGTGTAGGAAACGGATTTACTGGTGTTTGATAGGTTGGCATCGTCGCTCGCAACCGGGGTCCACGTCGAGAGGTCGGCTGAAGTTTCCACCTCAAATTCAATGCCGTACTGGCTGGAAGCGATATTGCCGCCGTTGGCCCATGTCACCGTCTTCGTCGCATCAGGTGCTGGATTGACAGTCACGCCGCTTGGGGCATTCATGAAATACTCGATGCCGTTACTCACGCCGTCGTGATCGGTATCGAGATTGGCGGCAGCTCCACCGGTGTGAATATAGGTCCAAGCTCTGAATCCGGCAGAGGTGACGGTCACGGTGCGGGTGACTGGTTTGGCCAAGTTACCGGCGGTATCGCTGGCACTGTAGGTCAGGGTGTAGGTTCCTGGAACTGTGGTATTGACCGAGCCCGTGGTGATGACGGACACTGAGCCATCGACGTTATCTGTAGCGGTCGCGCCCGCGTCAAGATAAGGATCGCCGAGCGAGATAGTAACTGTGGCATTGCCAACCAGGGTGATGACGGGGACTTGTTGGTCATCGAGTGCATTGGCGCCTAACGCAAATGGCGATAGGCTGGTGGTCGTCACCGAGATTTTTTTATTCACCGTATCGACCGTGCCGGGAAGTTTTTCCCAGATGCTGCCGTTGTAGTGATAGATCGCGAGTTTCGTTTCGTTGAAATTTGCGGGCAGTAGCGATGGCTGATAGGCGAAGGTGAGATGAATGAGCCCGTTATGGCTGCCACTGTAAGCAAGATTCCACAGCTGGGTGCGGCTGCCGCCGTTGACTTTTGGATAACTCGGGAGGGCGAACTGGCCCTCGTTTTCGCGCTCGTCCATTTCCGTATCATCCGCCTCGCTGAATTGGCCGAAAAACGTTCCTTCACTGGTCGCTTCATCGAACTCGAAGTCAACACCACCCGCATGGGTCGAGCCGCCATTGCAACTGCCACTTGAGCGAGAGCCGCCGCCGTCGACTGTGACTTTGGTGCCGGTTAGCAAACTCAGCACCAAGTCGAAATTCGACTGCTGACCCGCGCTGAGATTGCCCAGCGACCAGCGCTGACCGCCTGCGACCCAGCGTTGGGCGGGCGCAAAACTGTCGCGCCCTTGGCGGGTGTTGTAGGGGGCGTTTTGCCAGTTGTCTTCGATCGAAAGATGGACGCCATCGGAGGGTTTGCCGATCACGTGATCGTCGATGCCATTGCCTTCGATTCCATAGTTGCCGATTTCAAAGGCAGTAGGGGCTACCTTTGAATGAAATGCGATGGTGTCTTCCAGGCCAATCGTGGAGCTTTTAGCACCCGCCGAACCCGCATCGACCCCCGTCAGCGTCGCGTCATAGTGATACTGGCTGAGCTTGCCGGTGTAGGTGCGGTTGTCGTAAACGCCGCGCTGTGAAATGAACCCGTGAAGAAGCTGGAATAGCTGAACATTGGCGATCGAAGCGCCGCTGATGTTGCGCACTTTGAAACTCTGATTGAGGACATAGCGGTTGCTGGCGATCGACTTGGGGGTGCCGCCCGAGCTGGCAGGGGTGATCCCCATCGGTGTGCCGACGACGGTGTCGACCATTTCAAAGCGCAGGGTGATTTCTAGATCACTATTGGTAATGACCGACTCAGAGATGGGCAATCCATCCACGTTGGTCCCCACCAAGTGGATGCCTTGAACCACTTGGAAGTTAGAGTTCGACGACCAATCGGGATAAAGGAACTGTGGGTCGAGCCAGGTCGGTGCCACATCGACGCCGTCTTTGGTATAGGCGATCGCCGATCCCCACTCGCCACTGAGGTATTCGCGCCCTTCAAATCCCGGCGTTTGATCGAGCAAATAATCCGAGTACCCATAATCGCTCAGAGTGATATTCCAGTTTGGATTGGCGAGTAACATGGTACCACCGCCTACGTTGCTACCTGCGGGACTGACGACCAGATTGTCGATCAAGAACTGCTGGGCACCATTGGGGAAAGACGTGAGTTCGATCCGAATTGAGTCGAATGTAGCACCCGAATTGAACGCGAGTGTGCCCGATGGAAACGTATCGCCCAACGCCGTCACCCCGTGCGCCAGCGCGCTGCCAACAACCACGGGAGATCCACTGCTGTGGTCGATGGCGGTCAACGTGAGATTCGATCCGATGGCGACCGCGAGATTTTCAATGGTGGCAAAGTTCAGCCTGACGCCTGAGACAGGAGAACTGAAGTTCACATCGATGACCGTGCCTGCCGTGTCGGAAGGAGCGAGAAATTGACCCGAGATCTTTTCCTGCGTGTAGCCTAGGCTTGAGAGGCTTTCGACGGTGGGTGGCGCATCATTGGGCGAGCTGAAAGTAGCCGTTAGACCTGCGACTTTCTGTGAAAAGGGTGCCGCCGTGTGCAAGGCCAACAGGGGATCGGCACTGTCAAAATCAAAATGGACGCCAGCGATGCCAGCAGAAAAGTTGGCATATAAATCGGCGTCGCTGGTCGGAGTGAACGTGTAGCTCGGACTGTTGCTCATCTCATTGCCATTGGCGTCGGTCCAATTGACAAACGTGTAGTCGCTGACCGCCGTGGCAACCAGGGTGATGCTGCTGCCTTGTTTGACCGTTCCCATCCCCAATACATTGCCGCCTGCCAGCGGAGATGCGGAAGCCGTGATCGTGTAGGCGGGTGAAAAGTTAGCCACCAAGCTGCGCGGCGCGGTGACATTAAACGAGTAAATGGCGGAATCGCTCACCCCCGTGCCGGCTTCTGTCCAGTTTCTGAAGATGAATCCGGGCTCTGCGGCTGCCTCGAGAGTGACATTTGCACCGCTGACGAAATCACCCGCGCCGTAAACCACGCCACCAATCGCAGGTGATGTGCTGCACGTGATGGCGATCGCTGGCACAAAATTCGCAACAATCACCGAACTTGCTGTCGCGGTGAATGTGTAATCCGCACTGTCGCTAACAATGGTTCCGTCGACCGTCCAATTGGCGAAAGCAAAACCCGGCTCAGGATTGGCAGATACGGTGACCGCATCGCCGATGTTATAACCACCATCGCCGAATGTGTTGCCATTAAACGCAGGTGCCGAATGTGTGATGACGGTGACGCCATTGTCCGACGCGAAATTGGCAGAGATGCTGCGATTTTCAGTCACATTAAAGTCATAGCTCGCGCTGGTGCTGACGACCGTTCCATTTTCCGTCCAGCTGACAAAGTGATAGCCGCTGGATGAAAACGCTTTGGCTGTTGCTTTTTCGCCGGTTTTGTAGGTGAGGCTGTCCATTTCCGTGCTGCCGCCGACACTTGGAGAAGCGGCAGCCGTGATGACAAATGCCTCGATGAATTTGGCAACCAATGTCCGGTTCGCGGCGACGGTAAATGTGTAAGCGGCAGAAGTGCTCACGGTGGTGCTACCTTCCTGCCATTTGGAGAACTTGTAATTGGGATTCGCCGTGGCAACGACGGTTGCGATTTCGCCTGCAATGCAGTTGCCGCCGCCGCTGGTGCTGCCTCCTGCCGTGGGTGATGCGCTGGTTGCGATGGTTTTCACCACGCCCGCGAGTACAAAGTTGGCCACCAGGTTTCTGTTGGCGGTCACCGCGAATGTGTAACTCTGCGACAGAATATTCGTGGATCCTCCATCCGTCCACTTGTGAAAAACGTATCCTGCGTTAGCAGTAGCGGTGACCGTGGCGCTGTTGCCACGGCTGTAGGTGGCATTGCCTAACGTGACACCTCCTGCGGATGGGTTCGCACTGGTCGTCACCGAATAAGTCGGCACCACTGCAAAATTTGCCACCAAGGTCCGGTCGGCCGTGGCCGTGAAAGTGTAACTCGCCGCAGCACTGACCGCGATTCCCGCCTCGGTCCAATTCACGAATGCATACCCGAGGTTGGGCGTGGCAACGAGCGTGACACTGCTGCCATCATCGACCGTCCCACCACCATTGACAATTCCGCCCAGCAAGGACGATGAGCTGCTCGCGATATTCCACTGGGCCACATCCGCCGCGAAATTCGCGACGAGTGAATGATTCACGTCGATCGTGAAGGTGTAACTCGTCGTTTGCCTCACGACCGCGCCGTTGTCCGTCCAATTGACAAAATGGTAACCCGCATACGGCTGAGCAGCCACCGTCACTTGCGAGCCGGGGACAAACGATCCATCGCCCGTGGTCGTGCCGCTGTTGACGGGCGAGGAAGTCGTATCCAGAAGGCTGGCCGGAGCCAGCGCGACACCCGCGGCAGCGACCGTTAAGGTGTAGTTTTTTGAAACGTCCGGGTTGATTACATCCGTGGCGGTGACATTGAAATTGAATTGACCACTTGCGGTAGGAGTGCCCGAAAGTACCCCCGTCATTTCATCAAATGCCATGCCGGGTGGCAGATCTCCCACGCAAACCGCAGTAGCAGGCAATGAGCCTTCGATCACGAGAGTGCGCGCTGCGTATGGCCGGTTTACCTCGCCCTCGCTCACATGATCAATTAACCCGACGGGTGCATCCACATCCACGGCGGCCATCTGCGATCCTGTGTATTCGCCCACCACCGATTTTGTCGATAGATCGATCAGCACTCCATTGATCGTTTTGCTGCCTGTGCCATGCACTCCATCGGCTGCGACCGAGCCCGCCATGGCCTCACCCGTCTCCGTGTCCAGCGGGCCGGTGTATTTATAAAACTCGTACCGCCGGGTGACCACCTCGTCGCCGCCGGGCAAGTTTTCCGCAGCTGCCGGCACCAGATTGTTGGCCCCGCCATCGCCTTTGTTATAATCTTTCTGAAGGAGCTGCCACTCGGTCTCGACCTCATCGGGTTCGCCATTGCGCCAGTTTTTATCGTTGGGATCTGCCGGATCATCCGAAACGAGATCGCGCAATTTCACCTCGCGGTTGTTGTGACTGGAGGTGCGGATTTCCTTCATCCACACTGGCTTGCCAAACTCCAAGGGCTCGGGCGCTGGTGGCGGTGGTGGGGCGATCACCGCCTGCACTTGGGGAGGAGCTACATTGACTACCGCCGGATAATACGTGAAGGTGGGTGTGGAAACTTGGACTGCTCCACCTACCACGAGGGTGCCGCTGCCATTGTCGATCAGCCAATGGTATCTCACCGTGGTCACCGCGGCATTGTAGCCGACCCCGAAGTGTTCGCCGCCGAAATTGACTGCCGGATTGGTGAACAGGTGACCATTGGTCGGTGCAATCGGCCCGCTGGGGATCGCCGTGTAGGCGGCCCATGTCCCGTCGGCGTTCTTTTTACTTTCCCAGCGGACGATGCACTTCGGGTGGCCCGCTACCGAATTATCCTCGGTGATTTGCGACGTCCCGTAGTGGTTATAGTCGTAGGTGTAGGTGATGTTGGTGCTGTGGCAGTCCTCGATTTCAATTTCAAAGCCGTGGCACTCGACTCCCGTGTCGTTGACCGTGTCGAAATTATTGATGCTGCCGTAGGCGATGCTGGCTGCGGCCTGCTGTAATGGGAAAACGCCGATAAGCGTGGGGATTAGCATCCATGTGAAAGTAAAAAATTTGTTCATGACCTTTGATATCTAATGCCCTAGATTAGGAATTGGTTCAAACAGGTCAATCCTTAAAGGCGGAGAAGGTGACTCAAATCAAAGGATGGCGAGACTACGTCAAAATCTGCGCAGCGGATTTTGAACGGAACCGACAGCCCTCATTTTTGGCTTCTAAACGGCAAGAGGTGGTCGAGATCCGTTGGGTCGAGGATCTTTCACGCAAACAAGCCGGTTTCCCTCGGGTGGGGAAACCGGCTTGTTGGAAAAACCTGACGGAAGTCAGCTCCGCGAGATCATTTCATTTCGTCGTCGTCCTCGATGGTGTGGGTGAGGATGAACTGGAGATCGTCGATGCCGAGGTTGGAGGCGAATCCTTCGTCGCCGAGCACGTTGGTGACGAGCTGGGTCTTTTGGTGCTGAAGGATGCGGATCTTTTCTTCGACCGTGTCGCGGGTGAGCAAACGGTAGGCGATAACCTTGTTTTTCTGACCGATCCGGTGGGTACGGTCGATGGCCTGGTTTTCCACAGCGGGGTTCCACCATGGGTCATACAGGATGACGTAGGAGGCTGAGGTGAGGTTGAGGCCGGCACCACCTGCTTTGAGCGACAGCATGAAGACGGATGGGTCTTTGGTCGTCTGGAAGCGCTCGATTTCGCCTTTGCGGTCCTTGGTCTGGCCGGTGAGGTAGTTGTACGGGCGGTTTTCCAGTTCGAGACGGGCCTTGATGAGGTCGAGCATCGAGACGAACTGCGAGAAGACGAGCACCTTGTGGCCTTCTTCGTGCAGCTGATCGAGCAGGTAGAACAGCGATTCCATCTTCGCGGATTCTTCCTTGAGGTACTTCGGATCGATGAGGCCGGGGTGGCAGCAGATCTGACGCAGGCGCATGAGGCCTTGGAGAATGGCGAAGGAGTTTTTCTTCACCGCTTCGTCGGAATCGAGGCCGAGCAAGGCTTTCTGGATGCGCTTGAGCTCGTTTTTGTAGAGTTCGAGCTGGATGCCTTCCATCTTCGAGTAAACTTCTTCTTCGGTCCGCGGCGGCAAGTCTTGGGCGACCTGCAGCTTGGTGCGGCGGATGAGGAAGGGGCGCAGGCGCGAGGCGAGGCGGTTCTGGCTGAGCGGATCCTTGCGTTTGTCGAAGCGCTTTTTGAAGTAGGCGCGGGAACCGAGCACACCCGGCATGGCGAAGGCCATGAGCGACCACATGTCGAGCAAGCGGTTTTCGATTGGCGTACCGGTGAGGACCAAGCGGTTTTGGGAGTCGAGCTCGCGGGCGCACTTGGCGGCCTTGGAGTCGGGGTTCTTGATCTGCTGGCCTTCGTCGAGGATGGTGGTGAGCCACTTGATGCCGTTGAGCTCTTCGCCGCAGACGCGGAGCTGAGCGTAGTTGAGCACCAGAATGTCGATGTGGTTCTGGATGAAGTCGACGTTGATGTCGTCGCGGTTCTTGAGGATTTTGACCTTCAGGTTCGGGGCGAACTTGCCGGCCTCGCTGTACCAGACGTCGAGCACGGATTTCGGGCAGACGACGAGTGCAGGCTTTTTCATGCCGCCCGTTTTGGCGTGTTCTTCAAACAGCCAGAGCAGGTAGGTGAGCGACTGGATGGTTTTTCCGAGACCCATGTCGTCGGCCAGAATGCCGCCGAAGTTGTTGACGGAAAGATAGGCGAGGAAGCGGAAGCCATCGACCTGATAGGGACGAAGGGTGGCATTGAGCGATGCGGGGACCTCGGGGTTGACTTCCAGCTGGATATCGCCCGCACGGTTCTTGATGCGCTCCCACGCTTTCGGATCGAAGACCTCGGCGGCCTTGGGATCGGCCAGCTGGAGGGCGTGCATCCGGTGCGTTTCGCCGGATAAGTCGAAGGGGTCGAGCCCGAGACGGGTGACGGCTTCGCGCTGGTCGGCGTCGAGTTTGATTTCGAGGCGCATCCACGTGCCATCGTCCATCCGGACGTAACCGCCGCGCGCTGCGACCAGCTGGCGGATCTGCGCTTTCGAGAGATTCGCGCCTTGCACGTCGATGACGATGCGGAGGTCGAACCAGTCGATGTCTTGGCCGACGACTTCGAAGCGAACGGCCGCGGTGACGGGGTCGGCGAGGATCGACTTGAGGCGCAGGTCGATGTCGAGCTCGATATTCTCGGGCATCGCCTTGATCCATTCCGAGAATTTTTCGGGGAATTGCTTGGTGATGCGGGATTTGAAAGAAAGCAGCTTTTCGTCGTAGCTGAGACCCATTTCGTCCAGAATGGAGGGGACGGGGTAGAGGTCTTCGCGGGCGAAGCGCAGCAGCTGCTTGCCTTTGACGGGCTGTTGTTCGGCGAGCTCCCAGCCTTCTTTGGTGAGGCGTTCGGTGCGGCGGCCCTTGGTTTCGATCGCGGTGACGTCGATGACCAAGTGCTCGGTTTCGGCGGCGGTGAGGCCGGCGATGAGTTTCATCTCGAACTTCGGCTTCAGCTCCAGATCGACGACGCGCTTCTTGAGCGACTCGGGCAGCGCCGCGCCGATCTTGCGAAGGAATTCAACGCCTTCGAGCGAGTCGATGACGCGCGACGGGATGGTGTAGCGCGGCATGACTTCCGTTTCCTCCAGCCAGCGCGGTGGGCCAGGGAAGACGGTTTCGTCGGACTGATAGTACTCCTTGCGGCCGGGCAGCAGGCGCACGGAGTGAGAAACGTTTTCACCGGCGGCGGTGACGAGCTGAAGCGCGAAGGCTTTGGAATCGTAGGGATTGTCTTCGCAGACCCACGACAGGCGCTCTTCCGAGACCTTGAACTCGCGCTCGTCGAGGTTGACGATGTAGCCTTGCAGCGCCGGCTGGCGGAAGACGCGGTTCATGAAGCGGCAGGACTCTTCTTGGTCGAAGTCGAGCGTGGTGTCGCCGTACTTGCGGAAGAACGCGAGGTAGTGTTCCCATAGCGTCTGGCTGGATGCGTCCATCAGCAGCGCGGCTTCGTGGTGGAGATTGACGTAGTTTTCGATCTCGTTCTTTTCGCGAAGTTGGACCCACACGTTGGCCTTTTCTTCCTTCACTTCGATGCGGGCTTCGTTGATCGTCGCGACGAGGCGGAAGGCAACATTGAGCGGCGCGTCTTGCGGCGGGCGCTCGTTGACTTGTTCGATGCGCTCGTACCAGGACGCGACTTCGCGCTCTTGTTCCCAGTCCGCCATCTTCTTCTGCACGTGACCCAGATCGGTGATCACGCTCATGAACTCGGGGTAGGGGAGCTTCTTCTTGAAGAAGGCGTAGGCGATGTAGTTCCAGAACTCGAGGATGTCGCCCGGTGGCATCGGCCAGAGTTCCAGCGGCTCGTAAGTGGTGATTTCCCAGCGCGGGGTGATGCGGACCATGTCGTGGTCGTGCAGCTCGCCTTCGATCACGTAGCGGCGATAGCGTTTTTCGATTTTGGTAACGAAATCCGCCTCCTTGTCGTCGAGCTCGCGGCCGAGTTTTTCTTCGATGATGTCGAGGACCGGCGTGTCGTCGAATTCGTTGGGCGATTCCGGCAGGTCTTCGCCGCGGTGCATGCGCTCCATCATGGTCGCGTACTGGCACGCGCCGGCGACCAGTTCATCTTCGGCGGTGCACGAGCCGAACCAGCGGTTGCCTTGCAGGCGGAGGCTGGTGCGGAAGGTGCCCGACTCGTCCTCGACCCGTCCCTGAATGAACAGGTGGTTGCCGAAAATTTGAGTCACGGCACCGTCTTTCTGCAGCATTTCCCCCCGTTTTCTGGCATCTTCGGGGAAGCTGTTGAGAAAGTTTAGAGTTGCTCGGTCTGGATTCATCGCTTCGTAGGGTGAAAAAATTGCCGGAAGTTCCCCGTGCCTGGCATTGTGCCAAGCCGCGTAACACCGGGCTGCGAGCTTAAATCATGAAATCCTAAGGAATCAATAAAAACCTTCCATACCTGTAATTTTAACGATGCAAGCCAAAAACGGCCGCTCGGAAAGCGATCCCCAGCCCGCCAACCACGAACAAAGCCGGAAACCAAATCGAGTAGCCGGGAGCCAGCGAGTCCGGCTTCAACAGCGCGAAATTCGGCTGGCGAGGATCGACCCGGCAGGTCGTTTGCTTGCCTACGGGGTACATCGCCACCCGTTCATCCACCGTGGCGCGGCTCGACGACCACGGACTGCCGCGCAAGGTCAGGTGGTCGCCCGTGTAGGCGACTCCCCGCCACTCGTAACCGAAGCTCAAGTCCTGGCGGAATTCGGCCGCAGAGTTTTCATCGATTTTCCGCTCCTCCACCTCCGAGGTGAGCACCACGCAGGCGACCTCTGGCCATGTCCGCATCTCGCGGGCCCGCAGAAAACTGCGGGCCATCAACCCCACGAAAACCCCGCCCAGCAGGGCCAAAATCAAGCCCAGAGTAATCAAATGCCACCGCCCCGCCGCGTTGCTTTTTGAAATTGCTGTGTCAAAAGTCACGGATGATTGCAAATCTGAGTTCACGGCACAAGGGATGCCTTGGATTCGCCTCGTTTGCGATGAAAATATCCGACCCAGTCTTGGGTTTCTAGCATCAAGCGGCAACAGCACGGTTTCCACAATACTTCATTCGGGTAGCTGGTCTGGTAATTACAATCGGTGTAGTTTGGCCTCGAAGTTGACTGCGACTGCTCATTCAAAAAGCAAAAAACGACTCGGTGATTTTGAAAAACGTGATATCCAACTCTTCCAAAAGACGTCCCAAGGGCTTTGCGCTCATTGTTACGCTCTCGTTGATGATACTCCTGACGGTCATTGCCGTGGGCCTTTTGTCGTTGTCCAGCATTTCGCTGCGTTCGACGGGCCAGACCACCGCCGTGGCGGCCGCCCGGGCCAATGCGCAAATGGCGCTGATGCTGGCCATCGGCGAGCTCCAGAAAAACGCGGGACTCGACACCCGGGTCACCGCCCGCGCCGATATTCTTGATAAGGATAATGCTCCGCTGCTGGGGGCTTGGAAAAGCTGGGAAGGGACGGATCACGAAACGTCGGGCTCCGCAGCTGGGCGCCCCATCTCCCCGGGCAACTATCAATCCAAAAAGAGCGAACGCTTTCTCGGCTGGCTGGTTTCCGGTGATCCCACTGGCCTGATGAGTAGCGAGAATCTGCCGCCCACCGACGCGTCCGCCTCCCGGATCGCGATGATCGGGGACAATACCTTGGGCCGCGATCAGGCAAAACTCCAAGTCCACCTCGATCCCGTCTTCGTCAACAACAAGAAGGGCGCCTACGCCTGGTGGGTCGGCGGCGAAAACCAAAAAGCCCGCCTGCCTCAAGAGGATGCTGCCCGCCCAGCAAGGAGTGCCGCCGATTGGGCAAACAAGATGAAAAGCGACTCATCGGCCGATCCCAAGCCTCTCGGCATGGAGTCCTTGCAGACCGATCCCGCACCCGCCGCCAAGGCCATTACCCTCAAGCAAACCGACATGATCGACCAAAGCGGCTCCCTGAAAGCTTCCCAAGAGCATTTCTTCGATCTCAGCACCGTGTCCTCGGGCCTGCTCACCAACACCGCCACCGGCGGCTGGAGGAAGGATCTTTCCCTTTTTACCGAAAAATACGATCAACTGCCTACTACTGATCTACCTCTATTCCGCCTAACAACCGAGCAGGATAGCTCGCAAGGGAAGGCGACATCATCCCAGCCTTTGGCTGCCGGATCGATGTTGTATCCCTGGTCAGGATATCGAAGCAGCGGTTTAAGGCCTTACGAACAATCAGGAGCCGTCGCCAGCTGGGCGAATCTTGCAGATTATGCGCTGATGTACCGGAAGTTTGGGAACACGAACTCCTTCAGCATGAAATCGACTCCTTTCACTGCGCTGGGCGACACTTTCAAGTATCTCCATACGGTGAAACCAATGCCAATCGTCGCTCGGATCCAGTGGGTTTATTCCTATGAAATGACGACTGGTGCTAATATTGGTAATTTGCGTCGCGTAACTGTTAAGTTGAATCCGGTGGTGACCCTTTGGAATCCATACAATGTAACATTGGATGTAGGTAAGCTTGTATTCACGGTTTCCAAAGATTCCACGATGCCAGTGGGATTGAATTATGAGGTCGAGTATAAGGATGGCGTGGTGGTGAAAAGTGGTTCTTATAAAGGCGTTACGGGTAACGGAATTTATCCGGGGGTACAGCCGGGCGGGACACAGTTACAGTTTTACGTCAATTCGGTTGGAAGCATAACTCCAGGAGGAACCAAAGTTTATAGTATCAGTGATAAAGGTGGTGATTTGATTAGTCGGACGCTTGAAGCGGGTGTAGGTTTTACTCCGATCAATGGCCACTTTATCCAAATTAGTGATCCAGGTGGAACTCAAATTTATTCCCCGCGTAGCAAGACCGAACCAGCGGACAACGTTGCCCTGACGATTCGAACCAAGGCGAAGCTGAACAATGCCATCAATACGGGTGCTCTTGCAGGTAAATTGGGTCTCAAGCTCGTGGTGCGTGAGGATGATTCAATCGTCACGTCGTCACAAGCGCGACTCGATGGCTCAGATGAAAACGAAATGATCTACCAGATGCTTGCACCGACCAATGCCGCAAGCGATGATGAAATCGCACTTCCTGACATTAACATATCGAATATTACAGCCAATGGCTATCCCTTCATGTCGTTGACCTTTGGTTTGAGAGCGATTGATAATCTTAACGAGCCAGGAGACTCGCATCGTACGAACAAGTTGGCAAAAGGTTTTGCGCAGACCAGTCCGATCGCGACTTATTCGGATCTGACCCTCAATCCGTCCAGCGGTCAGCGTGTGAATGCGGCTTACGATTTCAATTTGATTGTCCATTCCGCGACAGACGATGTGGTTCCCAATTCAAGTGGTGACAAGGGATATCTGTTGACCGGTCTTACGGCTGGCACTGGCCTGACGCGCTTCATCGCAGCAGACCTTCCGCTCAAGCCGCTGGCGTCACTTGCCGAGTTGCAAGGCTGGGACATGCGCTTTGGTAATCCGGCACCGCCTTTTGCTTATAACGTCATTGGAAATTCCGATGCTACCCCTTTGATCGCTCCAAACGCAGTGGATCTAGGTAACACATCTGCGACCAACCTCCAGCATGATGATTCATATTGTGCCAATCATGTTCTGTTCGACGATTGGTTTGTTTCCTCGCTCACCCAAGGGCAGGTAGATCAGTTTGGCAAGGGAGGTGAGCTCAAAACCACTTACACGGATTTTGTAACGGGCAAGACGCCCTTGGTGAATGCGGCCTATCAGCCGATCGGCGAGGATCTGGCTGCCGTACAGCAGTCCGAAGGGGCTGCCAACAAGCTGTTTGGTGAACACGTTGATACAGCGGACTCATGGCGCAAAATCGCCTCCCGGCTGGAAGTCGAGGGCATGTTCAACGTGAATTCCACTTCCGTCGCGGCGTGGCGGGCCCTGCTGGGGCATGCCCGCGGCCAACAAGTACCGCACTACGCCGCAAACGGTAACATGACCCTTGGCTCGAAAACCGACCATCCTGTGACAAGATTCAGCGTTGCTGGAGATCGGCGAGCCGATTCGGATTCCCAAGGAGAAGCCGGAGATGGGCGTGCCAATGCCACGCAATTCACCGGGTATCGCGTTTTTACCGAGCAAATGATCGGCGAGCTGGCGGAAAAGGTCGTCGAACAGGTTCGCAAGCGTGGCCCGTTCCTCTCGCTCTCTGAATTCGTGAATCGTCAGTTATCCAACGACAAAGATCTCGCCTTGGCGGGAGCCATCCAGACCGCGCTGACTCAGATGGAAGGTGCCGTGAACCGTGGCGTGGACGCCCCGAGAACGAATAGCGGCAGCTCAGGTACCGGCTACAAGTTCCCAGAAGCGGCTGAGGGATCATCGGCCTACGGCATGCCGGGCTGGGTGCGGCAGGCTGATATTCTGCGCCCCTTGGCTCCGGTCCTTTCGGCGCGTGACGATACGTTCCTCGTGCGCAGCTACGGCGACGCGCGTGATGCGAATGGTAAAATCATTGCGACGGCCTATTGTGAGGCGGTTGTTCGCCGGACCCGCAATTACTGTGATTCCACCGACGCCGCCGATGTCGCGGACATCCCGACTGGTGAAGCCAATAAATTGTTTGGCCGTAGGTTTGAAATTATTTCCTTCCGCTGGTTAAACAAATCTGAAATCTAATCCCATTCGAATGCGTTATCTTTCCACGTTGCTCTTT
The DNA here is from genome assembly GCA_913063525.1 of uncultured Verrucomicrobiota bacterium. GTDB lineage: Bacteria > Verrucomicrobiota > Verrucomicrobiia > Verrucomicrobiales > Akkermansiaceae > Luteolibacter. The sequence continues at coordinate 14,439 of CAJXYV010000042.1, forward strand.
TCACTGATCATTTGCGGCACCTCCTTTGCTCAGGAAGCTCCACCCAAGGCGCCACCTAAGGCGGGCCGCACCTGTCGCATTCTTTTTCTCGCGGCTCCTGAAAATGCCCCGAAGACCATCTTTCTCAACGATGGAGCCGGCACTCAGTCGGTGGAACTTCCCTCATTGAATTTATCGGGTGTCTATAAATTGCCTTCTGGAAACATCACGCTGAGGTTGACGCCGACCCTTCCCACGGAACAGCAGCCGATTCCAGCAGGAGCCCCCCTGGTGGCGGTTCCCGAAGCGGTTACCGACCTCTATCTATTGGTATCCAGCGATCCAAAAAATCCCGTGACTCCCCTGAAATGCCAGGTAGTCAACGCGAATCCCGATGGGTTTCGTTTAGGACAAATGATGTGGCTCAACCTGACTCCTTACCAAGTCGGTGGCCAGTTGGGTTCCAGAACTTTAAACTTGAAGGCAAATTCGCAAAGTCTGGTGGATTCTCCAAAGGATGGGGCAGGATCTTATCCGGTGAAAATCGGCTACAACCCAGGCAAGGATCAAAAGGCTGCCTTGATCGTATCAACCGAATGGCCGCACAATCCAATCGGGCGGAACGTAGTATTCGTGATGATGCTGCCGAACAGCAAGATCCCACGGATCAAGGGTTTTTCGGATTATCGTGAGCCCGAAAAGACTAAGAAATGATTCGGCGAAGGATTCAGCACATCGATCAACGGTGCTGGACTTGCCGCTGCTGTTGTCAGGCCCCAGACGCTTAGGCTCTCTGCGCACCACAGTGTTGGGGTGAGTGATGACACTGCTTGATTTTTTTTGATGCCGTCTAGCGTTTTCCGGTGTTTACTCACGATCATGTCTCGTCGCCGTCTGCTGCTGCTACTGGGTTTCGCGCTGGCCGCGATATTTGGATATTGGCTGGCAGGGACTGCCGCGTCCCATTCCACGACGCGACAGGCAGGTCGCAAATCCAAATCGGAGCCAACGAAGATGGTCTTCGAAGACGAGGCTGCCCCGCGGTTCCGCCGGGAAGATCGCGAACCGTCGTTTCACCGCGACGATGAGGCGGCTAAGGCTGGCGCGCTGCGGGGCCAGCGGGTGGTTGTTTTTAAAGATCTGGCAGCCTTGGAGCGTTTCCTGAAGCGGGCAAGGGACCAGGTGAGTGTGTTGGGGCGGCTGGATGCGCTCCGTGCCCTGCGCCTCGGTTTTCTCAATCCTGAGGCTCTAGCCTCCTTGCTCGATGGCGATGCGCAGGCTTCTCTGATATTCCCCGTGGATGTTCCCGGCTCGCCCCAACAGGGCAAAGTCCAGGAGGGAGCTGTTGCGCTGCGTGATAAGCTGCTTGATTGGCTGGGCATCATGGGGGACAACGCCACATGGGGCAGCGGGGTGAAAATCGCGATCCTCGACACCGGCGTGGTGGCCAGTCCCGCCTTTAAGAGCCTCATCGTTTCTAATAACTTGGTCGATCTGCCGTTGGATCTCTCGAAGCAGGACGGCCATGGCACGGCGGTGACTTCGATGATCATTGGGCAAAACCCGCTGACCCCCGGCGTCGCGCCAGGGGCGGATATTCTCTCGTTTCGAATCGCCGACGATCTCGGCCAGTCCGACAGCTTCCTGCTGGCCAAGGGCATTGTTGCCGCCGTCGATGCGGGCGCGCAACTCATCAACATCTCGATGGGCAGCCAGGGCGATAGTTGGTTGGTAAAAAACGCCATCGAGTATGCGCGGGCGGCGGGGGCCCAGATCTTCGCCGCAGTCGGCAACTACGGCACCGATCAAGTCGCCTATCCTGCTGCCAATAGCGGCGTGATCGGTGTGGGTGCGGTCGATGCTTTGGGGAATCACTTGGATTTCTCCAATACCGGCAGCCAAGTCGCCATGGCCGCTCCGGGCTACGGTATCAATGCGGCGTGGACCGAAGATCAGGCGGTCAGTGTCACGGGTACTTCGTTCAGCAGTCCCATTGTCACCGCTTGCGTCGCTGTCTTGATGAGCCAGCTCGGGCTATCACCCCAACAAGCGTACGATCGCTTGGTCTACTACTCGAACGACGGCGGCGCGGCAGGCACCGACACCGGTCTGGGGGTCGGCATGCCCGACCTTGGCCGCGCCTTGATTGGCAATACTCCCGGCATTTACGACGCCGCCGTCGCCTCGCAGCGAATCCTGCCGCCCAGTGCGGGTTATCCCTACGGGCAATTTGAAATTCTCGTCCAAAACCGCGGCACCGAAACCTTGGTCAACACCAGCCTCAGCTTTTCTAATGCGGGTGCTACAACCCGCTATAACATCACCTCGCTCCCTGCCAATGGGGTGCAGACACTCTTCATTCCCATTTCGCAGGCCATGGCTGCGGGCACGGTTTACGGATCGAAAGTCGCCCTTTCCAGTGGGGCCAAAGACGCCAAGCCGTCGAACAACAGCCGCGCCGAGAAGACCTACGCGCCATAGCCAACCGGGGCTGCGTTTGTTTCTCGTTAGAATCCTTCACTTTTGGCTTGCCAAGGGGGTGGGGATGCCTAGGTTGCCCGTCCCATGCCAAGAGTCGGAGGAAAAGCAAAAACACGGAAAGCCGTTGCCAAGCGTTTCAAAGTCACTGGAACTGGGAAAATTCTTCGTCGGAAACAAGGGGCTCGCCACTTGTTGCAAGGCAAGAACAGCAAGCGCAAGCGTCGTCTTGGGCAAGCTGCTCTCGTCTCCGATGCTGACCTTCGAAACGTCAGAGAGAATCTTCCTTTCTCCCGGTAACTAGAATCGCATCAACGAATAATACGCCCCGTCCGCGAATCGGACGGCCTTTACCCAGCCTGATCCCGCGAGGGAGACAAGAACAGTCGAGACTGGGGAAGGAAATGAAATCAACGGTCTGTTCAAACTACTAATACCAAATGCCACGTGCCACTAACTCACCGGCCAGCCGTGCCCGCCGCAAGCGGACGCTGCTTCGTGCCAAGGGTTTCCGCGGTTTCCGCTCGAAACTCTTCCGTTACGCCAAGGACGCCGTCCGCAAGGCGCTGACCTACGAGTACCGAGATCGGAAAAAGCGCAAGGGCCAGTTCCGCCGCTTGTGGACCCAGCGTATCAACGCTGCCTGCCGCAACGAGGACATGACCTACTCGCGTTTCATCGAAGGCCTGAAGGCTGCCGGAATCGAAGCTGACCGCAAGATCCTCTCGGATCTCGCGATCACCGATGCCGCAGCGTTCTCCGCCATCGTTGCCCAAGCGAAGAAGGCTCTCGCCGCGAAAAACGCTGCGACTGCTGCCTAAGTTTGCGAAACTTGAATCATCAACGCCGTCCGGTCTCGTACCGGGCGGCGTTTTTTTGTGCCGTCAGAATCCGGCGACCGCACCCAACTCGCTAACCCGGGATAGCTGAGGAGGGTTGATCTCCGGTCAGCCCCAGTCGAGGGCGCGCCATGCCCGCCACCGCGGCTGACGCTGCATCAACCCCTTTTTCAAGGTTCTTCTCTTTTCAGCTTAACCAGAAACGAGTCGTTAACGATGCCGAAAATCTGGGTGGCGAAGACCGCCCCATCGCGGTCAACCACGGTGCCGACACCGGTATCGGTCCAAGCTTTTTGGACCATGGCGTACTGGTGGTTTTCGGAGTTTTGCCAGAGCCTGACCAGTGCCGTGACGGTTTGGGTCTCGGTCGGGAGGCTCATGGTGAAGGCGACGTTTTCGCCGTAGGTGTCGATATGGTAGCGGAGCGAGGCAAGGCGCGCGCGCGTCTCAATGCCCATGTGGCTGACGTTTTTCCCATACAGGCTGAAGGTGCCGCGGTGCTGGCGGAGATATTCGCAGTGCTGGCGGGCCAAGAGGTCCAGCCCGGCATTCCGCTGCATTGATGAGACACCGCGGCTGCTCCGGTACGAGTTGACCCGTTGAAATAGCTCCTGGGACAGGGTCGACTCGTTGTGGCGCGAGGTCCAGCGGACGGTGGTGGGAATGCCGCCGCCGCAAGACAGCATCAACGCGGCAAGGCAGGTGCTTGCGATTTTTGAAAAACACGGGGACGGCCTGAGCGGACGAAAACATTCACCGGAGGCGGCAGGTGGTGGGGGGTGCCCGGCCGAGGACTTGCGCCTGGGCGCGGGGGGGGCTGGCAGTTTCATGGCGGGTGGGGTTCATTGTTTTGAAACGGTGGAAAAGGTTCGATCGGGGGATTTGACAATAAAGCACAGGTGGCGGCCTAAAGCCACCCAAAAACAGCGCTCCGCCTTGGATTTGGAATCCGCCCCATTCATTGGGACTTGGCAGAGCCAGCTAGGGAGCGGATGATCGTCTCAATGGCAGGGGTGATTCGCGAATTTGAGGGGCTTCGGGTGAATGTTGACGATGTGGTGTATATGCCGAGCCTCGACGCGCCGCCTGAAAAGCCGCATCCGTTTGTCTATTTCATCTCGATCCACAACGACTCGCCCGTGCCCGTGACGATCCGCGGCCGCAAGTGGGTGGTGCAGGAGGACCAGGGCGAAATCACCGTGGTCGAAGGCGACGGCGTGGTCGGCCAGACGCCGGTGATCGAACCGGGCGGACACTTCTCCTACAACAGCTATCACGTGGTGGCCAAGAGCTCGCGGGTCTCCGGGGCGTTTTTCGGCGAAACGGCTGCCGACGAGTGGATCTTTGCCCGCATCCCCGAGTTCCGCCTGGAAGTGCCCAACTGGGTGTGACCGAAGGGGGGTAATCTCTTCGGTCAGCCCGACCCTTTCCTTACTCCCGCGCTTTCGGCAGCACGCGGCCATATACCACCCGCCAGCCGGTCAGCGTGGATGTTTTGAAGTACACCCGCCTCGGCAAGCCGTTGAACTCGTAGCTGACTTCGCCTGAGGTCCGGCCCAGCATCGTCCCCACCGCGTCGCCCAAGGTGGGGCTCTGCATTTGCCGCGGATCCACAAAATCCAGCTTCGGATCGATATGAAACGCGGTCACCCCATCCGGGGTCAGCGCGTAGAACAAGGAACCGGCCGGCAATTTCAATCGATCCTTGAGCAGTTGACTCAGGTCATCCACGAAAATTGACGCGCCCAGCCCGCCGATCACTCGCTCCCCATTTTTCACGGGCACCGCAATGATGACCGATTTTTTTCCCGTGGATTTACTCACTACCAAATCGCCGCACACCGTTTCGCCGGCGATTAGTCCCGGAAAGTAGGTGCGGTCACTCAGCTTTTGGTCGGTCAATCCCTCGGCCGACGTGTAATACGTCCCGTCAGGCTGCACGAACCACAGCACTTCCGGCAGCGTCGGCGGCACGGAGGCCTTCACCAGCCGTTCCATGCGTTCCCACTTGCCCGTCTGCGCCTCCGCAGTTTGGGCCAAAACTTCGAGCGTGTGCCGGGTTTGCAACAAATACGCGTCCGCCAAGCTGGCGACGGCGGATAGCAGCGCCTGGTCGTAGGCGGCCTCCGTGCTGGTGGCTGGCTCGGCCTTGGTCTTGGCGCCTGCGGAGGGTATCGGACTTAGAGTTGCGACGAGCAACCCGATGAACAGGGGGATTGTTTTCATGGCGATATTTATTGGTTTGCCGATCACTGGCGTGCCTCGGGCATTCCGCTAATAAAGCACATTTCCGGCAATTTGCAATTGGCCGTGGGCGTGGCCCCGCGTCCTCGAGACAGGCCCCCGCGTCCTCGAGACAGGCCCACGCGTCCTCGAGACAGGCCCCCGCGTCCTCGAGACAGGCCCCCGCGTCCTCGAGACAGGCTCCCGCGTCCTCGAGACAGGTCCCCGCGTCCTCGAGACAGGTCCCCGCGTCCTCGAGACAGGCTCCAGCGTCCTCGAGACAGGCGCCAGCGTCCACGAGACGAGGGTGCATCTTCGAGACGGGATCCCGCGTTTTGTCATCGACCTCACGAGTCCTGCCGTCGGCCGCACAAGCCTTGCCATCGAGCGCATAAGTTCTGCCGCCGAGCGCAAAAGTCCTTTAATCAACAAAGATTTACGGCCGAATGCCCTCTTCCTTTGCGCCTTCACCCCTTTGCGCGAGGATCTTCATCATCCGTTGCGGCTGAGGTCTCGCGCAAAGGCGCAAAGCCGCAGTTTGGAGTGATAGGACAGAAAATCGAAGCACGGATGGACGCGGATGAATGAGGTGCTGCACCGCCGCTGCACAGCCGCTGCACAGCCAGTCGCCTTCGGCAGCCAGCGGGTGAAGCTTCTTTTCGTTCTCAATGAGCTCATTCGCGAGATTCCTTCTGCGAATGGCAATCCCTGACGGGTGAATTAGCCCTTGATTTCCAACAACATTTGCGGGTTGTTGGGAAATTTTTTGAGGAAA
>CAJXYV010000043.1 GCA_913063525.1 uncultured Verrucomicrobiota bacterium
CGGGGGGCCGTCGCAGGGGTTTTGGTTGCGCTTGCCGGTGGGCTACTTCCGCACCATCAACGACACGCGCTTTTCCTGGCAGTTTGGGGTGGAGCCACAGGCGGAGACCGGCCAGCGCGCCATGGTCTGGCCGCGCGGCAAGGTGCTGGGCGGCTCCAGCGCCATCAACGGCTTGCTCTACATCCGTGGCCAGCGCGCCGACTATGACGACTGGGCGGCGCTGGGCGCGACCGGGTGGAGCTACCGCGAGGTGCTTCCCTACTTCAAGCGCTCTGAGCGCTATGACGGCGGCGCTAACGAGTTTCATGGCGGCGCTGGCGAGTTAGGCGTGTCTGACCTGCGCAACGACCACCCCTATTGCGAAGCCTGGCTGGACGCCGCCGCCCAAGCCGGCCACCCGCGCACGCCCGACTTCAATGGCGCCCAGACCGACGGCATGGGGCGCTACCAGCTCACCCTGCGCGGCCACTGGCGCTGCGACGCGGCCACCGCTTTTCTGACCCCGGCACGCCAACGCGCCAATCTGACGGTGGTCACGGGCGCCCACGTCAGCCAGGTCTTGCAAGACAAAGGCCGCGCCGTGGGCGTGGAATGGATCCAGGGCGGAACGCGGCAGTCCGCGCGCGCTGACGGCGAAGTGATTTTGGCGGCCGGCGCCTTGCAGTCGCCGCAACTCTTGCAGCTCTCGGGCATTGGCCCGGCGCAATTGCTGCGCCAGCACGGCATTGCGGTGAACGTGGACGCACCCGAAGTGGGTGAAAACCTGCAATTCCGCAAGTACGTCCGCTTCGACGCGGCTCCAGGCGGCGTGGTTGCTTCCTACATCCACCTCGGTGGCAAAGTTGGCGTCCTCATCGAAGTCGGCACCACCCAGCCAGCAACCGCAGGTACGGACAGCTTCAAGGAGCTGATCAAGGACCTCACCCTCCACATCGCCGCTTGCGCGCCTAAAGGCCTTTCCCGCGACGACATTCCGCAATCGGTGGTCGACAACGAACTGGACATCTTCCGCACCCGCCTCATCGCCGAAGGCAAGCCAGCGAACATCATCGAGAACATCCTCAAGGGTCAGATCGGCAAGTTCTTCGCTGAAAGCTGCTTCCTGGAGCAAGGTTTCGTGAAAGACTCCGACATCAAGGTTTCCGCCTTGCTCGAAGCCAAGGGCAAGGAGCTCGGCGATACTCTCACCGTCACTCGCTTCGTCCGCTTCGGCCTCGGCGAATAAGCGTTGCGACGTTCTTTCATTCAAACGCCCGTCTCCCTCGTGGAGCCGGGCGTTTTTTGTGTTCTCGTGCCGCGCGGAAGGCTTCTCAAACGCGTTGGAAGACTCCTCTAAGCGGCTGAATAAGCTTGCCGATGCATCGGCAGGCTTTGCCGATCCATCTTCTTACCTTGCCGATGCATCGGCACACATTGCTGATCGATCTTCTTGCTTTGCCGATGGATCGGCACACTTTGCCGATTGATCTTCTCATCTTGCGGATGCATCGGCACACTTTGCCGGTCGATCTTCTAACCTTGCCGATTCATCGGCAGACTGTGCCGATGCACTTGCGGGCTTATCCGATGTCTTTTAGAGACAAATCCGGCGGAACAAGACGTCTAGCGGCAGCTGCATGCAGATGTAGAAGTCGCCGAACTCGCCGTAGCGGGCAGTGACTTCGTCGAAACGCATCTCATAGACGATCGATTTGATGTCGGAGGTGTCCTTGGCCAGCAAGGTGACGCCCCATTCGTACTCGTCGAGGCCGGTCGAGCCGGTGATGAGCTGGAGAATCCGCCCGGAGTAGGTGCGGCCGACTTTGGCGTGGCCCGCCATGAGCTTGCGGCGGGTTTCGAAATCGAGCGAGTACCAGTTGTCGGCACCGTTGCGGCGCTTGGACATGGGGTAGAAACAGATCACCGGCCAATCGGGCAGTACGGGATAGAGGCGGTGCTTCAGGTAGTGCGCCATCCGCTCGTCAAAGGCTTTCAGACCCGCCTCGAACTCGGGCGTGCCTTCGGCGAGGCCTTCTTCGGCGACGAGGGTGTCCGCGGCGTATTGTTCGCGGGTGGTGGTGTATTCCGAACCTTCCGTTTGCGAGAGGTAGGAATAGGCCGGGCTGAGAATCTCCGGGCCGAGGGAGAGGCTGAGCTGCTTTTCAAACTGATTGGCCAGCTGCAGGTCCGGCGTGAGCAGCATGAAGCCGAGATCCGCCTTGGGCGTCGCCACGGAGAAGACCAGCAGGTGCGTGTCAGGCGTGGCGCGGATTTCCTGGACCAGCTCGGTCAGGCAGGTTTTGGCATAGCGCTGATCCTCGTCGCTGTAGAGGGCCCATTGCGCATGGTCGACGTGGTAAAACAAATGCATGACGTGCCAGCCTTCTTTGGGCACGAGCGGAGTGACTTCTTGATTGGACATGATGGGGGTAGCTTCAGCGGCGGGCGGTGGAAATCTTCATTTCGAAGAGCTTTTTGAAGTCTTGGCTCGGCGAGCTGACCGAGGCGGCTTCGTAAAGTTGGACCGTCCAGGGTTTGCTTTGGCCGGTGCGGTAGGCGGCGTGCATGCCCACCTCGTCGAAGCCTGCAGTGGCGGCGACGTCTAGGACGCTGCCCGCCTTGACGGGGCGGGTCACCACGTCGCCGACGACTTTGCCGTCGCTGTCGCGGAAAATGATCCGGACGGCGGCAGGGCCGCCGCTGATTTTGAGGCTGAGGACCGGAACCAGCGCCGTGCCGCGGCGGACGATCTCCGCATTTGGTCCATCGGACGAGGGCTCGCGCCAGAAGCTATCGGCGGACAGGATCGTGACGAGCTGGCCTTTGAATGGAAAACTGTCGGCTTCCACGCGCTTTGCCTCGGTCGGCAGGCGACCAAGTGAGCTGAAGACCAGTACCACGCCGCCGATCAGCAAGAGCACGAGCAAGGCGATGAGGCCGATGCGCTCGACCGGGCTGAGGTTGAGCTGCGGCCGCAGCGAAATGGGTGCCGCCACTTCCGGCGCGGCGACTGGGGGTGCTTCTTCCTGGACTGCTGGCGCGGCGGCTTCTTCTACCACGACTTCGGCAGGAGCGGCAGGAGCGGCAGGCAGCGGCCGGACCACGGCGGGCGCAGGGGCGGCGGGCGCATCGACCCAGTCCACGAGATCATCAATTTCCAGATCCAGGTTAGGCCGTGGCAACAGTCGCTCGGGGTCTTGGCTTGCGGTCTGGGTTCTGTTGACACTGATTTTGATCAAACTGCTCATCGGCAGCACCGGCAGCACCGACTCGGCCGGTTCGGTTGGCTCGGCGTCATCGTCGCTCGTGCGTACTTTATATTCCGCTTTCCCACGGGGGGCGGGGACGTAGTTAGCTTTAGTTTCTTCGGGCGCTTCGGCTTGCGGCCCGTTCCCCGCGTCTTCCTCTTCCAGATCCCAAAGATCCGACTCTACCGAGTTTTTGGTGAATTCGGCTAAGTTCGGGCGATGTCGCGGAGGAATGATCGACCCGTCGGAGGGTGAAGGTGGCGTAGGTGTCATGGCGCGCGGGTTGAATGATCCTTAAAGTGTGAAGCCGCGCTTGGCCAGCCTGAATGCAAAAGCCGAAATTCCGTAAAAAACCAGTTGCATTGCAGGTCAATGGGCGGCATCCATGTGGCTGTTAATCCTTTGACCCTCCATGGCTGACCGCGAAGATAAAAATGTGGAAAACGTGCCCGGCAAGTTCTATGTGGACAGCCAGTGCATCGACTGTGACCTGTGCCGCGAAACGGCGCCGAACAACTTCACCCGCGCCGAGGACGAAGGCTACTCCTACGTCTTCAAGCAACCGGACAACGACGACGACCTGGCCCTCTGCCGCGAAGCGATGGAAGGCTGCCCGGTCGAGGCGATCGGCGAAGATGGCGACGCCTAAGCGGCCAAGCGCATGAAAAAGCCCGCGCGCGCCAGCAGAATCCGCGAGGAAATCCTGCGGGAATGGCGCGGCGGCGATGAAGTGGATGACCTCAACGCCGGCATCCACCTAGCGAACCAATTTGTCGCCGCCATCCTCCGCGCCGCCGGTGCCGAAGATGGCCTGAACGAAAACCAAGTCCGCGCCTCGTGGAAAGAGCTGGCCGGCGACTTCATCTCCCGCCACAGCGAGCCGATCTCCGTCAAAGGCGGCCACCTCGTCCTGCGCGTCACCCAGCCGGCGATGCGCTTCCATCTCGAACAGATGAAACCGATGCTCTTCACCAGCATTCGCAGCCAACTCGGCGAAGATCGCATCAAATCCATCAAGTTCACGCTCGGGTAAATCCAACTCCGCACTCCCCACCCCGCGCTCCGCACTTCTTCTTCCATGTTTCGCAATCTCATTTTCGACTGGTCGGGCACGCTGGTGGACGACCTCGGCCCCGTGATCGAGGCGACTAACGCAGTTCTCGCCAAATACGACGTCCCCGCGCTCGACCGCGAATCGTTCCGTCGTAGCTTTCGCCTACCCTATCACGAGTTCTACGCCGAAGTGCTGCCCGACGTGCCGCTGGTCGAGCTGGAAGCGCACTTCCGCCCCGCTTTCGACGCCGCGGTCACGCCCGTCACCGTCTTGCCCCACGCCCGCGAAAAGCTGGAATGGTGCCGCGCGCTGGGCATCCGCGTGTTTGTGCTGACATCGATGGACACGGTCGCTTTTGAGCGGCAGATGGACGAATTCGGCTTCCGCCCGCATTTCGAGGCGACCTACTCCGGCGTGCTCGACAAGCGCGAAGTCATCCACCAGATCCTCGCCAACCACGGTCTCGACCCTGCGGAAACCGCCTTTGTCGGCGACATGACCCACGATGTGGAAACGGCGCGCCACGGCGGCATCGCCTCGATCGCCGTGCTGACCGGCTATAACCATGCGGAAGTGCTGGCCGCCGTCCGCCCAGATTTGACGGTGCCTGATCTCGGGGTGCTGCGCGGTTTGCTCGATCGCCGCCGCGGTGTTACGCGGCCCGTCGCTACCGTGGGGGCGTTGATTCACGACGGCAGCGGCCAGGTTCTGATGATCCGCACCCACAAATGGGGCGACCGCTGGGGCATCCCAGGCGGCAAAATCGAGCGCGGCGAGTCGTCCGTCGACGCGCTGTGCCGCGAAATCCGCGAGGAAACCAGCATTGAGCTGCACGACGTCGAGTTTGCGCTCGTCCAAGACTGCATCCTTTCGCCCGAATTCCAGCGGCCCGAACATTTTCTGCTGCTCAACTACATCGCCCGCGCTGGCAGCACCGCCGTGGTCCTCAACGACGAGGCCGAGGAATACCAATGGCTCAGCCCCGCCGCCGCGTTGGCGCTCGACCTGAACCAGCCGACGAGATTTCTCCTGACAGAGGCGCTCGAACGCAATTTAATCCCCCATGCCCTCGCCTGACACCGTCGAGATCCGCCGCCTGCGCGTCAGCACCCACATCGGCGTGCCCGACGAGGAGCGCGCCGAGCCGCAAACATTGCTGGTGACGGTGCGAATGACGCCTTTTCAAGGATTTGAAGGTCTAAATGACGAGATTTCCCGCACCGTGGACTACTACGCGGTGTCGCTGGAAATCGAAAAGCTTGCCGCCGCCCACCCGCGCCGCTTGATCGAAACGCTGGCCTTGGACATCGCCAACCATTTGCTGGCCAATCACCCACTGGAGCACGTCGCCATTTCCATCGAAAAGCACATCCTGCCTAATACCGAGTGCGTCGCCGTGCATCTGGAGCGGCAGCGGCGGTGATTGGACAGCCTGAGCCATAAGCGGAACCACGCTAGCCACAAGTCGAGCGACACGCGACTCAACCCGAGCAACACGCGACTCGACTCGAGCAACACGCGACTCGACTCGAGCAACACACGACTCGACCCGAGCAACACGCGACTCAACCCGAGCAACACGCGACTCAACCCGAGCAACACGCGACTCAACTTTCTGCGATCGCTTGACTTTGCGGGTTGCTGGTGCAAGTTACGCGTTCAGAATGAAGGTCTCGAAATCCACATTTTCTAACTGTTTACCCGTGATTGCCCTAGCGGCGCTGCTGAGCTCGTGTGCGCAGCCGATTCCGGGGAAATCGGACTATTTGGCCGGCGTCGGCCCGATCCAGTCGCAAACTATCGACTACAAGCACCCCGCGCCCGCGATCCCCGACGATGTTTCGTACTGGGACGGCGACAACGTAACGGGCAACCCGCTGATCAAGATCAGCCGCGCGCAACAGAAGGCGTTTTTCTACAAAGGCGGTGTCCTGGTGGGCATTTCACGGATCTCCAGCGGCAAAGAAGACCACGGCACGCCACCGGGGATGCACAAGATCTTGGAAAAAGATCAAGGCCATGTGTCGTCGGTTTACGGAGTCTTCAAAAACAAGGCCACGGGGATGACGATTAACGACAACGTCGACATCCGGAAGGACAAGATCCCGGCGGGTGCCGTATTCTACAACGCGCCAATGCCTAATTTCATGCGCATCACCCGCGATGGCGTGGGCATGCACACCGGCTATCTGCCCGGCTATGCCGCGTCCCACGGCTGCATCCGCATGCCGCACCCGATGTCCACCAAGTTCTTTGAAAACGTGAAAGTCGGCACGCCCGTGATCGTCGAGTGAAGCAAAACACCTGCGGATGCATGAGTCCAACCATGAATCCCATGACTCCCACCCCTTCCCAGCTTCCCGACCCAGCAACCACGCTGGAAATCACCCCAGAAGCCGTATCCGCATGGATCAAACTGCCAAGCGACCAACGGCCACGACTGATCGACTGCCGCGAGGCGGACGAACTGGCGATCTGCCAAATCCCCGGCAACGAGTGGTTCCCACTGTGCACCTTTCCCGAGACGGGCACAAAATTGACGGCGAACCGCGAGCGCGGGGTCGTCGTTTACTGCCACCACGGCATGCGTTCGCTGCGCGGGGCGGCGTTTTTGCGGGCGCAGGGCGTGGAGAACGCGTTTTCGATGAGCGGCGGGATCGACCTTTGGTCGCGCCTCATTGACCCGGAAGTTTTACGCTATTGAGCAGCCAGCGCCGGTAAGGCTCAGCAACGTGGGCGGGATCGAGCACGATAATTTCTGGGACTTCGTAGGGATGCAGCTCGGTGAGCGTTTGTTCGAAGGCTAGCAAAAGATCGGCGTGGGTCTTGAAAATGGCGAACACCTCGCTGGCGGTTTCGATCTTGCCCTGCCATCGGTAGATCGACTTCACAGCGGGCACGAGATTGACACACCCCGCGAGTTGCTTTTCCACCAGCACTGTGCCAATCTGACGCGCCTGCTCCGCGTTGGGGAAGGTGCAAAGGATCAATTTTACGTCACTCATGGCCACTCCTGAACACCGAAACCCGAAAACAAGCAATCCAAAGGTGAAATCCGGGTTTCTGGAAAAGCTGGTGGCGCGGCTGGATCGCGTGGTGCCGGGGGAAGTCCAGCAGCTGGTGACGCGCTTGATCCACGAGAAGGGGTTTTTAGAAAAAGTCTTCGAGGCGCTGCACGAGGGGGTGATCATTCTCGATCCAAAAGGGGTGGTCGGCTTCCTCAATCTGGCGGCTTGCCAGTTTTTCGGGCTGGATCCGGCGCAGGCGACGGGCAAGTTCATTTCCACGCAGATCCGCGGCCTGGACTGGGCGGCGCTGGGCAAGCCCGGCCGCACAATCAGCCGCGATCTGGAGGTGTTTTATCCGGAAAACCGCTACCTAAACTTCTACCTCGCACCGATCGATGGCGTGGAGGAGGAACACGAGCCGCTGGGCTACGTGATGCTAGTCCGCGACCTAACGACGACCCGCGCCGAGGCTGAGAAGAATCTGGAGTCGGAGCGCCTGAACGCACTTACTCTGCTAGCGGCGGGCGTGGCGCACGAAATCGGCAATCCTCTCAACTCGCTGGACATTCACTTGCAACTCCTGGGCCGCAAACTGCGCAAGCTGGAGTCGGCCGAGCGCAAACCGCTGGAGGAAAACCTGGCCACCGCGCGCCAAGAGATCCAGCGGCTGGACCTGATTCTCAAACAATTTTTGAATGCCGTGCGGCCGACGGTGCCGCACCGCGAGCGCCAGGATTTGCATGTGCTGCTGCACGACACGCTGCGTCTGCTGGAGCCCGAACTGGAATCGCGGTCGGTGGCAGTCGAGCTGGATCTGGCGGAATCGCTGCCGCTGGCGTTCATCGATCCGGGGCAGTTTCAGCAGGTTTTTTACAATCTGATTCGCAATGCGTTCCAGGCGATCCCGGCCGAAAACGGCCACATCACGATCCGCACGCGGGTCAGCGATTTTGAGTATGTCATCTCGATCGAGGACAACGGCACGGGGATTTCGCCAGAGCACATGGGCGCGCTATTCGAGCCGTACCGCACGACCAAGGCCTCGGGCTCGGGACTGGGGCTGCTGATTGTTCGCCGCATCATCCGCGAACACGGCGGCGCGATCGCCATCGAAAGCGAGGAAAACCAAGGAACCCGCGTGCTGATCAATTTCCCACACACCGAGCGGCCGGTCAGGCTCTTGGGGGCGCCGGATTCGGTGATCGATCTCTAACATTATCCGCTCATGTTACCCGCCCTGCTGATTGTAGAAGACGAGCGCGCGACCCGCGAGGGGCTGCGCAGTGCCCTGGAGGAGGACTTCGAGGTTTACACTGCGGCGGGTGCCAGCGAGGCGCTGGCGATTCTGAAGTCGGAGCCGATCAAGCTGCTGCTGACGGACTTGCGGCTGGGCGGAGATTCGGGGATGGACGTGTTGGACGCCGCGCTGGCACTGCCCGAGCCGCCGATCGCGATCATGATGACGGCCTATGGATCGGTCGATACGGCGGTGGAAGCGATGCGCCGCGGGGCCTGGCATTTTGTCACCAAGCCCTTGAATCTGGACGAAGTGGAAATGCAGCTGAAACGCGCCTTGCGCAGCCGCACCCTGGAAACGGAGAACCTCCAGCTGGTCCAACAGGTCAAGAAGACCCACAAGCTGGATCGACTGATCGGCAAATCCGCGGCAATCGGCCGAGTTTCCGAGCTGGTGCAACAAGTCGCGCCGACGCGGGCAACGGTGTTGATCGAAGGCGAATCCGGCACCGGCAAGGAAGTCGTGGCGCACACGCTGCACCACCTTTCGGGCAGGCCGGCGGCGAAAATGGTGATCGTGCATTGTGCCGCGCTGTCGCCACAGCTGCTGGAAAGCGAGCTGTTCGGCCACGAAAAAGGCGCGTTCACGGGGGCCTCGCAGCGCAGGATCGGCCGCTTTGAACAGGCGGATAGCGGCACCTTGTTTCTCGACGAGATCGGCGAAATCGACGCGGCGACGCAGGTCAAGCTGCTGCGGGTGCTGTCCGAGCGCAGTCTGGAGCGCGTCGGATCGAACTCGCCGATCAAGGTGGACGTGCGCGTGATCGCGGCGACGAACAAAAATTTGAAGGAGCTGGTGGCCAACGGAACTTTTCGCGAGGATCTTTATTTCCGCCTCAACGTCGTGAAAATCGAGATGCCGCCGCTGCGCGATCGCCGCGAAGACATCGTGTTGCTGGCCAACAGCTTTCTCCAGGAATTCGCCAAGGAAAACGAGCGTCCGGTGAAGCCGCTGACCGATGCGGCGATGGAGCAGCTGCTCGCGTATTCGTGGCCGGGGAACGTCCGCGAGCTCCGCACCGCGATCGAGCACGGCGTGGTGATGAGCAACGATTCCGTCATCGGGGTCCAGCATTTGCCGCAATTCCTGCATTTGCAGGGGATTGCCTTGGGAAATTCGTCCCCGCAGCCTAAAAACAACCTTGATGCTCCGGCGAAATTCAACTTGCATGAGCTTGAAACCAATGCAATCCGCGCCGCGCTATCCCTAGCAGGGGATAACCGCACTCATGCGGCGGATCTTCTTGGTGTCAGCCGACGAACCCTTCAGCGAAAACTGAAGGATCTCGGCATTTGAAATCTTATTTCTTCTCAATTCTGATTATTTATGGACTCCAATTCCGCCTCGCTCGACACCGGCATCCTCATCCGACGCAGCCTGTTTTTCCTCGTCCTGATGATTCTGACCCTCGGGAATTTGTTTGTCCTGTTCCGGGGGCTTAACTCGCCGCAAGCGATGGATCAGGCGCAGATTTCCCGCGAGATCGCCCGCGGCAATGGTTTCACCACCAAGATGATCCGGCCTGTGGCCTACGATCAGGTGCAGCGCGCGCAAAAGCGCACCGTTTCGCTGGCCGGGTTCGAGGACACCTACCACTCGCCGCTCAACCCGCTGCTCAATGCGGCGGTGCTGAAGCTGATCGGGGCCGACAAACCGGATTCGTGGCAGATGAACGAAAACGAGATGGTTTTCCCGCTGGATCGGGTGATCGCCACGGTTTCGACGTTGTTTTTCCTGATGGCGATCGGGGTAAACTATCTGCTGATCTCGCGGATCTTTGATGCCAAGATCGCGGGCGTCTGTGCGATCTTGATGCTGTTTTGTGAAACGTTCTGGAACTACTCGCTCAGCGGACTGCCGCAAATGCTGATGTTGCTGCTCTTTTCCAGCGGCATGTATTTTGTCTATCGCGCCGTCGAGTCCACCGCGGAAGGCCGCATCGCCATGACCCCGGCGGTCATCGCCGGGATTTTCTTCACCTTGCTGGCGCTCACACACTGGATGACGGTCTGGATCGCCCTGGGTTTTATCATTTACGCGGCCATCGCCTTCCGCCCACGCGGACTGGTCGGCATCGCAGTCCTCGCCCTGCTATTGGTCGCGGCGATCGGGCCGATGATCCGAAACCAAAGCATCACGGATTCGCCGTTCGGCACGGCATTCCTGACGATTTACAACGGCTTGGGCAACGGCTCCGAAACCACCGTCATGCGGACGACCGACCTCGAAGCCGAGCCGCTGGTACTCGATGGCCTGATCGCAAAAATCCTGCGCACCACGCTGACGCAAGCCATCGACATCATTCCCTTGCTTGGCGGCATTATCGTCGCACCACTGTTTTTCATCTCCTTGCTCCACCCCTTTAAGCGAGCTTCCATCGCGAACTTCCGCTGGGCGATCCTGACGATGTGGGTCAGCACCGCCTTTGGCCTGGCGATTTTCGGACTCTCGAAGGATCAGCTCGATCCGAATCAACTCCATTTGTTGTTTGCGCCGATCATGACGGCGTACGGTCTCGCCTTCATTTCCGTGCTGTGGAGTCGTCTCGAATTTGTGGCCAGCACGCCGCTGCTGCAAGACGTCCACCACTTCGTCATCGTCGGGATTTGCGCCCTGCCGCTAGTGCTGGCCCTGCCGCAAAAAGTGCGGGTCGGGATGCAGCTGCGCGACCGCGGCGGTGTGCCACACTGGCCGCCGTACTACGCCCCCGCCCTCAACAGCAAAAAGGCCGGGCTCAAGGGGTGGATCACCGAGAAACAGATCACCTTCTCCGACCAGCCGTGGGCCGTCGCCTGGTATGCCGACCGGATCAGCATCTGGCTGCCGCCGACTTACGATGGATTTGAAAAGCTGGAAACCATCGCCACTGATCTCCAAACCCCCTGCGCAGGCATCCTGATTTCGCCGCTGTCCCACGGATCCGGCCCGGTTTCGGAAATGGCCGCACAGTACAAGGACTTCGCCATGTTGGTTCTCGATGGTAGGACGTTTTTCACCAACTACCCGAACGGCGTTTCACTCTACGACCACGATCCTAAAATCCAGGGCGTTGCCAAACGCTACCCATACCGCCAGCCAATGGTGGGCATGGACATGGTTTACTACAGCGACCGCGCCATCCGTTCACTCAAATAATCATGGCGCGCCGCAAACCCGATCCTGAAGAAGGTAGCTCGTCCCAGCCGACGTTCGAGGAAGCCCTTGCCGGCCTCGAGTCCATCGTCGAGTCGATGGAGCACGAGCACCTCGCGCTCGAAGACCTCGTGAGCCAATATGAAAAGGGATCTGCACTGCTGGGTCGTTGCGAATCGATCCTCCAGTCCGCCCGCGGACGGATCGAACTCATCACGCTCCGCAATCAGAACGAGATTTCGCTGGATGCCGATGCTAAAAACAGTCAGCTTGTTGAAACTCACTCCCCGCGCCCTTCTTCCGACGATTTAGACGACGAACATGACATCCGCCTTTTCTGAGCCCCCAGCCCTCGGCCCGCTCCTTTCATCGATCCACTCCCCTCGCGATGTCAAAAATCTCGCTGACGAGAACTTGCCGAAACTCGTCGCCGAGATCCGGCACACGCTGATTGATTCGCTATCGAAAACCGGCGGCCATCTCGGCCCCAACCTGGGCGTCGTCGAACTGAGCGTGGCGCTGCACCGCGTTTTTTCCACGCCCGAAGATAAGTTCGTGTTCGACGTTTCCCACCAAGGCTACGTTCACAAAATGCTCACAGGCCGTGCCGATCAAATTCACACGATCCGCACCTACAAAGGGCTCAATGGCTACCTGCTGCGGACCGAGTCGGAGCACGATTCCTACGGTGCGGGCCATGCTGGGACTGCGCTTTCCGCCGCGCTCGGGATGGCGGCGGCTCGCGATCTTTCCGGTGGCAATCACCACATCGTCGCCGTCGCGGGAGATGCGGCATTCACCTGCGGACCGACACTCGAAGCGCTCAACAACATCGCTGAAACGACAAAAAAGTTCATCGTCGTGCTCAACGACAACGAATGGTCGATCGACAAAAACGTCGGGGCCATCGCCCGCTACTTCAACGCACTGCAGACGCACCCGACCTACGCCGCTGTGCGCCGGCAAGCCGCCGATTTCGTCGAAAAAGTCGCCGGCAAGACCGCGCGCACCCTCGCCCACAAGGTGGAGGAAGGCGCGAAAAACCTGTTTTTTCAGAACGTCCTGTTCGAGAAGTTCGGCCTGCGCTACTTCGGCCCGATCGATGGCCACGACCTGCCGCTACTGGTCCGCACCTTCGAGCACCTGAAGACGTTGCACGAACCCGTCGTTCTCCACATCATCACCGAAAAGGGCCGCGGCTATAAGCCTGCGCTCGACAATCCGGGGAAATTCCACGGTCTCGGCGCTTATAAGGTCGAAGACGGCTCCACCGACTCGACCGCCACCCCGACTTGTTCGGACCTCTTCGGCCGCGCCGTCACCGATTTTGCGAAAAAGGATCCCAAAATCGTCGCCATCACGGCGGCAATGCCCGGCGGCACCAAGCTGGAAATCTTCAAAAAGGAGCTACCTGACCGCTACTTTGACGTTGGAATCGCTGAGGAACACGCCGCGCTATTTGCCTGCGGCCTCGCGACCGAAGGTTTCCGTCCGTTTTTGGCGATCTACTCGACCTTCATGCAGCGCGCCTACGACATGATCGTTCACGACATGGCGTTGCAGGGCCTGCCCGTGCGGCTTTGCATGGACCGCGGAGGACTCTCTGGCGACGACGGGCCGACCCACCACGGCCTGTTTGACATCGGCTACCTGCGCCACATTCCCGGTCTCATCCACATGCAACCGAAGGACGAGGATGAGTTCGTCGATATGCTCTTCACCATGGCCCAATACGATGCGGGCCCATCGGCGATTCGTTTCCCGCGCGGTGTCATCAAGAGCACACCCGTCAAAGCCAGTCCGCAGCTCCTCGAAATCGGCAAAGCCGAAGTGGTCGCCGACGGAGTGGACGTTGCACTCATCGGCCTCGGCACCCTGTTTGAAATGGCGGAACGCACCAAGACCCAGCTTGAAGCTCAAGGCCTGTCCGTCGCACTGATCAACCCGCGCTTCATCAAGCCCCTCGACGCTTCCGTGCTCGAAGCCTACGCGAAAAAGTGCAAAATCCTCTGCACCTTCGAGGATCACGTGCTGCTAAACGGCTTCGGTGCCGCCGTCATCGACCACCTCCACACCGCAGGCATCCACACGCCGGTAGAACGCATCGGCTGGCCCGATGAATTCATCGAACACGGCAAACCCGAGACCCTGCGGGAGCTCCATGGTGTCACCGCCGAGGCGGCCACCGCCAAAATCCTGAAGCACTTTTCCCTAGCTTGATTCACGCCGCGCACCCGCTGCGATGAAATGAGATTTGATTCACAGGCGAAGATATCTCGCCATCGCGACGCCAAGCCAAGCGAAGACCACAAGCCTCTCATGATGAGTGCTCGACAAGGACCGAGGCGTGTTTGCGACGTTGCATCTTGCACGCACTAAGCCTTGGCTGATAAGCTTTGCACGATTGGCTTACCGCCGTGAGCTAAGGCTCGCGTTGCAAAGCGGGCACCGCGTCTTTGGGCGCGGCGCACGGTCGGTGGTGCATCCCCTCATCAAAAACGTGCATGGATATTCTCATCGTCGACGATCAAAAGCCGAGCCGCCAAGCCACCTCCGTGGCCTTGGAGGACATCGGCCACTACGTCGAAACGGCGGAAAAGGGGCGATTGGCCGTCCAGCGACTGAAGGACGAAAATTTCGATCTCGTTTTACTCAGTGACCCGCTCGGCGACGAAGACGTCCCTCAAATCTTACAAAAAATCCTCGCCCTGAATCCGCGACAGCTGGTGACCATTCTATCGCCTGCTTCGGGGGCGACAAAGGCCACCGAAGATGGCGCATTCGACCGCCTCGAAATGCCAACGACTTCCGGAAAACTGCAGGTTCATTTGATTAAAGTCCGGAGAGCCTTACAAACCCAAGACACCGCCAGCGGAGAAAACCAGCCGCAGCCAGCCGCCGCAAAGAACCTTCGTCACACCTCGCCCCCACTTCGATTCTCTTCCGCAGACGCAAAAACCCGCTCCGAGTTCGACGTCCTCTTCCGAGCCGCCGCGACCTCGGCCTCCATCCTGATCCTCGGCGAAAGCGGCACCGGTAAAAGCGTGGTCGCCCGTGAAATCCACGACCGCAGTCACTTGAAGAGCAAGCCGTTCGTGACGGTCAACTGCCCCAGCCTTTCCAAGGAACTTCTCGAAAGCATGCTGTTCGGCCACGTGAAGGGTTCATTCACGGGTGCGATTCGCGACACGTGGGGGAAGATTCACGCCGCAGACGGCGGCACCTTGTTTCTCGATGAAATCGGCGAACTGCCGCTAGAAATCCAGCCGAAACTCCTCCGCCTCCTCCAAGAACGCGAATACGAGCGTCTCGGCGAAAACCGCGTCCGCATGGCCAATGTCCGCGTCATCGCAGCGACTAACCGCGACCTCAAGTCCAGTATCCGCCACGGCGATTTCCGCGAAGACCTCTACTACCGCCTCAACGTCATCAGTGTGACCGTGCCGCCGCTGCGCCAACGGCCCGTCGATCTCGACCACTTCGCCGCGGACTACCTCGAGTTTTTCGCCAGCCAGCTCGACCGGAAAATCGACGGCTTCAGCGACAGCGGCCGCAGCGCACTGCGGCGCCACAGCTGGCCGGGAAATTTGCGTGAATTACGCAACGCCATCGAGCGCGCCACCATCCTCGCCCACGGATCCTGCGTCGAAGCGGAGGATTTACCGCGACTGCCCGGCACCCAGAAGTCAACAACCCACGACGCCCTGGAGAGCGTCGGGATAGGCGGCGAATACAGTCTCGATGAAATCGAACAGGCCCACCTCAGCAAGGTGCTCGACTGGGCCCCTTCCCTGCACGACGCCGCCGCGGTGCTCGGCATCGACAAGGCCACCCTTTACCGCAAACGAAAGCGCTTCGGCATGGACTGAAAAATACACCTCAGCCATATTCCCGATTGTCCTTTGCCGCTGACGTCGTAGCCTGTGACGCGGCCCCGATTTGGGGCCGCGACCTTTCACTCCCTATGGCCAGCCAGCTCCCGCGCCCCACCGACAAACGCGTTCTCCTGATGGGGACCTGCCTTTGCGACGCTTTTTACGACGATGTCGCCCGCGCAACAGTCGAGGTCCTTGAACATCTCGGCGTGTCCGTGGAATTTCCCGACAACCAAACCTGCTGCGGCCAACCCGCCTTCAATTCGGGCGACTGGGTGGCCTCGCGCAAAGTCGCCCGCCACTGCGCCTCGGTATTTGCTGGGGATCTGCCGGTCATCGTCCCGTCCGGTTCCTGCGCCGCGATGAACTTCCACGGCAACCCGCTCCAGTTCGAGGAAAACCCCGATCCCGCCATCGACTCCCTCGCCCGCCGCACTTGGGAAGTCATGGACTTCATTTCCAACGGCCTCGGCATCAAAACGTGGCCTGGCAAATTCGAGAAGCCGACGCGCATCGCCTTTCACCGCTCCTGCCACAGCCGCGGAACTGAAAGTGGTGCAGCGACCCTCCAGCTCCTCGAGTCGATCGAAAACGCCGTCGTCACTCCGTTCGGCCAAGCAGAGCAGTGCTGCGGTTTCGGCGGCACCTTCTCCGTCACCTTCCCCCACATCTCGGGCCGCATGGGTTCGCTCAAACTCGACCACATCCTCGACACCGACCCCGACATCCTCGTCAGCGGCGACATGTCCTGCCTCATGCATCTCACCGGCCTCGCCGTCACCCAAGGCCGCCCCGTGAAACATCTCCACGCGATCCAAATCCTCAGAAATTCACTCACATGATCGGCATCCAACCCATCGATCAATACGCTCGCGACATCTCGGACGAGAAACAGCACTCGGTCATCGACGGCTCATCCGCCGGCACCGACAAGCGCTACCATGTGCTGCACAAGGATTACCCGGATCCCGATGCACTGCGCCGACTCGCGGCCTCGATCAAGGACCACACGCTGCACCACCTCGGCGACTACCTCGCCCAAGCGGAGAAATCCCTGATCTCCAACGGCGCACACGTCCACTACGCCTCCACCGATGAAGACGCGCGGCAAACCATTCTTGCCATCCTCCGCCAGCACGGCGTCACTCAGCTGACCAAGTCCAAATCGATGGCGGCCGAGGAAATCCACCTCAACCCGTTCCTCATCGAAAATGGCGTCGAGTGCCTCGAATCCGACCTCGGCGAATTCATCATCCAGCTCGACGGCGACGAACCTTCCCACATCGTCAAACCGATCATTCACAAGAACCGCCGCGAAATCGCCCGCACCTTCCTGCGCGAAGGCATCGCCGCCGATTACAACGACGATCCGGAGACTATCACCCGCCGCGCCCGCGTCCACCTCCGCGCCAAGTACATGGAGGCCCAGGCTGTCATCACCGGTGCCAACTTCGTCTGCGCCGACTCCGGCCGTCTCGCGCTCGTCACCAACGAAGGCAACTCGCGCTTCGGAATGGCACCCGTGCCCGTGCATATTGCACTCGTCGGCATCGAAAAGGTCATCCCCGAGGAAAAAGACCTCGCCGTTTTCCTCAATCTCCTCGGCCGTTCCGCCACCGGTCAGCAACTCACCGTTTACACCGAGTTCGTCAGCGGACCGCGTTCCGCCAGCCAACCCGATGGCCCGGAACACATGCACGTCGTCTTCATGGACAACGGCCGCACCGACGTCCTCGCCTCGAACTGCAAGGAAATCCTCCGCTGCATCCGCTGCGGCGCCTGCCAAAACGTCTGCCCCGTTTACCGCCAAGCTTCGGGCCACGCCTACCGCTCGACCTACGGCGGCCCCGTCGGTGCCGTGCTCTCGCCGATTCTTTTCGGCAGCCGCTTCCCCGAACTAGCCGACCTACCCAAGGCCTCCTCCCTCTGCGGCGCCTGCAACGAAGTCTGCCCCGTCGACATCCCCATCCCCGACCTGCTCCTCCGCCTGCGCGACAAGGCCAAGCGCGAATCCATCCCCTCCGCGGGGGCTATTCCAATGTCGCCCTTCGCCACCCTCGCCACCTCCCCCAACATCTGGCGCACCGCCATGACCATGTCCAAGGCGATGAACCACCTGCCCATCCAAGTCGCGCCGATCAAGCCCCTCCAAGACTGGTTCGGCCAACGCACCCTCCCCGAATGGCACGGCGGCGACTTCCGCAAGTGGATGAAGGATCGTAGGACATCCAAGAATTGACCACGGAGACACGGAGGAAGAGAGAGGTCACGGAGAAACCCAAAATCTCTCTTCCCTCCTTCTTATCTCCGTGCCTCCGTGTTAAAATCCCCTCAATACCCCCATTTCCAAATGAACCTACCCCACCAAGAACTCACCGGCCAAGTCATCGCAGCAGCCATCGCTGTGCATCAGGCACTTCGCCCGGGCTTGGACGAGAAACTCTACGAACGCGCCCTCTGCATCGAGTTCACCGAGCGGCACATTCAGTTTGAACAACAACCCCGCTACGAAGCGAAATACAAAGGCCACTCCGTCGGCCAAATGGTCCCCGACCTCGTCGTCGAAAACACCCTTATCGTCGACACCAAGTGTGTCACCAGCTTCACGCCACAGCATGAGGCCCAAATGCTCGGCTATCTCAACATCACCGGCCTAGACGTCGCCCTCCTTCTCAACTTCAAATCCTGGCCCCTCGGCAAACGACGCTTCATCCGCCCCGGCTTTCTCGCAAATTGATTCCATCCGTGTCCTCCCTCTTTTTCCGTGCCTCCGTGGTCAATTAATCCATCACCGCCTTCAACCTAACACCCATGTCCCGCGCCGCCATCTTCGCCAAGATCGAATCTGCCAATGCCGCTTTGAAAACCAAAGCCGCCTACCCCGAGTACGACATGGCCCTCGTCCACTCCGCTCCGAAACTCGAAGGCACTGACTTGTGGGAAATCTTTGCCCGCAATTTCGCCGCGGTGAATGGCAAGCCCATGACCGGCATCGATCAGCTCATCGACTTTCTGGTCCTCCACCAACAGCTGCGCGGCTACTGCGACCCGGCGCTCTACCCGCACTTCGGCCAGAAACTGGTCGACGCCGGGCTGACGGTGGAAACCCAATATGACCGCGAACGTTACGATTTTTACCAATTCGGCATCACCCGCGCCACCGGGGCCATCGCGGAATCGGGTTCGGTCATTCTGGACGACGACCGCACCAGCCACCGCCTCGCCGCGCTTTCGCCGTGGGTTCACGTCGCCGTGCTTGAGCGCTCCGAAATCCTCCGCACCATCCCCGACGCCATCGCCGCTTTTGGGGACAGCCCGAACATCATCTGGGCCACCGGCCCCTCGAAGACCGCCGACGTGGAAGGAATCTTGATCGAAGGCGTCCACGGCCCCGGCGAACAAATCGCGCTGCTCATCTGAGTCCAGCGGCTCATCGTTCGTAGTACCGGCTTCAAACGGTCTTCGTGCGGCATCGAAGACCGGCTGAAGCCCGGAACTCCATGCGAATGCCAGGCAAAACGGAAGAATCGCTTGGCATTTAGGCCAATGGAGTGGAAGTTTGGCGCGTCATGGGTTTAAGTCTCTCTGAATTGCGCGAAGGTTTGCCGGAAGGTGGCCTGTTCGGTGGCGGTGCTTGGCGTTGGTCGCCGGAACCACTGAAACTCAGCCAGACCGAGGCCCGTCAGATGATGGCGCTGGGCCACCCGCTGGCGCGATTCCAACAGGTCTGCGACGGACTCTACCGCCGCAGCGCAGCGGGCAAACTGCCCGAATGGCTGGCACATCTGCTCGACAAGGGTAAACCCGAGTGGCTCACCCAAATCCAGCGCAATCCCGCCACCGCTGAACAATTCCCGCGGGTGATCCGCCCGGATTTAATCCTGACCGATTCGGGATTTGCGATGACCGAGCTGGACAGCGTGCCCGGGGGAATCGGCGTGACCGCTTGGCTGTCGCAGGTTTACGCAAAGGCGGGCTTCGAGGTGCTGGGCGGGGCCAACGGCATGACCGACGGCTTCCGCTCGCTGATGCCCGATGGCGGCACGGTACTGGTTTCCAAAGAATCAGGGGACTATCGACCGGAAATGGAATGGCTGACCGGTCAACTAGGGGCCGCGTGGCAAGTCGCCTCCGCCGAAGGCTACGAGCCAGACAGCAAGGCGCTCTATCGGTTTTTCGAGCTCTTCGACTGGGAGTCAATCCCCGCAGTGAAGCAGCTGGCGGCAGGCGCGGTTGCGGGAGAAATCCAGATCACCCCGCCGTTCAAGCCGCATCTGGAGGACAAACTTTGGTTGGCGCTGCTGTGGTCGCCCGCCTTGAAAAAAGTCTGGGAGCAGGCGCTGCGCGGTAGCCATCTGAAGCGATTGCGCGAATTGGTGCCATTCGGCTGGGTGCTCGACCCGACGCCGCTGCCACCGCACGCCGCTTTGCCGAAGATCAACGTGCACGATTGGGAGGAAGTGGCGAATTTCAGCCAGAAGGAGCGCCAGCTGGTGCTCAAGGTCAGCGGCTTCCACGAAACCGCGTGGGGCTCGCGCGGGGTCTTCATCGGCCACGACATGTCGACTCCCGAGTGGTCGCAGCGACTGCACAGCGCGCTGGATCAATCTGCCACCCAGCCGTGGATCGTCCAGGAATTCCGCGAAGGGCGGCGGATCGAGCATCCGGTGTTCCGCGACGATGGCTCCGTCGAAATGATGCAGGGCCGGGTGCGCCTGTGCCCCTACTTTTTCAGCGATGGCAGGGGTGAAACCACCTTCGGCGGCTGCCTCGCCACCATCGTCCCTGCAGACAAAAAGAAGATCCACGGCATGAGCGACGGGGTGCTGGTGCCCTGTGTGATTGGCTAACCTGAAAGGAAAATGATGCGTTAATTTACTTAACCAAGCATGGTCTGAAACAGGTCCGAGGCGAGGATGCACCGTTCGCGGCGGATTGGTAGGGGGGATTTTGAGGAGTTCACGCTTCAGCGTGCGGGATGCAAGCTGAAGCTTGAACTCCAT
>CAJXYV010000044.1 GCA_913063525.1 uncultured Verrucomicrobiota bacterium
GAGAATCCTTTTCCAACCGGTGAGAATCCTTTTCCAACCGGTGAGAATCCTTTTCCAACCGGTGAGAATCCTTTTCCAACCGGTGAGAATCCTTTTCCAACCGGTGAGAATCCTTTTCCAACCGGTGAGAATCCTTTTCCAACCGGTGAGAATCCTTTTCCAACCGGTGAGAATCCTTTTCCAACCGGTGAGAATCCTTTTCCAACCGGTGAGAATCCTTTTCCAACCGGTGAGAATCCTTTTCCAACCGATGAGAATCCTTTCCCAACCGATGAGAATCCTTTTCCAACCGGTGAGAATCCTTTTCCAACCGATGAGAATCCTTTTCCAACCGATGAGAATCCTTTTCCAACCGATGAGAATGCTTATGAAAGCCCCGAGAATCCTAACGCCGCAATCCCCACCAGGTGCAGTTCCTTGTGCCGCTCTCCGGCATCGCAAGACCTTCTTGATTCTTTGCCTTGGATTCTGGAAGATTTGCGGCAGTGACTACCCACACCGCTCCGCTGACCCCCGCGCAGGCCGAAATTCTCCGCCACGTGCTGGAGCGGCAGGGCTATGATTTCGAGACCAAGCCCTACGCCCTGTTTGCGGCGCGCAAGGGCAAGCTCAACGTCACCGTTTACGAAAAGGGGCCGAAGGTTTTGATCCAAGGCAAGGACACCGAGGACTTCATCCGCTTCACGCTGGAACCGGAGGTGACGGGTATAGCGAAGCTGGGCTACGAGGAGATCCACGAGCCGGACCGCTTCGAGCCGCACTTCGGCATCGACGAGAGCGGCAAGGGCGATTTTTTCGGGCCGCTGGTCATCGCCGGGGTTTACACGGATGCGGTCATCGCCCGCAGCCTGATCGCCGCAGGGATCATGGACTCGAAACGAATCACCAGCCCGGCGCGCATCCGCCAGCTGGCGGCGGCCATCCGCGCCATGCCCGGCTGCAGCCACGCCGTGGTGGCGATCGGACCCGAGCGCTATAACGAAATGCACGCGTCGTTCAAAAACCTCAACCGCCTGCTGGCCTGGGGCCACGCGCAAGTGATCGCGACGCTGGCCGCCGCGCGGCCGGACTGCCCGCGCACGCTCAGCGACCAATTTGCCCAGCCGCAGGTCCTCCAGCGCGCGCTCAAGGACAAGGGTCTAACGATCCAACTCGAACAGCGCACCAAGGGCGAATCCGATACCGCCGTGGCAGCAGCATCGATACTCGCCCGCGAGCGTTTCATCGACTGGATGGATAAAACTTCAGCATCCTGTGGCATCAAGCTGCCGCTGGGAGCCTCCGCCGCGGTCGTCCACGCGGCGCGCGAACTCGTTGCCCGCGATGGCCCGGAAGTTCTCGGCCAAGTCGCCAAACTCCACTTTAAAACCACCCAAGCCGTGCTGGATTCTCCGTGAAATCGGCGTAATTTCCTGTCCGTGACTTGATCTGCGGCGGCCCTTTTGGAAATTTTTCCCGGGCTGGCACGAAAATCGCATCAACATAAATGATTTTTGGCGGGACAAAATGCATCCCGCTGTAGTTCAATCTCCGTGCACCTACAACTTCCACAACGACCCTCATCTCATGGCAACCATTACCAAACGCGAACTCGTCATTAAAATCACCGATCAACTTGGGGTCAAGGGGCTCGAAATCACCCAGCAGGATGTGCTCGAAGTCGTCCAGACTCTCATTGATGAAATCACCGAATCGCTGGCCCAAGGCGACACCGTCGTGATGCGCAACTTCGGAGCCTTCCAAGTCCGCGAAATGAAAGCCAAGATCGGCCGCAACCCGAAGGATCCCGCAAAGGACGTGCCGATCCCCGCGCGTGCCGCCGTGAAGTTCAAGCCCGGCAAGGAAATGAAGGAAAAGGTGGCTGCCACTCTGCAGCTCATCCGCGAGCGCAAGGCGTGAAATCCGGCCTCGTCAAAAACCCGCTTCTCCGCCTCGCTGTCCTGTGCAGCGCGGCGGTTTTTGTTTTCACGTCGTGCTCCAGCAGCCACCGCGGCTACATGACCCGCTCCTACACGGTGCGCGGCCAGCACTACCAGCCGAAGAGCGTGGACGAGTCGCTGCGCTTTGAAGAAACCGGCAAATGCTCGTGGTACAACGAGTCGACGATGTTTGGCCTCAGCCGCGGCACCACCTCGCTGGGCGAAAAGGTGATGCCTTGGGACATGACGGGCGCGCACAAAACGCTGCCCCTGCCCTGCGTGGTCAAGGTGACCAACCTCGAAAACGGCAAGTCCGTCAAAGTCCGCATCAACGACCGCGGACCGTTCATCCCCGGCCGCATTCTCGACGTGACGCCCCGCGCGGCAAAGGCGCTCGGCTTTTACGAAAAGGGCGTGATCCGCGCCCACATCGAGGTCATTTCCGTAGGCGACGGCTCGTACAAACGCAAAAAAGGCTGGTTCTAGCGCAACGCCGCCACCTGCGCGGTTTCCAGGCTTGAACAAGTGGCCGCACCGCCCGCAAACTCCGTCCGCTCCCTGCGAGCAACTTCCATTTTCCTTATGTCCAATTCTAATGAAATTCGCGTGTTCGCCCCTGCCACCGTGGCCAACGTCGCCTGTGGTTACGACGTGCTCGGTTTCGCCATCGACTCTCCGGGCGATGAAATCGTCGTCCGCCACTGCGACAAGCCCGGCCTGCACATCACCAAAATCACCGGTGACAACGGCAAGCTCCCGAAGAATCCTGCCCAGAACTGCGCCGGCGTGGCCGCATTGGACCTGCTCAAGCACCTCGGCATGACCGACCGCGGCATCGAGATGGAGATCCACAAGAAGATGCCCTTCGGCTCCGGCCTCGGTTCATCCTCCGCCTCATCGGTCGCAGGCGCCTTCGCGGTCAACCAACTCATCGGCAACCCGCTCAGCAAAAAGCAGCTGCTGCCTTTCGCCATGGCCGGCGAAGCTTCGGCCGACGGCGCGTGGCACGCCGACAACGTCGCGCCCTGCCTGTTTGGCGGCATCGTTTTCATCCGTTCGAATGACGAGCTCGACTTCGCGCAGATCCCCGCGCCGAAAAACCTGTGGGCCGCCGTCGTCCACCCCGACATCGAGATCCTCACCAAAGTCGCCCGCGAAATCCTGCCCAAGGAAATCCCGCTCGAAAACGCCACCCAACAGATCGGCAACCTCGGCGGCCTCCTCTGCGGCTTGATCCAAGAAGACTACGGCCTCATTTCCCGCTCGATCCACGACGTCATCGCCGAGCCGCGCCGCCAGAAACTCATCCCCGACTTCTACACCGCCAAACGCGCCGCGCTCTCCGCCGGCGCACTGGGTTTCTCCATTTCCGGTGCCGGCCCCTCCGTCTTTGCGCTCTGCGAAGGCGAAGAAATCGCCCACAAAGTCGCTGCAGCCGTCTCCAAAGTCTTCGCCGCAATCCCTCTCAACAGCCAGTCCTACGTCTCCCGCATCAACCCGCGCGGCGTGCATGTGGTCGAGTGAGCTATTTCAAAATGCCCAAAAGCGATTAAGATAATCCTGTCATGCAGCAGAAATTTAACATGGTGATCGAGCGAGATTCCGAAGGATGGCTTGTCGCGAGTGTCCCATCGCTCCAAGGCTGCCACACCCAAGCGCGTACGTTCGACGAATTGGACGTGCGCATCCGCGAGGCCATCGCGCTCTGTCTGGAAGATTCCGCAGATTTCACCCCGCCTGAATTTGTCGGAGTCCAGCAGGTCGCCATTGAGGTATAAACCACGGCGCGCATGAGCCAATTTCCAAGCATCACCGGCAGCGGGCTGATCAAAGCTCTGTTCAACTCGGATTCTCGGTCACAAGGATCAAGGGCAGCCACCACCGAATCGAACATCCTGACGGCCGAAAAACCACCGTCCCCGTTCACGGCAAAGAAGCCTTAGGGCCCGGGATTCTTCTCAAAATCCTCCGCGACTTGGATATGACTCGTGACAACCTACTCGACCTTCTCTGAATCCTCAAAGGCGGCTTGCCTTGAGTGGCTTTTTGAAGTTTATTCATAACATGCCAGCAACCGAAAACAGCAGTTCGATCAAAAAAGCGGCAGCTCAGCTGGTGCATCAATTGCCCGAATCCGCGAGCTGGGACGATCTGATGTACGAAATCCTCGTGCGTCAAAAAATCGAAGCTGGGCTCGTCGACCTGCATGACGGGCGCATCCACAGCCACGCGTCCATTCGCGAGGAATTCGGAATGGCATGAAAATCACTTGGTCGGAGCAGGCACGGCGCGACCTGCGCGCCATCCGTGACTTCATCGCCCGTGACTCCGAGCACTACGCACAAGTGCAGGTCGAACGCCTAATTTCCCGCGTCGAACGCACCGCAGCCATGCCCACCACGGGCCATCCCGTCCATGAATTCATCGATTCGGGCCTACGAGAAATCCACGAAGGCGCTTATCGGATCATTTACGGCACCCAAACTGGGGAGTTTCAAGTGGTCACCATCATCCATATGAGGCAGCGCATGCCCCCTAGCCGACTGCTTTGAACAAAACCATATCGTTCCCAATTCCACAAAACTCAGCCAGCGGTTCACATTGTCGCCATAGAGCTGCAATTTGAGCCGCGAAGGCTTGCATGTCGCGAGGAGATGTTTGAAATTTCGGGTCTAGTTTTTTCAAACTCTCGCCGTGCTCTACCACTCCACCAACAATCCCGCCCACCGCGTCGATCTCAAGGAAGCGATCCTGCGCTCGTTGCCGCCGGACAACGGCCTCTACATGCCAGACGTGCTGCCCACATTGGGCGAGGACTTCTGGAATGACTGGCGGGATCGCAGTTTCCAAGACATCGGCTTTGCCGTGGCCAAGGCCTTTTTTGGCGAAGACGTGCCAGACGACGCGCTGCGCGAAATCGTCGCGGGCACGGTCTCTTTCGACGCACCCTTGGTCACGCTCGGCCCGGGCGACCATATTCTCGAACTCTTCCACGGCCCCACGCTCGCGTTCAAAGACTTCGGCGCACGCTTCATGGCCCGCTTGATGGCTTGGCTGACTCGCGGCGACGACCGCGAACTCACCGTGCTAGTCGCCACCTCGGGCGACACCGGCGGTGCCGTCGCCTCGGCATTCCACAACGTGCCAGGCACCCGCGTCATCATCCTCTACCCGCAGGGCAAAGTTTCCGGGCTTCAGGAGAAACAGCTCACCGCGCTCGGCGGCAACATCACCGCCCTCGAAATCCAAGGCTCGTTCGACGATTGCCAAGCACTCGTCAAATCCGCCTTCCTCGACCGCGAACTCGCCGAGCGACTTAACCTCACCTCCGCAAACTCGATCAACCTCGCGCGCCTCGTCCCGCAGAGTTTCTACTACATCCACGCCGCCCGCCAACTCCCCGAAGGCGTCAAGCCCACCTTCGTCATCCCGTCGGGCAATTTCGGCAACCTCACTGCCGGCCTGCTCGCCGTGCAGCTAGGCCTGCCGGTCGATCAATTCGTCGCCGCCACCAACCTCAACGACGTCGTGCCCGAGTACCTTCGCCTCGGCCAGTACACCCCGCGCCCCAGCGTCGCCACCATTTCCAACGCGATGGACGTCGGCGCGCCCTCGAACTTCGTCCGCATGCAGGCACTTTTCGGCGGCTCGTGGGAAGCCATGAAAAACCGCATCTCCGGCTTTGCCGTCGACGACGACCAGACGCGCGCCGCCATTCGCACCGTCAAGGCCCTCCACGACTACGCCATCGACCCGCACGGTGCGATCGGCTGGCTTGCCGCCCAGAAATGGCGCGCCAACCATCCCGGCAGTGCCACCGTCACCCTCGAAACCGCGCACCCCGCCAAGTTCCTCGACGTGATGGAAGCCGAGCTCGGCCACGATTGCCTCGCCATCCCCCAACGCCTCGCCGTGCTCGCCGGCCGCCAAAAAGTCGCCACCCTACTGCCCGCCGACAAAGCCGTCTTCCGCGACTGGCTCTGTTCGATGTGAAAAATAAATCGGAAACTCGTCGTTGACTTCTAGCAGATCTGGCGTTCCGTATGCCCCCTGCGCGAATATCCCCCATTCGGGTATACTCGCGACGGACCAATACCAACAACCACAACGATGAACACCGTTAAAGACCTTACGAAACAAGCCCCCGCCAGCCCACGCATCCGCGTCGGTGGATACGCCATTCTCGCCCGCGCCCTCGACAAAGGCCGCGCCGAAATCGCCGGCAACGGCGGCGAATACCACTTCGACTGCCCACTCGACAACTACCTCTTCGGCTTCAAAGGCGTGACCGGCGCCGATATCAAAAAGCTCCTGGAAGCAGGCTCAAGCAACGAGGAAATCGCCGCCTGGATCGACGCCAACGGCACCCCGAAAACCGAAGAAGAAAAGACCGCCTGGTCCGACAGCGTCGAGGCAGCGCGCCCCTACGACAATCCCGACATGAAGGATTGGTTCATCGGCGTCTGCGCCGAAGCAGGCATCGACCCAGCCGCCAGCACCCTCTTCGACTACCTCGAAAAGGACGACAAAGCGAGCTTCGCGGCGTAAGCCATCAACATGCCTTAAGGGGGAAGGGACTTCGCTTCATGCATTGATGCGAAGTCCGTGCCCCTTAAGCCACTTCCGAGATCACGAGCACTTCGGCGAAGGGCAGATCGTCTAGCAGGGCGAAGGCTTCGTGGCGGGTAAGTCGGGCACGGGTGGCGGCGGGACTGGCCATGCCGCAAAGGAAACGCGCAAGCTGGCGCGGGGTGGCGAGCGCGGCGTGTTTTTCATCGACGAGGTTTTTCACGGCGGCGATTTCTTCGTCGGTCGCGCGGCGATATTTACGGCGCTTGATAACTTTGGCGGGCAGACCGCGGCAACGGTCGCAATGGCCACAAGGTTCCGACAAGGTCTCGCCAAAGTGTTTGGTGAGGTAGCCGGTGAGGCAGCCGCGATAGGCGGACAAGCCTAACACCTGACTGAGCCGCGCGAGATCGGCCAGCTCGCGGGATTGGAATTTCTCGACCAATCGCTCGCTGAGCTGCTTGAGATCGCCTGGGTCTTTTTTGAGTTTGTAGCCGTGGCGGACGCCGGAGACACCGAGCGTGATGTCGCCCGCAGTCTGCATGCCGTTGATGGCGGAGACGATTTTGTCGCGGGAAACGCCGAGTTTTTCCGCGAGCGGGGTCGGATAGAAATAGAGCCACCAGCGTTTGAGTTCGCCGGAGTCGAGAATCTGTTGGATGAATTTCCGCTCGGCGGGCGCACGACCGGCGAGGATTTTTTCCGGGGTGTTGAGCAGTTTCGCCCGGTAGGTGGCGTAGAATGTGCCGGTCGCCTCGATGATGCCGTCGATCTCCAGATAGGTCATCACGGTGGCGATCACGCTGGGGCGGATGTCGCAGATGGTCGAAAGATCGTAGGGCGAAACGTCGAACACCGGGCCGAGCCGCAGCACGCGGTCGATGAGATTGCCGAAAGCACGGGGCGAGGGGGTGTCGGAGTAGATGAAATTTTCGAGCACCGTTAGATCGTCGCCACAGGCCAGCATTTCGCAGATCGCGGGCTGGCCATCGCGGCCCGCGCGGCCGATTTCCTGGGTGTGATTTTCGAGGCTTTTTGGCAGGTTGTAGTGATAGACCGCGCGGATGTTCGACTTATCGATGCCCATGCCAAAGGCAATCGTGGCGACGATGATGCGGGTATCGCCGGCCATGAAAGCGCCCTGCGCATCGGTGCGGAATTCGGCGGGCAGGCCGGCGTGATAGGCGCGGGCGGAGAGGCCGCTTTTGGCGAGAAAAGTCGCGACTTCCTCGGCCGTTTCCTGGCGCGTGACGTAAACGACGGCGGGCCCATCGACGGCGGTTAGTTTTTCTAGCAGCAGCGATTTCCGTTCGTCCGCAGTGCAGGGCGTGACGCGCAGGTCGAGATTGGATCGATGGAAACTCAGCTGCACATGGTCCGCCGCGGCGATGCGGAAGTGCTTGCGAATTTCCCGCGCGACCTTGGGCGTGGCCGTCGCGGTGAGACAGAGCACGCGGGGGATCTTGAGACTGCGACAGATCTTCGCGAGTTTTAGATAGTCGGGGCGGAAGTTGTGGCCCCACTCCGAGATGCAGTGCGCCTCGTCAATCGCGGCCAGCTGGATCGGCAGGCGCTTCAGTCGCTGGCGAAACGCCTCGTTGGCAAAACGCTCGGGCGCGATGTAGAGCAGCTTGAGACTGCCCGCATCGAGCCGCGCATAAACGTCGCGAATCTCATCGGCGTCGAGCGTGGAATCCAGCCGCGCCGCCGAAATGCCTTTGGCGACGAGCGCATCGACCTGATCCTTCATCAGCGCGATCAACGGCGAAACCACCAAAGTCAGCCCGTCTAACAACAATGCGGGCAGCTGGTAACAAAGCGACTTCCCCCCGCCCGTCGGAAACACCGCCAGCGCCGACCTCCCTTCTAACAACGCACGCACCACCGGCTCCTGCCCCCCGCGAAAGGCATCGTGGCCGAAATGATCGCGGAGAGTTTGCAGCACGACCTGACTTTCGGTTTCACAAGCTCAAGAGGCAAGCGTGACCTTTGTTTGAAGGATAGATCCGCAATCGTATAGGACTGATACGACCGATAGGACCTATATTTCCGCTTCAATCGATTTGGATCAAAGAACGAGGGTCGCAGGGAGTTTCTTGGCGGATTTTTCGAATGTGACAAGAGTGTGACCCGCAGACTGGCTGGCACCATGGATGAGACGGTCCACAAAACCAGGTTTCGCGGTGGCGATGCCGGGAAATGCTAGAACCTCGGAGGCTAAAACACTAATGATGACGCCGCTTTTCTCGCTGAATTTCAAAAGTATCGTCAAGGCTTCGGGCTTAGAAATTCCGTAGAACGACTGGAGGGCGAAATAAGCCTCGGCCAAAACGTGATCATTGACATGGACGGGATACTTCGCGGCGAGTTGCTCTTCGATCCAAGCCCGGGCGAGCCAATATTGAGACACTGGCTCACCGACGAGAAAACGCATGACGACCGAAGTATCCAGACTGCAGGGTCCGGCGATCATCCCCGGTTGGTGGCAAGTTTCTCGGCATATTCGGCGGCGCTCGCTTGGGCGATGGACTCGCGAATTTTGTCCAAATCGTGATTCATCCCGGGTCTGATATATTTTCGGGAAATTTCCAGCCAAGGGGATCTGGCGATTTCGGCGGCCGAAAATATTTCCTCCGACTGAGCTTCTGAAGGTGGAGCGGCGGGCGCAGTAACCCAATCTTGAAACAGCTGCACGGCGATGGCGCGAATGGGACGGCCTTCGAGAGCACTGCGAGCCTCGACGCGACGGTAGAGCTCATCCGGAATGTCGAGCGTGGCTTTCATGCTCCCTAGTTTCCTGTATTTCCTTTATCCCGTCAAGGTCGTTGCTTCCGATATAAAACGCCCACCTCCCCTCCTTTGCGTCTTCCTCTGCGACCTCCGCGCCTCAGCGTTTCGCTTCAATCGTCGCATCGTCTCTCTTGAAGCTTGGCAATTGCCGCAGAATGTCCGAAAACAGGGCATGTTCAGTGCCAGCAAACTTACCCCCCAACAAAAAGACGCGGTCAAACAATGGGCCGCGGAAGGTGCCACGATGTCGGATCTTCAACGCCACCTGAAAGACGATTTCGGCCACTCCCTCACCTACATGGACACCCGATTTCTGATTCTCGACCTCGGCATCGAGCTAATCGAAACGCCGAAGGTCGAGCCCAAGGAAGAGGAAAAGCCCGCGCCGATCCCGACCGGCTATGTCCACACGACGATGGATAGCCTGACGCTACCCGGTGCGATGGTCAGCGGCAAGGTCACCTTCAGCGATGGCGAAACCGCCGTCTGGTTGCTCGATCAAACCGGCCGCCCGAGCCTCGATCCCGACACCTCCGGTTACCGCCCGACTCAGGAAGACATCATGGCCTTCCAAACGCAGCTGCGCGATTTGATCCAGAAGAGCGGGCTCTAACCGCCCAGCCGATTTGCTGCTCGATTTACGCCAGATCCTTCACCTGCACCTGCGCCCACCACTCCTTGAAGGTGCCGATGAAAACGTGGTGACTGGGGTGATCCTGATAAGTGTCGTGTTCTGCTAGCGTTTTAAACTGCATTGTCAGCGCATAATCCCACGACTGGTCGATGACGGGACGGGCAGCCACCTTGGCTGGCACGGCCCAGCGGCCACCAGCGACCAGATCAATCTCGAACAACGACGCCAGTCCTTGTTCGAAGATCGCGCGGTCGACCGGGTTTTGGTATTCTTCCTTCAGCCAGAAATAAACATGATGGTCCATGCGTAGCTGGATAATGTCCGCGGGCAGCCACCGCAAGCCCCGATCCCAGAGAAACCCCTTTCCCTTGATGCGCCCCTTTCTTTTTCTACTCATCATCGCCTCCTCTCTGGTTGCCCAAGAGCCGCTGCGACTGGCCAGCGAAGGCAGACTGTGGCTCAAGATTCCTGCGAACCAGGCGCCGCTGCGTGACGTCGAAGTTTCCACCGGCAGCGCCAATCCCGCGTCATGGGAAAAGGACCCGGCGCGGCGCGAGCGGCACACCGACATCACCTTTCCGATCCGCTGGTGGGATTGGCGGGAGATCACGATCGCCTTCACGCCCACGGAAAATGGCAGCGTCGACTTGATCTTGGACGGTCCATGGGAGCAGAAAAAACCGGGCACAGTCTTTCGAGAAGAAGTGTTATGGGACAATCTAACGGCAGAAGGCAGCACGATCGAAAACGGCAACTTCGAAACTCAAGTCGATGGGAAACCGATTGCATGGCGGCCCGTGTATGGTCATTCGCTCGCTGGAGACGAGTGGCCACTCGCCCAAGCGCACGCCATCGAGGGGAAATTTCTAGCAGCCACTTCGCAAAGCCGCCCGCTGGCACAAACGCTCACCTTCACCGCGGGCCAAAAAGTCACCCTGCGGCTCCATGCCAAAGCCGCTCCACTTCCAGACTTTGTCGCGCCCCGCTGCCTCGGCCCAAACACCCCGGCCCATCTCGCGCTCTCCAAAATCAAACGCGGCATCAATCTCGGCAACTGCTGGGATGCTCCCCCGCCCTACAAGTGGGGCATCCGTTACACGCCCGCCGACATCGACCGCATCGCCGCCGAGGGATTCGATCATGTGCGCGTGCCGGTCGCTTGGGCATTTCATTTGCGACAAGGAGCCAATGGCTTGGAAATCGATCCCGCCCTACTCGCCGATCTGGAACCGGTGCTCCATCGTGCACTCGAAAAACGCCTGCACGTCTTACTCGACTGGCATCATTTCCACAGCCTCACCGATGACCCCGCCGCGCATCAGGCCGAGTTCGTCGCAGGCTGGCAAGTCATCGCCCGCCATTTCCAATCATGGCCGCCCGAGTTGTTTCTCGAACTCCTCAACGAACCTTGCAACACCCTAAGCACCGAAATCGCCAACCCGATTTACGCCAAGACGATTTCAACCATCCGCGCGATCGACCCGCAGCGGATCCTCGTCGTCAGCCCTGGCAAGTATGGAAGCCCGCGTGAACTCGACAAGCTTCACCTGCCCGATGGCGATGACCGTCTGGTGGTCACCGTGCATTGTTACGATCCGTTTTACTTCACTCATCAGGGAGCGGCATGGGTGCAACTGCGCGACCTCCACGGCATCCACTACCCCGGACCGCCCGCCACCCCACTCGCGATTCCCGATTCGCTCAAAAACAACTCGGCGATCTGCAACTTCATCCAGCGCTACAACACCCTCCCCGCCGATCGAAACCCGTGTTCGGCCCGCGCGGTCGAGGAACTGCTCGACCTTGCCCGCGAATGGTCGGCCCACTTTGGCAGACCCATCCATCTCGGCGAATTCGGCAGTCACGACGTCAACGATCCCAGCAGCCGGTCCCGCTACGCACACGATGTGCGGGTGCTCGCCGAAACCCGCCACATCCCGTGGGCGCTCTGGGATTGGAAAGCGACTTTCAGTTATTGGGACTCCGCCAAAAATGAAGCTCGCTTCAGATCCGCCCTTTTCGACTGATTGGGCGCGAATCACTTTGATGTTCAATGCTCTCCACTTTTTGCCTTCCCAAGCAGCGAGCGAGGGACTTCAATCAAAAACGAAAGGCCGCCGGCTCCTTCCGGAACCGACGACCCCTCTTACTGTGCAGTGCAACACTGCGTAATCTGCTGCTGTCGAGGCTTTACAGATTACGCAGCGGTTGCCGGCGCGGCTGGCTTTGGACTTTTATTCGTCTTTCCGCTCTTCCGATCCTGCATCCGCACGTACCCGAGGTTGGCGTAGAGCGGGCTATTATCGCCGAATCCTGCGGTTCCCCTTACGGAGTTCACCACCAGTTTCAACAATTCCAGCGCAGCCAAATCGGCGTCAGCCCTTTCGGCCTTCTTCCGCTTTAACTCCAGCTCCAGTGCCGCGATCTCGTCGCGCAAGTCCGTAGGCTGGCTCATCGCCACCTCAAACTGGCTCAACGTCATCCCGGCAAACGACACCTCTGCTGCGGCATCGCGCCATGCGGTGCGATACAGCTCAATCTTGTCCTTCACGGACATTATCGTATGTGACATAAGGATATGTGTTTTCTGAGTTTAGTTGTTTCTCGATAGGGCACTTGGACATCGACCTTGGGGCCAGCACTTCTATCCGGTCGCACGTTTTGCACGACAAAGGAACGCTAACACGAAATGCCAACAAAAGTCGAGTGCCTACGTCCGTGAATAACCGGTCATTAGTGGATAATAAGTCCACAAACATCTCATAACAAGAGGCTTGGAAGCCTGAAAGTTGCTAGGTTTTGTTTCATTTCTCCTCCAAGTGTGCTCTTCGAGGCTCTCAGAACCTGCGATTCCTCCCTCCCATGCGTCATGGAGTTCAAGCTTCAGCTTGCATCCCGCACGCTGAAGCGTGAACTCCTCAACAGCGCCCAGCACGGCTGTCAGTGGTTTTTCTTAATCCCCCCGTAGCGTCCGGATTTCGAAGTGATTCCGATTGCCTGCGTCATCTCGATTCAGCATTGCGGCGAAAGAACAAAGTACTGGCTTCCCGCCTCGTTTTTAAACCTCTCGAATTCGAGAGGTTTAAAATCCGGATGATTCAGCCGCTCCCAAAAGTCCCATAAAGGGTACTGCGGCTGCGTTTGGCCGACTTCTTGCCAAAGCTCGCGGCGATCGCTTCTGCGTCCGCGCCGTGGCTGGCGATGTGTCTTTCAGGTGGCGGGATTCATCGGATCGATCCATCTCAGGCCTGAAAACCGACCAAAACCTCGATCCGTGCTGACCAATGTGGCGCGCTGCTCGATGGCCAGTGCGGCGAGCCACGCGTCATTGATGTCATTTCCACACAGGCCGAGGCTGATGACAAAATCGCTCAGCACTCCGCGGTGGCGGGGACCGGCAGCGAGTCGGCGTGTGCCAGGATAGTTCCACAAATCATCTTTCCAAAATCCAAGGGTTTCAGTGATCGGCACCAATCGCAGCCTAGGAAGCGTGGGAATTCTCAGCAGCGCCGCCTCCACCAGCTCGCACAGACCGATCGCGTCGCCCGCAGCCGCTGCCTTCGTCAGCCACCGTCGGCAACATTCATGTTCCGCAGAATCCTTGCGCAGCGCATGGATCAGAACGTTAGCATCAGGAAGGAACAGCGACATCAGCATGGAGAAGCACTGAGGCCCATTTTGCCCAAATCCAGTGCTTCCTGCTCTTCGTCAGCCAGCTGGCAAATTTCATCCCAAGTCCGCAGATCGGGCTTCTCACCCGCATAGGTCCGGAACTCATGGGGAGCACCGCTCAGCGGCACCTCTCTCTCCAAACGCAACCGCAAGCACTCCTCGAGAAAACGAGTAAAACTCACCCCTGCCCGCGCAGCCTCGGCCTTGGCCTCGCGGTAAAGGCGATCATCGATCCGAAGCGTAGTTTGCACGAAAACAAAGTAACCCTCTCCGGCTTGATGTCAAGTTGGGACGCTTCCTTTAAAGGATGATTTCCACAACCCGCACGCCGCGGATCACGCCGACAAGTGACTGCGCCAATGGCCAGCAAAACTTCGAGAGTTAGCGTTCGGTGTTCAAGGTCCCCAACCCCCGCAGCGTCTCCAAAATCTCCGCCACTTGCTGGCTGCGTTTCGCCGACTTCTTGCCAAAGCAGGCGACGGTGATCGAACTATTTACCCCTGCTTCAAAGATCTAGGAACTGCCAAATCATCCAGTGCTCAGCGTTGCGTGGCCAACCAAGCGTCATAACTTTTTCTCGGAATGAAAACCGTTTCCACTTTCCACTGCTCGGCGGTCAGCTCTTTCGCCCGGTAGATGCTGAAACCTTCCGGCGTTTCAATCACCGAGCTGACATCCCCCGCCTTACGCAGCTGGGTCTTCAAGACTTCACACAATTCCGGGTCGAGTTCGTCAAAATACAAATCCTTCTTGGGGGCGCCATCCGCTTCCGGCCCGCCGATCACCTCGGCCACATGGACGGTGGCCTCGTTGGTGTAGGCACCGCCACTCGATTGGATCTGGCTCGCCGCCATTGTGTTTGGCACCTTGCTGACCTCTTTGGGCGGCTTGCCCAGCAGCCACCTCAGCTCCGCCATGCCTTCCACCGATCCCCCCGCTTGCAAGCGCTGGCGTTTGTCCGTCGCACTGGCACGCTCCGCCGCATGGATCGTTTTGTCTTGGTAATACTTCTGCCGCAGCAACCGCTCTACGATGATCGGTTTGACCACGGTCTCGGCAAACCCTGTTCCATCAGCACCAAGAACCGCCTTGATCTTCGCCAGCGTCTCCGGTGCCTGGCTGCTCTGGTTGATCCGCTGGCTTTCCTCAGCGATCATTTGCGCCGTGACCTCCACGCCGAAGAAGTTTTTTAGTACCACTTCCTTGTGCAGATCCGCATCGACCAGCCGCTGAATGACCTCGAAAGAGAACTCATCCTCAAACGCCCGTTTCGGCCCCAGCCTTGTCTCGTGATAGATCCGCTCCACCTCGCTGCGCCAGCGATACACGCTCTCTGGCTCGCTCGCCAGTGCTGAGCCGAGCAACAGCCAACAAACCATGCAGTAGTAAATCCTCTGGCTGGATATCATGGCTTGCTGTAAATCGTGATCCTTTTCGGAGTGATGACTTCCGTCGTGATACGATCATTTTCATTATCCGCAGATTGAACATTGCCTCCAAAAACAATCATCTGCGATCCCGTCCATACCGCAGTTTGACCTTCTCGCCCAAGCGGCAAATCTCCGAGAGTCCTGATGGAAATATTACCACCAACGCCGACG
This sequence comes from uncultured Verrucomicrobiota bacterium, assembly GCA_913063525.1. Taxonomy (GTDB): domain Bacteria; phylum Verrucomicrobiota; class Verrucomicrobiia; order Verrucomicrobiales; family Akkermansiaceae; genus Luteolibacter. The sequence continues at coordinate 15,186 of CAJXYV010000044.1, forward strand.
ACAGCTTGTTGAGTGATTTTCAGGTTCAGCCAATAGTCTTCGCTGGAAGTATAAGATGGAATTGCGTCAGCTTCCCATGATCCAAAATTAAGTCTCGGAGCAAGCATCAGCTCGCATCCAGTCCACACAGCGACTGGGCGACCCTCATACCTATCAAATGGAAAGCCCACTGCCGACGTGGCAGACCAAAGGTCGGTGGTCGGATTGTACCGCCCGCCTACAATTGAATTGTTGCCATCGCCAGAAACTCCCCAGGCAAGCATCTCGCTGCCTGTCCAGACGGCCAATAATGAGCGACCATCGACACCCGGTGAGCCCGCCGTTGATGTGGCGGTCCACGTGTTGGTGTTAAGCTGAAAGCGCCCCCCCGTGTTTGAGCCCCCTCCCCAAATGATCATTTCACTGCCCGTCCAAACGGCGGTGTGTGCGCTACGTGCCTCTGGCGCATTCAAAATGGGAATAGCTGTCCACGCATTGGCGGCGAGATTATAGCGTCCCCCGTCATTTAGATAAGTACCCGAATTATCAGCCCCTCCCCAAACGATCATCTCATTCCCCGTCCAGATGGCCGTGTGTTTACTGCGAGCGTCAGGAGCTCCCGTCGTTGGAATCGCCGTCCATGTGTTGGCAGATGGATTATAGCGTCCGCCCGTATTGAACGTGGTGCCGGTGGAATCCTTGCCTCCCCAGACGATCATCTCGCTGCCGGTCCAGATGGCAGTGTGACTGCTGCGCGCTTCGGGTGAACCAAGGTTTGCAGTTGAAACCCATGCATTGGTGGTCGGATTGTAGCGTCCGCCGGTATTGATGCTTTGGCTGTTATGATCGCCTCCCCAGACGATCATTTCGCTGCCCGTCCAGATCGCGGTGTGATAGACTCGACTCTCTGGTGGGCCTGCAGTTGAGGTAGACGCCCAAGTATTGGCGGTTGGATTGTAGCGTCCGCCAGAGTTTAAACTCCCATCATTGCCATTTCCTCCCCAAACAATCATTTCACTACCCGTCCAGACGGCGGCATGACCAGATCGATCACTTGGAGCACTCGTCATCAAAGTGGCAGTCCAAGTGTTTGTATTCGGGTTATAGCGTCCACCCGTATTTATTAGATCGCCGTTGCCCAAACCACCCCAAACCACCATCTCGTTGCCGGTCCAGACAGCCGTGTGTTGCCATCGTGCGTCGGGAGCTCCTGTCGTGGAAGTCGCTACCCAGCTATTAGTCGTCGGATTATAGCGTGCGCCCGTGTTGAGCACGGAGCCACCAACATATCCGCCCCAGACAATCATTTCGCTACCAGACCAAACCACGGTGCTTCCAGATTGAACCAAGGGAGCACCCGTCGTCGAGGTGGCAGTCCATGCATTGGTGATTGGATTGTATCGCCCTCCAGTATTGACTGGATTCAGAATGCCTGCGGAATAATTATAACCTCCCCAAACGATCATTTCACTGCCGGTCCAGACGGCTGCATGCCAATATCTTGTTTCTGGAGCGTTTGTTGTCGAAATGGCAGCCCAAGTGTTAGTGGAAGGCTTGTAGCGAATTCCTGTATTAATGGGGTTCCAAGCGGAGTTATATCCACCCCAAACGATCATTTCACTACCCGTCCAAACCGCCGTGTGACCGTAGCCTGCATCTGGGGCACTCGCAGTGGCTGTCCACGTGTCAGTGATAGGATTGTAGCGACCTCCCGAATTAAACATATTTCCCGAATTATCGCCCCCGCCCCAGACAATCATTTCGCTGCCCGTCCAGACTGCCGAATGGCTAGAGCGCGCAGATGGAGCATTTGTGGTCGATGTGGCCGCCCAAGTATCCGTGGTCGGATTGTAGCGCACTCCTGTATTAAGAAGACCACCGAAGGTATCGCCGCCACCCCAAACGATCATTTCGCTGCCGGTCCAGACGGTGGTGTAACTATCACGCACCACTGGCGTGCTGGGATCATGATTAACCAGCAGACTAGTGTTGTTCACCAGACCGATTTGAACAAATCCCTGCTGTTCCAGATCGGGACGCGTCGTGGGACTCAAAACGAGGTTCCCCTCACGGGCACTGGCCGTGGCAATCGCACCGCTGGCGATTTTATCCGAGGTCACAGCGCCATCGTTGATCTGCACTGCGCCGACCGCACCAGCAGCAATCTTCCCCAATGTGACCGCGCCATCCGCCATCTGAGTCGCGCCAACAGCACCGCTCGCGATTTTATTCGATACAACCGCGCCATTGGCAAGCTGGGCCGAGGTGATGGCACCGTCTGAGACATTGGCGGCCATCATCGCGTAACCGACGGCGCTGATTCGCTGGTCGGGAGTCATCAACTGGAAACCGTTGACGCCGTTGCTGAACCAAACCCGGAGGCGGACGTCATTATTTTTGAAGGTCGCGGCAGGGATCGCCTGCATATTGGCAATCTGGGTGTCGCCCAGCAGCACCGAATAAATGCCCGCGTTGACCGGCAACGAAGTCGCCAGCAAGGGCTCTGAACCACCGGCACTGCTGCCGTCGTTGCTCCAATAGGTCTGGTTGATCACATTTGACGTCGGAGCGGCGATGGTAAAGGTGACTTGGCCGGTGTAGCCCGATCCCGCGTTGAAAATTTGGATGGCCGTAACCGCGCCGCCCGAAATGGTGGTTTTGGCCGTCGCTCCACTGCCGTTACCAGAAATAGTGATGGCAGGCGCAGTCTGATAACCCGAACCTCCAGAGGTAACGGTGCCACCGACCACAAAGCCGTTGTAAACCGTAGCCGTGGCGGTGGCAGTCTGCGAAAGATTGGTGCCGCCGCTGACCAGCGCAAACTTGAACTGGCCCGTGCCGTTGAAGTTGACACCCGAGACGGCGATTTTCCCCTGATAGTTGATCAGGGACGGCACCTCGGCCACCGCGCCGGCACAGCCGAGGAGGACGGAGAGGAAAAAAGGAATCAGATGGCGGATCATAATAGCAGGGTGAGATAGATTGGAAAATCAGGGTTGGGACACTTCCACGCGGAAAAAATAGCGTGGGTTCGCCGTGGCGGGTGCCAGCGGGCCGCTGGTGATCGTGCGATGATCGAAGGTGAATGTCTTGAGGCTGCTGTCGCCAGTGTAGGTTTGGCGCAGCGTCCACGATTGCAGATCCGTGCTAACCCACACCTTGTAGGTCCGACTGGTGGCGGTCTGAATCGGCATGGAAAAGAGCGATCCGCTGTAAGCGCCCATCGGTTGAAAACGAGAGGCCGCCAAGCGCGGATCGGTCCCGGCAACGAATTCCATGACGTTGGTGGTGCCGTCGCCATCCGCATCCGCCAGTGGATCGACGCCCGTGTGGCCGAAATTCTCCCTTTCCCATGCGTCGGGCAAACCATTGCCATCGGCATCCGGGTGGGTGCTGGTGGTCTCGGAGGTAGTAAAAAGCACCTCAATCATTCCCGACTTGATAGAGTAAGTGGCGCTGGAAGTGCTGCCGGTTTCGATCGGGCTACCGATGGATGACTGGTTCTGAACCGAGCCGCCACTCGTGACGCCGCCACCCGCATCCAAGTCGGCACGACTGAACGCGGTTAGCAGCCACATCAACATCAACGCGTTGCGACCAGGCGATCTCAAAGTAAATTTCATGGAGGGAGATTTGCTCGGGTCAGGGTCAATCGGGATCGGCTATTACCATAAGTTGGTATACTCCACCGGCCTAACTGATTCGGCAAGCGATTTAGCCAGAAATTACATGATTTACCAAATGCGGTTTCCAGAAAACTCGACAGCAAACGCATTTCTCACAAAGAACCGCTAAACTTTGAAGGGCTTTGAATCGTTTCGTGGCTTCGCGGCTTCGTGCGAGTTTTGGGTTGCCGGAGTTCCTCCTTTAGGAGGGCCTTCTTTTCCCCCCTCAAACCCGCTAAAGCGGGTACTCCTTACGAAGCCCCCCGGGAGCTTTCGCACCTCGAAGATCCACTTTCGCACTTCGAAGATCGATCTTCGAACTCCGAAGATCCACTTTCGCACTCCGAAGACTGACCTTCGCACTCCGAAGATCCACCTTCGCGCCCCGAAGACTGACCTCCGCATCCCGAAGATCCATCTTCGCACTCTGAAGATCCACCTTCGCACTTCGAAGATCGATCTTCGCACTCAGAAGACTGACCTTCGCAGCCCGAAGATCGGCATTCGAACCCCGCAGACTGACTTTCACACGCCGAAGATCGATCTGCGCATTCCGAAGAAGGCACGGAGGATCGATCAAGTCCATGATCCGCGTTGATCCGGTGTGGAAAACTTTTATGTCGGCAGCTCTCAGAGTTCGGGCAGGCGGGCCAGTGATTTGCTCCAAGAAGCCCGTTGATCAAGCCGGACGCGGACCCATCTGACGAATCGTTGCGTTCTCTGCGAGGCTCGTGCGACTGCGGAGTTGATGAATCCAAGCAGAAGGCGGGACGCCTTTGCAACGGTCTGGAGCGAGACGCTCCAGCCACTCGCCGACTGAAGTCGGTACTCCTTACGCGAAAAAGCCGCCCCGGTTTCCCGGGGCGGCTTTTGGAATCATTCGTTAGAATGAGTGAGGCTTACTTCTTCTTGGCAGCGCGCTTTTCCTCGATCGCGGCTTGGGCAGCGGCGAGGCGGGCGACTGGCACGCGGTAAGGCGAGCAGGAGACGTAGGCGAGGCCGAGCTTGTGGCAGAAGACCACGGAGTCGGGATCGCCACCGTGTTCGCCGCAGATGCCGAGCTTGATGTCGGGGCGGGTCTTGCGGCCCTTGGCGACGGCGATTTCCATGAGCTGGCCAACACCAGTGGTGTCGAGCGTGGCGAATGGATTCTTGGCGAAGACGTCGTTCTCAACGTACGGCAGGAGGAACGCGCCCATATCGTCGCGGCTAATGCCGAGTGCGGTCTGGGTGAGGTCGTTGGTGCCGAAGCTGAAGAATTCTGCGCCTTGAGCGATTTCGTCGGCGGTGAGGGCACCGCGTGGGACTTCGATCATGGTGCCGACTTGGTATTCGAACTTCACCTTTTTCTCGGTCATCACTTCCTTGGCGACCTTGTGGACGATGGCGGCTTGGAGGTCGAACTCGCGCTTGAAGCCGACGAGCGGAATCATGACCTCAGGCTTCACCTTGATCTTCTTCTTGGCCACGTCAGCGGCGGCTTCGAAGATGGCGCGGGCCTGCATCTCGGTGATCTCTGGGTAGGCAACGCCGAGACGGCAACCGCGGTGGCCGAGCATCGGGTTGAACTCGTGGAGATCGGCGACGCGTT
>CAJXYV010000045.1 GCA_913063525.1 uncultured Verrucomicrobiota bacterium
CGTCAACCGGTCCAGTTCGAGCGTCAACCGGTCCAGTTCGAGCGTCAACCGGTCCAGTTCGAGCGTCAACCGGTCCCGTTCGGGCGCCAACCGGTACCGCGGATCGTCATCGGGGCAGCGCGGATCTCACTGTGAGCGGGCCGTGATTTCTTGGAGGATCGGCACGTCGGCGGCGGCCCAGTTGAGCTGGTTAAAATCCTGCGGCAGGCACCAGTGGAGTTGATCGTGCTCGAGGGCTTGGAGCTCGCCGGCGATGATGCGGCAATAGTAGGGTATGAGGCGGATGGTTGTTTCGGCGTAGGCCCAAATCACGGGGGTGAGCGGGGGGCCGACTTCGACCTCGACCGCGAGTTCTTCGCGAAGCTCGCGGATGAGAGCGGATGCGGGGCTTTCGGCGGGCTCGACTTTGCCGCCGGGGAACTCCCAGAGGCCGCCGAGGTGTCTATCGGCGGGGCGCAGGCAGGCTAAAAATTGCCCATCGGAATTTTCGATCACGCCGCAGACCACGTCGATTGCCATGCGCGGGATGTTGGATCGGCAGGCCACGGTGGGTCAACTGGAGCGTGACCGAAAAAACGAAAAAAGCCGCCGGAGAAACTCCGGCGGCTTGATGTCATGAAAATTCGATTGGGGAATTAGGCGAGCTTGGCTTCTTCTTTTTTGTCGCCATCTTTATCGCACTTGCCGCCCTTGTCGCACTGAGCGAGCTTGGCTTCTTCTTTCTTTTCGGCGCCTTTTTTGTCGTGGTCTTTTTCGCATTTGCCGCAATGGGCGATCTTGGCCTCTTCCTTTTTCTCGTCGTCCTTTTTGCACTTATCGCACTGGGCGAGCTTGGCGTCTTCTTTTTTGTCGTCGTCTTTGTCGCATTTGCCACCCTTGTCGCATTGGACAATTTTGGCATCGTCTTTTTTGCAGCCTTCTTCCTTGTCGCATTTGCCGCCTTGGCAGTCGCCGGCGAATGCTGCTGGGATGATGGTGAATGACGCGAAGAGCGCGGTGAGGAGCAGTTTCATAGGTGTGATATTGGTTGGTTTGATTTGAATGCTTGATCAGTCTAAACGATTCGTTGAATCTCGCCAGTCAAAAATTACCGAGGTAAAATCAGGAGAGGTTTCATGAATAAAACTCCGCCGAAGGAGAAGTTTTTGTAAAAATTTTCAAAAAGGGGCAATTATTTTTGCGCGAGCGGGAAAGCGGGCTGGCAGTTGATTGAGCTTGGCCGCAGGCGGGTTATGGCTTACTGCGTGCCGCTCTGCCGTGTCATTCTCCCTTCTCGCCACCGATCCCATGAGCTCCGCGCGCCGCGGCCGCTTAATTTTGCCGCATGGCACGGTGGAAACGCCGATCTTTATGCCGGTAGGCACCCAGGGCACGGTCAAGACGCTGCACCCAGCCGAGCTGGAACAACTGGGCGCGCAGATCATCTTGGGAAACACGTACCATCTGTGGCTGCGGCCGGGTCACGAGTTGATCCGCGAGCTGGGCGGGTTGCACGGTTTCAGCACGTGGCGGAAGCCAATGCTGACGGATTCGGGCGGGTTCCAGGTGTGGTCGCTGGCGAAGCTGCGCAAGATCACGGAGGAGGGCGTGCGCTTTCAAAACCACCTCGACGGCTCGAAGATGATGCTGACGCCGGAGCTGAGCATGGAAATCCAAGGCGCTCTGGGATCAGACATCGCGATGTTGTTCGACGAGTGCCCGCCCTACCCGTGCGATGAGGCGTACGCGGCGAAGTCGCTGGCGCTGACCAGCCGCTGGGCGAAGCGTTGCAAGGACTGGGTGGTGCAGAACGGGCCGCGCTCGGGCGAGGGGCGGCAGCAGCACTTTGGGATCGTGCAGGGGTCAATTTACGCGGATCTGCGCGAACAATCGGCGCGGGAGCTGGTGGAGCTGGACTTCGACGGTTACGCGATCGGTGGTGTCTCAGTGGGCGAGCCGGAACACGAGATGTTCCGCGCGATCGATAATGCAGTGCCGTTTCTGCCGCAGGACAAGCCGCGCTACGCGATGGGGCTGGGGACGCCGCCGCAGATTTTGGAAATGATCGCCCGCGGGGTGGATATGTTTGACTGTGTGATGCCGACGCGGATCGCGCGCCACGGAATGGCGATGACGCTGGACGGACCGATCAATATCAAGAACCTGATCCACGCCAAGGACCCGCGGCCGCTGTGCGAAAGCTGCCACCCGCACGTGGCCGGATTTTCGCGCGCCTACCTCCGCCATCTGTTCCGGGCAGGCGAAATCCTCGGTTTGCGGTTGCTTTCCTTCCACAACCTGCATTTCTACTTGCGCCTCGTTGCCGGGGCACGGGAAGCTATCACCGCAGGGAACTTCACCGCCTACCAATCCGCTTTCGTCCAACGTTACACTCAAACCAAATCGACATGACCACCATCCACACCATTTTCAGCTCCACCCTCCTCGGCCAAGCCGCACCCGCTGGCGGCCCCGGAGGCATTCTCGGCAATCCCTTGGTGATGATGTTCGCGCTGGTGGTGATGATGTATTTTCTGATGATCCGCCCGCAGCAACGCCAACGCAAGGAGATGGCGGCGCGCATCGCCTCGCTCCAGTCTGGCGATAAGGTCGTGACCTCGGCCGGCATCCACGGCATCGTCCACAACGTGAAGGATCATACGGTGATGATCAAAGTCGCCGAAGGCACGATGCTGGAATTCGACAAATCCGCGATCGCCACGGTCCACAAGAAGGACAGCGCCGCGAAATAATCCTGTTTCATCCCAATTCTCGTTTCACCGAAACCCAAGCCACGCATCCATCATGTTTATCGCTACCGCCTTTTACGAAGATCCGTTGATCCTGTTTTTCATCGGGCTCACCTTGATGATTTTGTTTTTCTGGTACTTTGCGACCGACATTGAGCGGCGCAAGCGCAACGTCGGCACGGTGCTGACCTTGGGTGTGTGCGCGCTGTGCTTGTTCGCGGCATCGCCACCGAAGGATCGCCTCAAGGGCGGCATCGACATTCTGGGGGGTTCGTCGTTCTCGCTGCACATCCAGCCGCGGACCGACGCGGAAGGCGCGGAAATGCCGGTGACTCCATCGCAGGTGGATCAGGCGATCGCCGTCATCGAAAAGCGTCTCAACGGCATGGGCACGGCGGAGCCGATCATCGCCCGCCAAGGCAGCAACGGCATCCTCCTGCAAATGCCGGGTGTGGAACCGCAAGAGTCCGACCGCATCCGCGCGACGCTGCAAAAGGTGGCCAAGCTGGAACTGCGCGAGGTCAGCCCACGCAACGAGGAGCTCGGACCCGACCGCAAAACACTGGCGGTGCGCGTTTCCGAACACACGGAAATCGTTCCTGGCTACCAAGCCTTCATTCACAAGAACAAGGACGAGGACGGCAAGGAGACCCAATTTCCGATCCTGCTCAACCGCCGCGCCGCACTGGGTGGTTCTGACATCGCCATGGCCACCCCTTCCCAGCAGCAGGCCGATGCGGTGGACATCACGCTCAACAGCGCCGGCACGGACAAGATGATCGCCCTGACGAAGAACATGCGTCCGCAACAGGACCGCATCGCCATCGTGCTGGATGGCGAAGTGATCAGTGCGCCGGTCGTCAACCAAGTCCCGCTGGGCAAGCAGTTTGTCATCACGGGGCTGCGCGATCCGGGCGAGCCGCAAAACCTCGCGAACTCGCTGATGAACCCGTTGGAAAATGCCTTGGTTGTCGATGAGATGCGCAAGGTCTCCCCCACTCTCGGTTCCGCCGTGGTGAAACAAGGCCTCGTCGCCGGTGGACTCGCCCTAGCGATGACCTTCCTGTTTGTGCTGCTTTACTACCGCATGTCGGGCTTCATCGCCATCATCGGTCTGATCATCAACACGGTGATGCTGTTCGGCATCATGGCCATGTTTGGTTTCACCTTCACCCTGCCCGGGATTGCCGGGATGGTGCTAACCATCGGCATGGCGGTGGATGCGAACGTGCTGATCTACGAACGCCTGCGCGAAGAAATCGGCCGCGGCAAGTCGCTCAAGCTGGCTATCGAGGCGTCCTACGACAAAGCCTTTTCGGCGATTTTTGATTCGCACGTCACCTCGCTGATCACGGCCGTGATTCTGTTCTGGCTGGGCACGAGCACGATCAAAGGGTTTGCCATCACGCTGATCATCGGTGTCACGGCCTCCCTGTTCTCGGCGATTTTGGTCACGCGGGTGATTTTCCGCTGGGGCATGGATGCCGGCCTGCTCAAGAAGCTGACCTTCCTCAACCTGATCCGCTCGGCAAACTACGACTTCATGGGCAAGCGCCGGATCTGCATCACCCTGGCGGTGGTCACGTTGCTGATGTCCTTGGGAGCCTTCGCCTATCGCGGCGAGCGGGCGCTGGGCATCGACTTCACGGGCGGCACGCTCATCAAGTTCCAGCTGGGCAAGGAAGTGAAGGTCCCGCTCGAAGAGGTCCGCAAAGCGGTGGAGGGCATGAAGCTTTCGAAAGCTGCTTATCCTCAGCAGGAGAGTAACCTGACCACGGGCGTGATGTTGACTGTGCGCTGCGCGACCAAGGATGCCCAAGCCGTCACCGACAAGCTGCGCGAGGCCATCCCCGCCCTGGGCCAAAAGAAGGCGAATTCCGCCGACTACGCGATCGACGCCAGCCAGGACGAAGTTTCCGCGCTCATCGGCGGCAGCTCGCTCAATCAATCGCTTATCGCCATTGCGCTGGGGCTGCTGGGGATCGTCCTGTACATGACGATGCGCTTCGAGTTCTCGTTCGCCTTGGGTGGGTTTGTGGCGATTTTCCACGACATCATCATCTGTGTCGGGGTGGTGGTGCTGATGGGTGGCGAGCTTTCACTGATCCACGTCGGTGCGGTACTGACCATCGCGGGTTACTCGATCAGCGATACGATCATCGTCTTCGACCGCGTCCGCGAAATGTTGCTGACGCGCACGGATTCGGTGGAGAAGGTCATGAATGAAGCGGTCAACTCGACGCTGTCGCGGACCTTGCTGACCTCGGGGGCGACACTGATCAGTGTGGCGATCCTCGCTTTTGCAGGGGGATCTGCGCTGCGCGATTTTGGAGTGATCATCTTTATCGGCATCATTGTCGGCACCTTCTCATCGATCTTCATCGCATCGCCCGTGGTGCTGTGGTGGAGCAACCGCAAGGGTGGCAGCATCCGCGAAACGGTGCTGGCCTCCGCGGCTAAGGCAGAGGCTATTTCAGCCGCGCCTTGATCCGATAAGTTTACTTTACGCCACGGTTCCCTTGGGAATCGTGGCGTTTTTGTTTCTTGGTGGGTCGTTTTTTAAAAATAGGACTTACACGACCTATTTTACGCCAGCTGAGGCCGCTGATTTAGCGATCACTCGCCGCCCATGGGCGGTGGTGGAGCGGGTTCTTCGCGCGGTGGTTTGGGCGGGAAGTCTTCTGCCGAGATTTTGTGGTCGCCATTGCGGTCGAGCAGCAGGAAGCGCGCTTCCTGCTCGTCCTCCGTCAGCTTTTTCACGGCGGGGCCTTGGCGGAATTCTTCGAATGACAGCGCACCATCGCTATTCAGATCCAGCTCGCGGTTGACGCGATCGGGCTCGCCGCCATGGTGCGGGCGCTTGCCCTCTGGCTGGTCGGACGGCGGTGGCTCGGGCCGATCCTTGGGGGTGATCACGCCGTCGTTGTCAGTGTCCAGGCGGCGGAACAGCGCCGCCTGCTTTTCGGGCGAAAGCTTGAGGATCATCGGGCCGTTTTGGAATTCCGCCAGACTGATGCCGCCGTTCTTGTCGGCATCGAGCTCCCACAACTTTTTGAGTGGTGGGCCTTGGCCGTCGCGCGGTTTGCCCATGCGCTCCAGCTCGTCGCGGCTCAATTTACCATCCGCGTCTTTGTCGAGGCGCTTGAGGAGATTGTCGCGCTTTTCCTCGGGCAGTTTCTGGATGCGGGGAATCTTGGCAAATTCGTCCTTGGAAATAAAGCCGTCCTGATCCGCGTCCGCAGTTTTCCAAAACTCTGCAAACGGCCGCGGTTGGCCACGGCGCGGCTCTTTTTGTCCTGCGGGCGGCTCCTGGGGAGCTGCTGGTGGCTGGGCCAGGCAAGCAGCCGGCAACAGCATTCCCGCAACAAGAAAGGAAACAGGGATTGTTTTCATGGGAAATAAACGCTTTTTTAACCGCTGTCTGCGGTTTCAATAATCCAAGGAACCCCAGAGTCATCAAAAAGTTTCGGGCCTGGACCCGAAATCCTTCGATTCCACGACCCTACCCGCCATGCACATCCGCGACATTCTCAGCGATTCAAAGCCATCCCTGTCCTTTGAGTTTTTCCCGCCCCGCAGCACCGCCGCATGGGAGGATCTCTATCAAGCGATCCGCGAGCTGGAACCGCTCCGTCCCACTTTCGTCTCCGTCACCTACGGTGCTGGCGGCGGCACGCGGGAACTGACCCACGATCTGGTCGTCCGCATCAAACAAACGACCTCGATCCCGCCCGTGCCCCACCTGACCTGCGTGGGCCATTCGGAGGCGGAAGTGACGGCCATTCTCGAACGCTACGCGGCAGCAGGTGTGAGCAACATCCTCGCGCTGCGCGGCGACCCACCGCGCGATCAACCGAACTACGATTGGTCTGAAGGCGGATTCCGCCACGCGGCGGACTTGGTGCGCTTCATTAAAAAATTCAACGAGTCTGGGGCGCATCCCGACCCACGCGGCTTCGGCATCGGCGTGGCGGGTTTCCCCGAAGGCCACCCGACGACGCCGAACCGCGTCGATGAACTCGATTTCCTGAAAGCGAAAGTGGATGCAGGCGCAGACTACATCTGCACGCAGCTGTTTTTCGACAACCACGATTTCCTCGACTTCCGCGACCGCTGCGACTTCGCAGGGATCCACGCGCCGATCATCGCCGGCATCATGCCCGTGACCTCGCTGCAAGGGATGAAGCGCATGGCGGAACTGGCCGCCGGTGCCCGCTACCCCGCCAAACTGCTGCGGGCGCTGGAGCGCGCGAAGTCGAACGCCGAAGCCGTCGAGCGCGTGGGCATCCACTACGCCGCAGAACAATGTGCAGGCCTCCTCAACGAGGGGGTGGACGGCATCCACTTCTACACGCTGAACAAAAGCCACGCCACCCGCGAGATTTATCACAGCCTCGGCCTCGCGGCGGAGCTGTAAGTCAACTCACTGGCGCGTCCCTTGCTGATAGATGTCTTCCGCCTGTTTGAGGGTGATGTCGTAGAGACTGCCCTCGATCGGCACCGCCAGTGGGATTCTGCCCAAGGTCGGATCGGCGGGGAATTGCGATGCCAACCGTGGGGAACGATCAAAAATATCCTTGGGCAGGGTGATCTGGAATAGGCCTTCGTAGCGAAGGTTTTTTGACAAGCGCTCCGCGGCTTGCTCTTCGAGTCGGCGGCGTTCAAAGTTGAGGCCCAGTCGATCAAACAGCGAAGAGGAGGCCGCCACCGCGTTTCCGTCCTTTCCGCGTTTGGATTCTTGCGCCGCACGGCGCAGCGTGATGTCCGACTCGGCCACAGTCGCCGATGCTCCATCAGGTTGCGCCGAATCCGTGCCGTAGAGGGGGGCTCCGCCCGCACTCCCGCCTGCGGCCACAGCGGCCTTGGTCTCTTCGGGGGTGGGCAGTCTCACCCGCATTTTGCCTTCGAGGGTGAACAAGTCATCCGACTTCAGCGTCAGTTGCGAAAGCTCCATCCCATCAGCCACGGTCTTGACTTGGAATGAACCACCGCGGAAATCGATGCGATTGTAGTTCCGCTCATAGTCGACCACCGAGAGGGCCTTGAGCAAATGCAAGCGATCGCGCAGGGTGATCGTATCCTGGCCATCCAGCACGACCTGGCCTGCAAATGCCAGACCCTCGGCGGTGTTGGTGGATCCGGAAATGGTGAAATCCCCGGAGATCGATCCTTCGATGAAATTTCTGACCGCCGCAGGCACCGCGGTCTCCAAGTTCAGCCGTCGCAGCTTGGCAACGCCGTCGATTTGCGGGCGTTCGCCACCCACGACTTTTAAGCCCGAGAAATCCACCGTGCCATCGCCCTGGCGAAACTCGGCCTTTTCAAACGTGACTCCCTCCCGGTCGCAGACGACCGACAGATTGACAATCTCCAGCTTGTGGAACCAGTTTTGCGAAAACGTGCCGCCTTTGAAATTGAGCCTCATCCCGTCGTCGAGGCGTTGGACTTTGAGGAAGCTCTTCTCGATGGAGCCTCGCGTGCGCTCGGAAAACCCCCAACGCAGCGTGGCGTCTGCCACCTCGAGGGTCTTCAAACGCAGTTGCTTGGGATTCTTGAAGAGTGCCTCCGGGATCTTGTGCGCGGATTCCGCATCGTCAGTGCCGGCACGGAGGTCAACATCGAGCCTAGACACGGCGATCGTCCCTGGATCCCATTCCCCGATCAAGCCGTCGAAAAAGCCCATTTTGCAGCGGATGTCCCTCGCCTCCAAAGCCGTGTAAAACGTTTCCGGGCCACCTTGGCAGGCAAGGCGCGTGATGCTCAGCTGGCCCTGCACGCGCGAAAACCCGCGCATCGCGGCCTCCGACGCGGTGAGCCCCGCCTGCAACGAGTCTTTCAACCCCTCGTTAAACCTCTTCGATTCCGTGCGCTTGGCCAGAAAGACCCATGTTCCGACTGCCGCCACCAGCAAAAAGATCAGCACCCTGAACGAGAGTTTCAGCAAATGAAATGCCGCCATCCCGCCCGAACCGCTACCCGACATCGAGTAGCGAACCTGAAACCAAAAACCTTGATTGGCCACCCATTGGCTCAGTCGTTCGTTGAAATTATTCGATTGCTCAGATTCCATAGTGGTCGCTCACGCTCGCAGTCACGGCAGTAAAGACGCAGACTGCCACGGTGGCTAGGGAAATTTACCCTCGCACAGACAGAATCCATGCTTTACGACCCGTCCTGTGGAAGCCAACGACTATAAGGTCCGTCTCGAAATTTTTGAAGGTCCCCTCGATCTGCTGCTCTATCTCATCAAAAAGGACGAGATGGACGTTCACGCGATCTCGATCGAGAAAATCACCCGCCAGTATCTCGACTACATCAACACCTTCAAACTCTTAAACATCGACCTCGCATCCGAGTTCATCGTGATGGCGGCGAACCTGATGTACCTGAAAAGCCGGACCCTGCTGCCGCGGGTCGACCAGCCGCCTGAAGAAGACGCCGAAGACGATGATCCGCGCTGGGAACTGATCCGCCAGCTCATCGAGTACAAGAAATTCAAGGACGCAGCCGGGCTGCTGAGCCTCCGCGAATTGGAGCAGGAAGGTCGCTTCGCCCATCAACCGGATGCCGCCGCGCCGCCTGCCGAAGAGCCGCCCGCGCTGGCAGAGGTGTCGATTTTCGACCTCATCCGCGCCTTCCAAAACGTGCTGAAGCGCTTTGAGGAATCCCACGATTTCGGCGACATCATCGACGACCGCTTCACCGTGGCGGACAAGATCGAATTATTGCTCGGCCACTTTACGCCTGGTGAGTCGCGCCGGTTCGAGGAGCTCTTCCAGTCCGCTACCACCAAGGCGGAGGTCATCGTCACCTTCCTCGCCCTACTGGAGCTGATGAAACTCAACCAGTTCATCGTCCGCCAAAACGAGTTGCTTGGGGACATCGTGATCGAGCGGCGCAGCAACCAGTCGGTGGCGGCACTGGAGGCCGCTGAAGTCGGCGCAGACTACGCTTGAGGCCTTAGCTCAGGCGGAAAACGATGCGAGCCTTGGTCAAGTCGTAGGGCGACATCTCCATCTTGACCTTGTCGCCCACCACGAGGCGGATGAAGCGTTTGCGCATTTTGCCCGAGATGTGCGCGAGGACTTCGTGACCACTTTCCAGCTTCACGCGGAACATGGTTCCGGCGAGAACGGACGAGATTTCACCGTCCACCTCGACCGCCTTCTCTTCTTCGTCCTTGGTGGAGCGCTTGGGTGGACCGTAACGGTTGCGGTTGTTACGACGTCCGGAATTCTTTGGGCGAGGAGGCATATTGGATGGATATCTATTACAGCGGCGGATTGGAAATGATTGCCGTGAACGTTTGAGTAATGGATCCCCGCCGTTCCATCAATCCCAAAAAACGCCGCCTTTGGCGATTATCCTTATTTTCTTTATCACCCCATGCTTGCCAAGACGTCGCGGAAGCTTCATTTTCCGTCCCCCGCCCCGCTCGGAGACGATAATTAAAAAACCACGAATTTCTCATCACAATGCCAGAGATCACCGAAAAAGAACTCGCACCTAATCTCAAGCCTATGTGGCTCAAAGCGATTAGCGCCGTTCAAACAGCCAACCTGCCGTACGCCGTCAGCCTGCTCCAAGGAGTACTCAAAGACAGCCCCGGATTCCTCGAAGGCCGCAAAATGCTTCGCAAATGCGAACTTCAGCTCGCCGGCAACACCAAGAAAAAAGCCGGCCTGTTTGGACTCCAGACTGGCGGCATGGGCGTGATGAAGCTCCACGGCCAGGCGAAAAAAGATCCTTTGGGCACGCTGCCGCTGATCGAAAAAGAACTGGAGAAAGACCCGCTCAACGACCAGGCCAACGAACTGCTTTTCGACACCTGTCTCAAGCTCGAGTTTTTTGAAACCGCCGCTTTCGCTCTCGAAACCGTCCGCACCAGCAACCCGGAAAACGCCAAGCTTCTCCACAGACTCGCCGAGTTCTACCTCGCCCGCGAGCAGCCGCTTCAAGCGTCCGAAGTCTACAACGACATCGCCAAACACCATCCCACCGATGGAGTCGCCATCAAGGGAGCCAAAGACGCCTCCGCCCGCGCTTCCATGCAAAAGCAGAAGTGGGATGAAAACGCCGACATGCGCTCACTCATGAAAAACTCGGCCGAGTTTGAAGAGCTTGAAAAGGCGTCGCGCACCGGCCTGACGCGCGAACAACTCGAAGAACGCCGCGACAAAGTCATCGAGAAGTACAACGCGGATCCCAACCACCTCATGACGGTCAAGGATTTGGCCGGCATCTACGAGCAACTCGAAGACTGGCACAATGCCCAGACCTTTTACACATGGGCGCACTCGCTGAGCAACGGCGACGTCGCCTTGGCCACCAAGGCTGCCGCCATGAATGATCGCGCGCTTGAGGCCGACATGCAAAATCTGACGGCTGCTGCAGCCGCCGACCCGGAGAATGCCGAACTCAAGGCCTCGCTCGAGGCCCGCAAGGCAGACCGCATCGCCGAACAGGTCCAGGAAGCCCAAAAGCGCGTCGACCAAAACCCGACCGATCCCCAGCTGCGCTTCGAGCTCGGCAATGCCCTCTACAATGCCGGCGATTTCAGCGCCGCCATTCCCCACCTCCAACAAGCCACCCGCAATCCACACATCCGCACCAAGGTGCTGCTGCTGCTGGGCCGCACCTTCAAGGCCAAGGGCATGTTTGACATTTCCATCAAGCAGCTCGCCGATGCGCTTGCCGATCTCGTGGCCATGGACAATACCAAGAAGGAAGTGCTTTACGAAAAAGGCCTCATCCACGCGGAAGTCGGCGACAAGGTTGCCGCTCTGGATTGCTTCAAGCAAATTTACGAAGTCGACTACGGCTACCGCGATGTCGCCCAGCGCGTGGAGTCCTCCTACACTTGATCTTCAGCCGCTCCTCGGTTCCCCTTAAAAACGCCGTCCTTTCCTTGCGGAAGGGGCGGCGTTTTTCATTCCAGCTCAGTTCTTGGCCCCAGCGGAATCGGGGATGATCCAATCTTGGCCGACCAGTTGCGTAATCTCGAACTGCGAGGGTCCGCCATCTTTCACCCGCAGGATCTCCAAGGTCGCCCGACTTGCGGTGGCCCCTTCGACAAACAATTTTTTCATCCCAGTCGCTTGCGGCGAGCCCACCCGGCAGTAGCCGCGCAGCAGTTGCTCCGTATCAGGCGACACGATCTTATAACAGACCCACTGCTTATCATCGCTGAAAGGGCCGTTGAAGTAAACATCGCTCGCAACGAGGACCCGCACCCTCGCCGATTTCATCCAACTCTTTTCGAGCAGCTGGTCCCAAGAGGGGATCACGGGGCGCGCAAACGCCTCATAATCCATTTTCCATTGGCCTGTCGAATCGGGCGTGAGAAACGCCAAGCGTTCTCTCGGCTTATCCTTCCCCTTGAAAACCACCAGCACCCCTTCGACCAAAAGCCCGTCCACATCCATGCTGCTGAGCCAATCGTAGCGCTCAACCGCCCCGTCCCGCTCCTTCAGGCCTTTGCAAAAATTCACCACTTCCGCGTGCCCAGCCGAATTCGTTCGGAAAAGTGACTCCACCTGGTCCAGGTCGCGGTTCTCAATGGCGCGCGTCACCAAATCAATCGCCTGTTCCTGACTTGGCGATGGGAAGCGCGAGCTGATCCGCACCTTGGCTTCGGGCATCACCCGTGCCTCGTCCGCACCGTTCTTGCCATTGAATCGTGGTATCAGCCAGAGTGAAACCACCACGCCGATCACTGCGGCCGTGACCCCGCCGAATAAAATGGACCACCGCAATGCCGCCTTCCTGCGGTCCGGGCTCATTGACTTTCGCGAGCGGCTTCCGCCTCTTCTGCGGACACGCTGCCCTTTGCCAAAATACTCTTCGTCACGCAAGCGAGCCACCTGACCGATTTCGGGGCCGCTTCGTTCGGAAGTTTGACGACGCGGAACCAGTCCGCGTTGGATATCTTGGGTTTTCATAGATCAAAATAACAGTCCCCCCGCCGCCGAGCTCCTCCCGCAAAGCAATGCGGATCACAGCTGCCTAGGAACACTTCATGGTTGTTTGGGTTTAACATCAGTAGTAAATAAGAAATAAGGCCCCGCCCGGCAAGCACGGAAAAAACGCGACTCGCTCACCGGAAGCGGTCGTCAAACGACTTTTCGGTAGCGACCCAACCCTCGGCGATCACCCTCAAGATTTCGACCTGCCGCGATTCTGCGCCCTCAACCCGCCGTATTTCCAAAAATACCCGGTGCATCTTGCTGTCCTTTTCGAAAATCGATCCCAGCGCCGCCGCCTGCGGCGAACCGATTTTACAATAACCCAGCAAAACCTCGTCTCGGTCCGGCGTCGCGATCCCGTAACAGGTCCACTGCAAATCATCCTTAAATGGCCCGTTGTAATAACTGTCCGCGGCGATGTACGTCCGCACCCGGGCCGTCGCGGCGCCCTTCACCAGAAAATCCTCCCACGATGGCGTCACCTTGCGCGCAAACGAGTCAAAATCAATTTTCCATTTCCCCGTGGCGTCTGGCGTTAGCAGCGCAAGGCGTTTCCGCGGCTTGTCCTCGCTCGCGAAATTGATCAGCACCCCATCCAGCGATAGATCGTTGGCATCCACGCTGCTCAGCCATTTGTAGCCATTGATCACGCCGTCCCGTGCCTCGATTCCCTGTAGGAAATCCACCACTTCTTGCGGGCTCGATGTACCCAGCCGGAAGTGATTCTCAATTTGTGCCGGGTCGCGGATTGACAGGCTCAGTTTGACCATCGCCAGCGCGTCCGCCTCGTCAGGCGAAGGAAACTTGGAAACCACCCGCTCCTTGACCACCACCGGTTCTGGGATCGCATCATTGGACTCCTCTGAATTTTCCGTGCTGGGTTCCAGACTCAGCCACATCGTCATCCCCACACAAACCATTGCCAGGCCACTGAGCATAAATGTCCAGATCCGCAACACCCGCCGCCGATCTTGTCGGGCACGGCTGCGACGACTCCGCGACTTGGACTTTCGCTTGTGCCGACTCCCCTTGGGCAAGCCCGTGCCGGGCATCCGCTGCAGTCGCCCCAGGCTGGGGGCGTCACCCGCCATCCGGTCGTGCTGACTGACCCGGATTGAACGAATGATTGAGCCTGATTTCATAGAATTTCTTGTCGATTCGGGCGAGCACTCAATGCGGAGTCATCGTGATGCGGAACCGGTCGTAGCGATCGCTCGGGCGGAACAACCATCCGGGCTGGCGGTCCACCGCCTCGTAGCCCGTCAGCATGAATTCGGCCAGAAACTGATTGCTGTTCGGGTCATACGCCTCCTGCCCCGTGTAGTAGCCGCGCAGCCGGTATTCCACGTTCTGGTCGTAGCCGTAGCGCTGGCCGGGGGCTCCATTTTCTGGCAGCCGGTCCGGATTCTTCTGCTTATCCTCGCGGATGATGACTAGCTTCGCCCGGCTCCACGGCTGGCGCGGCTTCCGAACATAACCCCAAAATCGCGTCTTCTCCACAAAGTAGCGCCTGCCATAGAAAAAATCACCCGTCGGCTCACTCGCGATTTTTGCATTCCGCTCCTCCACACTCGGCCCGCCCAAACTGACACCCCCCAGCGGCAAACTCGCGCACTGCGTGAGCAAACCACACAGCAGCCCGAGCAAAATAATTCTGATTGGGGTCATTGCCATCGGGCAAACTCTAAAAAGGCCCACCCACCAACCGCAAGCACAGACCTCAAGGAAATGCGCCATCCCCCACCGCAGTGAAAAACCACCACCCGGCCCACAGAACCGACTTCAAGAACGCCGCGCTCTTCCTCCACTCCGCCAAATCCACGGTCCCGCCTCACCCCTCGCACTGGACCAGAATCTCCTTCAGCCGCGCTGCGGCGAGCGTCTGCGGCGCTGCCGTCTTGACCTGGGTCAGATCCGGCGGCTTGGGGCTGGAAATCAGATAACACAGGACTTCGTCCAAGATCAAAATAAGCACCCCGAGGATCCACAGCAATCGCGTCAAGGAACTCACCGGCCGCTGCCCCTTCGTCCCAAAATTGTCTTCGACTGCGTCTTTTCCGCTGCTCACGGAGTCGATCTTGTCGCCGAAGCGGTGTGCCCGATTTTTAATTTCCATGATTTTGATCACTCCGGCACCGTGCCACGATCCGAGGCAAGCCGCGCCTGTCGGAAAAACAAATCCAAGGACGAAGGGTGCATTTCGGCCTTTTCCCAAGGGCACTAAGGAGGGTTGACCCCAATTAACCCAGATCGGCGGTACACCGACCCTCCTTACACCCCTCCAAAAAACTTTGCGCCTTCGCGCCTTTGCGCGAGACCCTCTTCACCCACCTCCACCGCAGCCTTGGCGACTGCTTGGCCGATTTCCTCGCTTGGCAGCCCTCGCAAATCGATCGATGCTCGCAGCGTGCCACGCATCATCATCACCCTAGGCGACCCCGCCGGAATCGGCCCCGAGGTGATCGACCTTGCCCTCGCCTCGGCCGCCATTCCCCACGGCTTTGAAATCGAAGTCCTGGGCGACCGCAGCGCAGGGAGCCCCGGCAAACCCGATGCCCGCTCGGCTGCAGCAGCCCTCGCCGCGCTCGATGAAGCCGTCCGCCAGTTGAAAAACGGCAGCGCCGATGCCGTCGTCACCGGTCCCGTTTCGAAGGAAGGCCTGCAAACCTTGGGTTTCCCCTTTCCCGGCCAAACCGAGTATTTCGCCGATGCCTTCGGCGTGACCGACTACGGAATGCTCCTGACCGGTGCCACCCTCAGCGTCGGGCTCGCGACCATCCACGAGCCGCTCGCCAAGGTCCCCACCCTCCTGACCCCGAAACTCATCGAGCGCATCGGCCTCCTCACCGCCGGCTTCCTCCAGCGGCGCGGCATCGCCCAGCCGCGGATCGCCGTGGCGGGTCTCAATCCCCACGCCGGTGAAAACGGCGCCTTCGGCGACGAGGAAACCCGCATCATCCAACCCGCCATCGACCTCCTCAACCAGTCCAACGCCGGCGTCTTCAGCGGACCCGCCGTCCCCGACGCGATTTTCCGCGAGGCCGCCCTCGGCCGCTACGACGCCGTGCTGGCGATGTACCACGACCAAGGGTTGATCCCCCTAAAGCTGCTCGACTTCGACAGCGCCGTAAACGTGACCCTAGGCCTGCCAAAGCCGCGCACCAGCCCGGACCACGGCACCGCCTTCGCCATCGCCGGCAAAAACATCGCCAGCCCGTCCTCAATGATCGCCGCGATCCGGCTCGCCTGCGAGCTCGCCTGAAATCCAGTCGACGGCCAGCGCTGGCGCCCTCCAAGGGGAAATGGAAACCACGAAAGACCTGGAATCTCACCAAAAATCAAAGAGCGGTCTTCCGCCAGAGCAGCCCCCGCCAAGCTCATCGGCTGGGCGGCGGCGCAAGACGATCCGGCCCCTTGATTTTAAGCGTCGTTCATGATTTCCGTGGTTCGCAGCTCTCGATCGAGGGCGGTCGGCCGCCGATGGAGCCGACCGCCCGCCCTTCGATCTCACTGAACTTTCACTTCGATCGGCTTGGGTTTGGCCGCTTTGTCCTTGGGAACGTGAACGGTGAGGAGGCCGTTGTCGTACGCCGCCGTCATCTGCTCGGGCTTGGAAGATTCGGGCAAACTGAAACTCCGCTCGAACGAACCGTACGCACGTTCGATGCGGTGATACTTCTTGCCCTTTTCTTCCTTCTCCAGCTTGCGTTCGCCACTGATCTGGAGAACGCCGTTTTGAATCAGGACCTTGACGTCGCTTTTTTTGACTTCAGGCAGTTCCGCCTTGATCAAGAACTCGTCGTCGTCCTCGACCACATCGACCAAAGGAGACCACTCGGCAATGCCAAGCTCCCCATCGCCGTTGTGGCGTCCGGTGCGCCCAAATAAAGTGGTCAGTCGGTTTTGTATCTCATTCAGTTCGGTGAATGGATTCCATCGTGTCAGAGTGTTCGTCATGGTATTATTGATTTAGCCAGCCGTTGCATGTCCAGGTGATCCGCCAGCTCGACCACACTCGACAGAAAAATGAGCCAGCCGCCGCGAGTGGCGGGTCTGCCTCAACTTTCACCCACACTCTACCGCATCAGCCGCTCAATTGCTTCCCGGCACTTGTCAAAGAATGCACATTCCTTGCGCAGCTGGCTGGGCGGGAAACCGGATATTCAATTCACCGACTTGATCGGCAATTCCTTGCGGTACCGGCTGGGGCTCTGGCCGACAACGTCTTTGAAAACGCGGTTGAAATGGCCAATGGACTGGAATCCAACCTCGAAGGCCACCTCGGTGACGCGGATCTGCGGATTGAGCAGCAGATTCTTGGCCGCCTCCACCCGCGCCCTCGCCACGTATTCGGTGAACGTGAAGCCCGTGGATTTCTTGAACTTCTTGCAGAAATAATAGCTGCTCATGCCGGCCATCCCCGCCACCTGTTTGAGATCCAGCGCCTCCGCCTGGTTTTCGCGAATAAACTGGCGGGCGCGGGCGATGTTCGGCGGTTCCGAATTGCCGTCGCACAGGACCAACTGGCCCGCGATCAGTGACAAATGGCCGGCGAATATCGCGAGCAGATCCAGGATGGAGCGGTACTTTTCCGGCGACATCACGGGAATCGAAAAATACGCCCGGCGCAGCCCCGCCTCGTCGAAATCCCCGCCCTGCTCTCTCGCATGCCGCGCGATTTTTTGAAACTTGGCGGCGGACGCGTCGGACATCGCCACCCCACCCGGCCGCAGGAATCCGATGACTTTTTCGCCTGTCCGGATGGGCACACTGCTTTCGCAGAACCCGGCAAAGTGCTTCAGCGTCGGCGCGCCGGCTGCCGCACCCTCCGCCACCACCTGGCAGGCGTCCACGCAGCTGGCGCAGGTCGAATGATGCCGCGCGAACCAGTCGAAAAACAAGTTCCCCCACCGCCCGCCGTCCGCCGCGCCGCCGCCCTGCTGCGTCGCCGCCAATCTCAGCGGCAACCCCGTCGCATCGCCAAACGCCCGCTCGTAATCTAGGAACAATCTCGACTGTCCGAGCCGCGAGATCATCCGCGGATCCACACAATCAAAGCCGGCATCCCTAGCTGATATTGAATCACTCATACGCGTTTTTTCACGGGTATCACCCTCGCAGATTTGGCCCCACGGGTCAAATTCAAAACGCACCGCGCGCAGGGCCGCCCTCAGCGCTCCACCGGCGCCTCGCTCTTGCCATGCCCTTGGTAAAACACGGCGAAAATCACGAAACACGCAGCGATCATCGCCGCGAGAATCGCCCAAAAATCCAGCCAGCCCCGGCCATCGGCCGCCACCCAGTGACTGCGCAGCCAGCCACACAGCAGCGCGCCGACCAATGGCCCGACCCCGCCCGAAACCAGCGCCAGCAGACCCTGCGCCTGCCCCTTGAGCCCCGGATCCACCCGCCGATCCAGAAACACCTGCGCCGTCACAAAATAAAACGTGTAGCACACCCCATGCAGCGCGATCCCCGCGATGTGCCATGCCATCAATCCGCTGCCGCCCGCGTAGGCGCTCATTCCAAAGCGCAGCACCGACAGCCCCAGCGCCCACAGCAGCACGAACTTCACCCGGTACCGCATCAAGATCCCGCCCATCACCAACAACGCCACGATTTCAGACAATTGCGCGATGGTCATCGTCGCCGTCGCGTGCCGGTCGCCCAGAACTTTCAGCAACTCCGGCGCGTACATGTAAAAAGCCGAAAGCGGGACCGAGAACAACGCCGTCACCCCGAAAAACACGCAGTGGTCGCGGTGTTTCAGCAGGCGAAAGGCATCCAGCCCCAGACGGCTGCGCCAAGAACTGGCCACCCCCATCGGCCGCGTGTGCGGCAACATCAGCGCCGCCGCGGCCGATAACAAGCGCACCACTGCCGCCGCATAGCCCGCCACCGGGCTCGTGTCCGCATGCAAAACATAGCTGACCAGCAGGCCCGCCGCGATCCACCCGAGCGTCGCCCCCAGCCGCACCAGCGGAAACTGACGCTCACCCTCCGGCAGGTGCGCCAGCGAAATGGTCGCCAGCAGCCCCCACGAAGGCCCCGCCAAAACCGAGCTCAGCCCCATCAGCGCGATGAACCACCATGGGTTCCAGCCCGCGTCCAACCCGCCAAACGCCAGCAACAACGCACCCGCCCCCAGGCACGAACTCCATGCAAACAACCGGTCCGCCGCGATCCGCTGATCCGCCAGCGCCCCGCCGACCAGCGGCGAAATCAGCGAACAAACCGGCGACACCACAAAAGCCAACGCCACCCAGCCACCCAGCCCACGCGCCTTCAGAATGTTCGTCAGCGCCGGCAGCCAGCAGCCGTACGTCATCCCCTGCAGAAAAAACACGATCCACAGCCACCGGAAAACCGCCTGGGGCCTCATGCTGTCTGTCTCGCCGCGCACGGTACGTGGCTAGACGCTCGCCCCACCAATGGCCAGCGGGATTCGTCGAAAATTTCACTTGCCGCGGCCCGCTTTCCGGTGTTTGTTCTTAGGAACACTGTTCGTCACCCTATGAACTCACCAACACTCACCCTCCGCCAGCAGGAAATCCTCGACTACCTCAAGAAGTCCCAGCGCCAGACCGGCATCATGCCTTCGACCCGCGAAATCCAGCACTTCTTCGGCTTCGCCAGCCAGACCGCCGCCATGAGCCACCTGCGCGCGCTCGAGCGCAAAGGCGTCATCCAGCGCATCCCCGGCAAGGCCCGCGCCGTTGTCTTCCCCGAAGAACTCGACCGCGGCGAAGTCGCCGACATCCCCCTCTACGGCAACATCGCCGCCGGCATGGCCCAGGACGTGGAAGCCCAGCGCGAAGGCAGCATCTGCGTCGACATCGCCGCCCTCGGCATCCCCAGCAACGCCAAAGCCTTTGCCCTCAAAGTCCGCGGCGAATCCATGATCGACGCCCACATCTGCCACGGCGACACCGTGATCCTCGAACGCCGCGAACCCCGCAAAGGCAACATCGTCGCCGCCCTCATCGACGGCGAAACCACCCTCAAGCGCTACATGGTTGAAAACGGCAAACCCTTCCTCCGCGCCGAAAACGCCGACTTCCCCGACCTCATCCCCGCCCAAGAACTCATCATCCAAGGCGTGCTCATCGCCCTCCTGCGCCACACCGCCTGACCCCGCGCGTTTCACCCGGCTGGCGGTGGAAAAGCCTTCCAAGCACTGGGTCACCTTTACCAAGTGCTTGGTCACCTTTTCCAAGTGCCCGGTCACCTTTTCCAAGTGCCTGGTCACCTTTTCCAAGTGCCCGGTCACCTTTTCCAAGTGCCCGGTCACCTTTTCCAAGTGCCCGGTCACCTTTTCC
>CAJXYV010000046.1 GCA_913063525.1 uncultured Verrucomicrobiota bacterium
AGCGCTACGAGCAGCACAAACAAGGCGGGGAATTCGCGGTGCGGCGTGTGACCGAGCGTGGGCCCGACTTCGCCACGATCTCATCTTCAAGTAGCTCTACTTTTCCCGCGAGGCATCAAGAGCCGCCGAGGCCCGGCTAGCTGAGAAACTGCGGATCAGAGGCTTCAAAGTCTTCGGTGGGCATTGACCGTCAGTAATCAGGAATTCCTAGCGAGTCCTTTGGTTAATCCATCAATTGCTGGATATTGGAAATTAGTGGGCAAATTGGAATATTTACGGTCATTTATGCAACTTTATCGGTTAGAATCCGGAGTGTCGGCATTCGGGTGACTGAATTTTCCGATTGCCCTTGAGGAGGCCGTTAGAAAGTGGTTCTTAAAGGTCCACAGATGCTGGATAGCCGAGTTTTGAAATTATTTTCGATTTTTTGACCCTGCCCCCGTATTTGACCCACCCCGGTTGATAAAAATGCTGAAAGTATCTCCAAAGCTCACCACTCCGCATTCCTAACTCCGCACTCCAAAAATGGGCTTCAGCTACCGCAAATCCGTCAATCTTGGCCCCTTCCGGGTCAACCTGAGCAAGTCGGGCGTCGGCTACTCCGTCGGCGGGCGCGGATTCCGCACCGGCGTCAGCTCGGGCGGACGGCGCTACACCTCGTTCGGCCTGCCCGGCACCGGCATGAGCTATCGCAAAAGCGGCGGCTGCGGCTGCCTGATCCTCATCGCCGCCATTCCGTCTACCATCCTTCTCAGCCGCTGGCTCCTCACCTCACTGACATGAAACTCACCTGGAAACGCACCCTCCGCACTCCCTCGTCGGAGCGCTTTCTCGCCCTGCGCGACGGCAAGGACCTCGCCGCCGTCGATCTCCATTACCTCACGAACGGCACGGTCGCCGGGACGGTGATCCTGCTCAGCGACTCCGGCCTCAAGGACGCCGACATCGAGCCATTGCTCTCCTCGCTCGACGACGAGTTCCTGCCCGACGTCGACCTCGCCCACGGCAACCTCAGCTACACCGTCGTCCGCGGCGAGGTACTGGGGAACTGGGAGGCGCACTGATTACTAGCGGATTAAAATCGCAAGTTACTACGTTCCCCCAATGCTCCTAAGATCCGACACGTCAAATCACAGAGAATTTCTTCGCAGGCCAAGCGCTTGGTATGAGGCTAGCATATCCGATTTTTTTGAAACTCTACCTGAAACGATACTTGGACGACTTCAAAAGAATTCCGAATATTCGACGCTAGAAACCCAGACTGCAGCGTGGATCGACCAAATTTCGATTCTTCGTGAGGTGCTAACCGGAATCCAAGGGCAAATCCTACTAGAATATAGTATCCCACGCATGGGTAAGCGAATTGACGCCGTTGTGATTGCACGCGGTATCGTGCTCGCCATCGAATTCAAGGTGGGTGCTAACAGCTTTGATCGATCCGCGATTGATCAGGTCTGGGATTATGCCCTCGACCTTAAAAACTTTCACGAGGCCAGTCACAACGTATCCATCATCCCTGTGCTCGTTGCGACTGAAGTAAGTAGCTCACCAACTCCTTTGATTGAACCTGATCATGATCAGGTGTATCGGCCAGTCCGTACCAATTCAAAAGATTTTCGAACCACGATTCTACAGTGCTTTGAAGCTGTTTTAGGAGTCCACATCGATTCCGAAATATGGGCACAATCATCTTACCGACCAACTCCAACAATTGTTGAGGCTGCGAGGGCTCTATATGCCCAGCATTCTGTAGAGGCTATTGCCAGATATGATGCTGGTGCTCAAAATCTTCGCCTAACTTCATGCCGCATCGATGAGATTGTTGATTCATCTATCAAGAATCAGAAAAAATCGATTTGCTTCGTTACAGGTGTTCCCGGCGCGGGAAAGACACTCGTGGGCCTGAACGTGGCTACCCGGCATCGTCGCGATGTAGATCAGGAAACGCCTGCTGTTTTCCTTTCTGGAAACCAACCGCTAGTTTCTGTTCTGGTCGAAGCGCTGGCGCGCGATGAAAAGGAACGAAAAAAAGTCAAAGGAGAGACCGTGCGGATGGGAGAAGTTCGCAGTAAAGTTAAGCAATTCATTCAAAACGTGCATCATTTTCGCGATGCCGGTCTTTCTGATCCTGAGGCTCCATGGGAGCACGTAGTAATTTTCGATGAAGCACAGCGAGCATGGAATCTACAGCAGACGGCAAGCTTCATGCAGCGTAAAAAGAAACGCCCCGACTTCAATCAATCCGAGCCAGAATTTCTGATTTCCTACATGGATCGCCACAAAGACTGGTCCGTGATCGTATGTCTGGTTGGAGGAGGTCAGGAAATTAATACTGGCGAGGCTGGGATCAATGGTTGGTTAGGAGCCCTTGAAAAACATTTCCCAGAATGGGATGTTTATTTGTCATCACGCCTAACCGACAGCGAGTATGACGCAGAAGATGCGGTTCGAGACATTCAGCGTGTTAAGAAAATTCGTTTTGATGATTCGTTGCATCTTTCCGTCTCCATGCGCTCGTTCCGGGCCGAAAATGTATCAGCCTTCGTCAAAGCACTCCTCGATTGTGAGGTAGATACGGCAAGGGAAACGTATCAAGAATTGGCCGATCGCTATCCGATCGTCATTACCCGCAGCCTTGAACTGGCAAAAGATTGGATCCGCTCTAAGGCGCGCGGTTCAGAAAGGTACGGGCTGCTAGCCTCATCGAAAGCGTTGCGACTTAAGCCTCAGGCGATTGATATTCGCGTAGAAATCGATCCCGTATACTGGTTCCTAAACGACCGTAGCGATGTACGTTCGAGCTACTATCTTGAGGACGCCGCTACTGAATTTCAGGTACAGGGGCTCGAACTTGACTGGGCTTGTGTCAACTGGGATTGTGATTTCCGCTTTAACGAAGCAGGATGGAGTCATCACGATTTTCGTGGTACACGTTGGAACAACACCAATAAAAAAGAGAACCAACTTTATTTACGAAACGCCTACCGCGTTTTGCTTACTCGCGCGAGACAAGGCATGGTGATCTTCATACCTGAAGGTGATGACTCAGATCCAACCCGATCCCCGTCCTACTACGATTCAACCTACCATTACCTATCTGGGCTGGGGCTTCCGATGCTGAGCTAAAATGCCATGACCACGGTGAGGTAATTCTAGAGCATGACAGAGGTTGGGCGCAAAAGTAATTCGTGCAGTGTCCATCGTTTGCCAATTGCCATGGGCGATGCTAGTTTGATCATGTGTCGGGAAGCAAACCAGCCTTTACACAGGGTTACATTCTCACCAAATGAGCAAGATCATCCACCTGTCCTTAACCGAAAACGACGTTGATCAAATCATCGACGGACTTTGCGTCCGCGAAAAGGCGTGGCTACAAACCGCCATGCTGATGCGAGGCGAACAGCCAGACGATCCGTCGGTTTGCGAGGAGTGTTCTAGCGAGGAGGAGGCGGTAACGATTGCTGCGCACTATTCGCAAATCATCAATAAAATCGAGGAACAACGAGGTTGTTAACCTATTGATCGCAGCAAGCAGCAGCCGGAAGAATAGCCGTAAACAAAGACGACCGTGCGGTGCCTGGGCAGGAAGAGGTCGGGTTTGCCGGGGAGGGACCGGTTTTTCGGACCGCGGACGGTGAAGCGGTAGCCGAGGCGGTGGAGCATGGAGCGCAGGGCGAGCTCCGGCCCGGTGTCGCGGCCGCGGATGCGGGCCATGACGACGGAGCGCTTGGCGGGGGTGAAGACGTCGACCATGGGAGTAGCTTTCAATATCGAACGCGAAACGCTGAATGTCGAAGGGAAGATGGATTGACCGCCGAGGCGCAAAGGTCGCGAAGGAACGCAAAGAAGAGGGAGTTTTTGGATGGAAGAGGGTCTCGCGCAAAGGCGCCAAACCGCAAAGGTGGAGAGAAAGGGGGGGCGAAGTTTCGTGCGTTTCGTGGTTTCTCAGGTGCGCCGCTGTTTGAGAAATTTTAACCGCAGATGGACGTGAATGGACGCAGATGGAAGAAGGGATTCAGAGTTTCAGTACCCTATTCATCTCTCCCCATCTGCGTGAATCCTGTCCATCTGCGTTTGAAAAATCCAAATGAGGTGAGCTGGATTTTGAAAAAATCTCAAAAGCGCCTTCACTGAGTGCCTTCACCACCTACCCCTCAGAAAGGCGAAAGCCGCTGAAGTCTTTCGAATTCAACGGCTTTCATTGGTTGCGGGAGTAGGATTTGAACCTACGACCTTCAGGTTATGAGCCTGACGAGCTACCTGGCTGCTCCATCCCGCGATTGGAACCATGCGCCTTTCGGCGCGGGGCGGCATAGTTACGAGCGGCGGACCGAAGTTGCAAGGGAAATTTTGCCATGGCCTGAAATTCGTGATCTTCTGGTGGCGAGATGATGACTCGCCAGCCGACCGCCACCCTTTCCGCCAGCCACTGGCAAGAGCTGGCGGCTGCGCACTTGGCGCGGGCACAGCGGCACACCGTGGCGGCGCGGCGACGGCGGGATTTCGGCGAAACTCACCCGGTGGAGGATTTTTTGTTCCAGTATTATCCCTACGCCTTTTCGCTGTTGGAGATCTGGCAGCCGGGCTGCGGGGTGGCGCTGGAGTGGGCGGAAGTGGCGAATCCCCCCGCCCTGCCGCAGCCCTTGGCGGGGCGTTATTATTCGCAGCAGGACGGCTGTTGGTTCGCCGATCCCGCGCGGTTGTCGGCGAAGGAGCGCGAGCGCCTGCGCTGGATCGCGACGTTGCTGGAGGCGACGCGCGACCGCCCACCCAACTTCGCCTGCCACGGGCTGCACGAGTGGGCGATGGTCTACCGCGGCAAGGAGGTGCGGCACGAGAAGACGACGCCGCTGCGCCTGCCCCAAGCAGAGATCGACGCGCTGGTGGAATCTCGCGCGATCTGCTGCTCGCACCACGACGCGTTTCGGTTTTTTGCGGCGGAGGCGCGGCCGCTCAACCGGCTGCAACCGTCGTTGGAAAGCCGGGTCGAGTCGGAACAACCGGGCTGCGTGCACGCGAATATGGACTTGTACAAATGGGCGGCCAAGTCGATGCCGTGGATCGGGTCGGAGTTGCTGCTGGATTGCTTCGAGCTGGCCACCGAGCTGCGCGATCTGGACATGCGGGCGAGCCCCTACGACCTCGGCGCGTGGGGCCGCGAGCCGATCCGCATCGAGACGGCAGAGGGCCGCCGCCTGTACGAAACCGAGCAGCGGCAACTGGCGGTGAAAGCGGTGCCATTGCGCGAACGCTTGATCGCCGCACTGGCGCGGACGCTGGCTTTTTGACCGTGACCCGTGCGGTCAGACGCCTTGCCAGCCGAGCTTTTGGCGCAGCGCTTCGTAAAACGAGCGCCCTTCGAGCCGCAGCAGATGAAAGGAGCGGTCCGCCTTTTTCACCACCACGCGATCGCTCGGGCCGATGTGGATGCTGTCGCGGCCATCCACGGTGAACATCATCGGCCCGCCTTCCCGCTCTTCCGTACTGAGCTCGATGGATGAATCATCACCCAACACCAGCGACCGCTGGCTGAGGCTGTGCGGGCAAATGGGGGTGATGACAAACACCGCCGCGCTGGGATCGATCAAGGGCCCGCCGGCGGAAAGCGAATAAGCGGTCGAGCCCGTGGGCGTGGCGATGATCAAACCATCCGCGCGGTAGTCGTTGAGCAGGTCGCCGTTCACCCGCGCGCGCAGCGAGACCAGGCGGCCGGTGTCGCCGCGGGCCAGCGTGATTTCGTTGAGGGCGATAAAGGATTCCGCCGGCATGCCATGGCGGTGGATGGTGGCCTCCAGCAGCGTGCGGACGCTCGTGGTGTAGCGGCCTTGGGCGATGGCTGCGGCGAAGACATCCAGCTCGTTGTCCTTGCAGCTCGTCAGAAAGCCGAGGTTGCCGATGTTGATGCCCGCCACCGGCTTCTGGAAATTCCCCAACCGCGAGAGCGCATGCAGCATCGTGCCATCGCCCCCAAGCACTGCCGCCACCTGCACATGGTCGGCAAACTCCGCCGCCGGGATGCCGCGCTCCCCCACGAGACCGGCCGTTTCCTCGTCCAACACCGTGCCCCAGCCCCGGGCCGCCAGCGCGGCGCGCAGTGCATGGAGCGTGGGAAGGGATTCTGGCTTGTGGGGATTGACGAGGATTCCGACGTTCACGAGGCAATGGTCTAACAAATGATAGGATCGACTGGCAAGCCGTTTGACCGGCTGCTGTGTTTCTAAACGAGGAACAGCGTGGACGCCACGAAGTTTTTCAAACAAGCCGCGAACCCGCGCCCTCGCGGATTCATCGGGCGATTTGGCACAGGGGCGCGAATAAAACTCTGCACTTCTCACGAGACGCACAATCGGCTCCAATGCTTTCCGCACACCCGATGGCCGAAAACTTCTATCAACAAACCACCACCGCGCCGGCGACCCCCTACGACGTCTCGCTGCGCCCACCGGCGTTTTCCGAGTTCATCGGCCAGGAAAAGGTCAAGGAGCGCCTCTTGCTGATGCTCGAAGCGGCGAAACAACGCGGCGACGTGCTCGACCACGTGCTGCTGTCCGGGCCGCCGGGCCTGGGCAAGACCACGCTGGCCAATCTCATCGCGCGTGCGGCGGGCACCCAGCTCCACACCACTTCCGGCCCGCAGATCGAAAAGGCGGGCGACCTCGCTGGCATTTTGACCAATATCCAAAAGGGCGACATCCTCTTCATCGACGAAATCCACCGCCTCCACCCCGCCATCGAGGAGTACCTATACCCTGCGATGGAGGACTTCCGGCTCGACATCATCATCGACTCCGGCCCGTCGGCGCGCTCGATTCAGATCAACCTGCCGCGCTTCACCCTCGTCGGCGCGACCACCCGCTCGGGCATGCTCACCGCCCCCCTGCGCTCGCGCTTTGGCCTGGCGAATCGCATCGACTACTACACCCACGATGAACTGGCGCAGATCATCGAGCGCTCGGCGGGCTTGCTCGACGTGCCGATCGAACGCGCCGGCGCGCTCGAAGTCGCCTCGCGTTCGCGCGGCACCCCGCGGGTCGCCAACGCCCTCCTGCGCTGGGTGCGCGACTTTGCCCAAGTCCGCGGCAGCGGTGTCATCGACGGCAACATCGCCGACGCCGCGCTGGCGATGATCGAAATCGACTCCCAAGGCCTCGACGAAATGGACAAGCGCCTGCTCGAAGTGCTGATTTACAAATTCGGCGGCGGCCCCGTCGGACTCAACTCGCTCGCCGTCGCGGTGGGCGAAGACTCGGCGACGATCGAGGAAGTCCATGAACCGTTTTTGATCATGCAAGGCCTGCTCATGCGCACCCCCCGCGGCCGCACCGCAATGCCTGCCGCCTACGAAAAAATCGGCGCGCCCATGCCCGCCACCCTCGCAAACGATCCCCAGTCGAACTTGTTTTGAAGGTCTAGCAGCCAGTCGGACATGAATGGAATGCCGCGCCATCATCGCGCGCGAAGGAGTCTGGAGGAGCGGCGGGGCCTGCGTTGCAGAGGCGACTTTTTTTGCGGCAATTCTTGATCGAATGCTTAGAGTCGGCACATGCGGCTTCACAGAATCGTTTGCGGATTGTTCGGATTGCTCCTGCCGAGCTTCACCACCGAAGCCACGCCGATCGACCGCGAGGCGCTGGTGAGGCGGCACAATCCCAGCGCGCAAAAGCTTGATCCGCTCTCGCCCTTTTCCGTGGGCAACGGCGAGTTCGCATTCACGGCCGATATCACGGGCCTGCAGACGTTTCCCGCCGCCTACGACAGCGGCATCCCGCTGCACACCGAATCGCAGTGGGGCTGGCACCGCTTCCCGAACCCTAACGGTTATCAACTCGCAGCGGCGCTCGTGGACCACGACGTGCGCGGGCGCGCCGTGCCCTACGCGAGCCGTCAGGACGGGCCGGCCGCCTCGTGGCTGCGCGCAAATCCCCACCGGCTCGATCTCGCGCGGATCGGTCTGGTTCTCAAAAAAGCCGACGGCAGCGCCGCGCAGCCGCAGGATTTGTCTGAAACAAAGCAGACGCTCGATCTGTGGAGCGGCCTGCTGACGAGCCGATTTATCATCGAAGGCGAACCCGTGACCGTGCGACTCGCCTGCCACCCCGACCGCGATCTGCTCGCCGTGGAGATCGATTCGAAGCTCGTCAATCTCGGACGACTCGGGATCTCAATCGCCTTTCCAGGGGCGAAGGCAGAGTGGAAAGACAACGCCGACTGGGACCACCCCGATGCCCACCGCACCGATGCCGTGATCCGAGGCACGCATGTCAATTTCACGCACACTCTCGATGCCGACCACTACACGGCCAGCGCAACGTGGTCGGGCGGCGAGTTGAAGGCCACAACTCCGCATCATTATGAACTCACCGCCGCGGGCCACGACCATCTCGAATTCACCTGCGCCTTTTCCAGCGAGGCGACTGCCGCCGCGCTGCCGGACACGGCTGCAGTTTTCAAAACATCTGCCGATCACTGGAAAAATTTCTGGCAAAGCGGCGGTGCGATCGATCTGAGTGGCAGCACCGATCCACGCGCCAACGAATTGGAACGGCGCATCGTGCTTTCCCAATACCTCACCGCGATCCAGTGCGCCGGATCGATGCCGCCGCAGGAAACCGGGCTGACCTGCAACAGCTGGTTCGGCAAACCCCACACCGAAATGCACTGGTGGCACGCGGCGCAGTTCGCGTTGTGGGGACGCATCGGGCTGCTCGAAAAAAGTTTGCCCTGGTATCAGAAGATTCTCCCGGTGGCGCAGGCACTCGCCAAACGACAAGGCTACACGGGCGCACGCTGGCCCAAGATGGTCGGCCCGAATGGCGAGGAAAGTCCGTCCAAAGTCGCCGCGATGCTCATCTGGGAACAGCCGCACCCGATCTACTATGCCGAACTCTGTTACCGCGCCCACCCGAACGCCGTGACCTTGGCACGCTATCGCGAGCTCGTTTTCCAAACCGCCGAATTCATGGCATCCTACGCGGCTTGGGACGAAAAGGAACAACGCTACGTGCTCGGCCCGGCGCTGATTCCGGCCCAAGAATGTTATCACGCCGACACAACGATCAATCCCACCTACGAACTGGCCTACTGGCATTGGGCGCTAAACACGGCCCAGCAATGGCGCGAACGCTTAGGCATGCCGCGCGAGGCGCAGTGGGATAAAATCATCACCCACCTTTCCAAACCCACCGTGCGCGACGGGATTTACACCGCCATCGAAACCGCTCCCTACACGCTGCGCAATGACCACCCGTCGATGCTTGCGGCGCTGGGAGTGCTGCCGCAGACCCCGCTGATCGACCGCGAAACGATGAGCCGCACACTCGACGATGTGTTTGGCAACTGGGAGTGGCCGACGACTTGGGGTTGGGATTACCCCATGATGGCGATGACCGCCGCCCGACTGGGCCGCCCCGACAAGGCGATCGACGCGCTGTTTATGGAGGCGCCGAAAAACATCTATCTGCCAAACGGCCACAACTATCAAGACGCGCGCTTGCCACTCTATCTGCCCGGCAACGGCGGCTTGCTCAGCGCCGTGGCGATGATGGCCGGTGGCTGGGACGGCGCACCGACAGCCGATGCGCCGGGTTTCCCGAAAAACGGGAAATGGCAGGTGCGCAGCGAGGGCCTGCGCCCAATGCCGTGAGCATTGCTCAAAGCTCATTCTCCTCTTCGTGTAAATAACGCCGCGCACCGTGGCGGATCTGTAGGATTTGAACACGACTCTTGGCGACGGTAAAAATGATCCGATATTTTGACGGGTAGGCTTGAAAGAGCAACTGCCGCAGCTCCTCAGTCCCCCACAGCCCGTTTTCCGGGGCGTAGGGGCAACGCTCGGGCAATCGGCTCAGCGTCTGGATGTGGGCTTGAATCGCCGCATACCATTCCGGGACTTTTTCCGGCGCTTTATCACTCAACCATCCTAGGATTTCGTCGAGATCTTCGTAAGCCGTTGGGGCGAAAACGATTTCGTACTCCCGCATGGATCAAAGGTATTTGGCGGCGAGCTGCGCGAACCCATCGGCCGCTTTGATCCCTTCCCCACCTTGGCGGAAATGCTCCATCGCAGCTTGGAGCTTAGCATCTTGCCGCGCCTGCTCGGCAAGGGCGGCCATTTTCTCGTAAGACGCGGCATCCTGAACCACAAGCGCGGTGATGGCAGTGATTTTGAACATGACTGAAAATTTGAATTTCATGCTCATATTATGCTTCCTCAGACTTCAGTCAAGTGGTTGCCACCAATCCCCGTTGGGAAGCAGGCAATGAGGCAAGTACCGACCAACAAGCATCAACGGCGAATTACTCGAAGCTCTCTTGGGGCGACACTTCGTCACTTTGGATTCAGGCTTTCCGACTGCCGCCAAACGTGCAAATCTGATCGAGCATATCACCGCCTGTCACTTCTTTGAAATGATCCGATTCTTTTGCCTTTCGATATCCATAGCATCACTGTTGTTCCAGCCGGCCCGCGGTGAAAATACAGATGGAGACGGTGCGCAGCTATTGGTGAAGAGCCGGGCTCGGGTGATTGTAGATAACGATTTCGGAGGCGATCCCGACGGACTTTTCCAACTGGCTCACCAGCTGCTTTCGCCTTCGGTCGAGGTCCGGGGGATCATCGGCTCGCATCATTATCCGAAAGGTTTTTACGGTTACGCCGGATCCGCTGACCATGGGGTGGAAATGGCGAAGGAGCTGCTGGATGTGATGAAACTTACGGGTAAGGTTCCCGTGTTCCAAGGCGCGAACGAGCGGCTCAAAGACCTCTCGTCTCCTGCATATTCAGAAGCCGCCCAATTCATCGTTCGGGAGAGCATGCGGAGTGACGTTTCATCGCCATTATACGTGGTTTGCGGGGCGGGTTTGACGGATTTGGCAAGTGCCTATCTGATCGAACCAAAGATCGCGGAGCGGATCCAAGTGATCTGGATCGGCGGCCCCGAGCATGAAGGGTTGGCGGTTCCGCCGCCTGGGAAACCGCAAGTGGAGTATAATCTCGGGATGGATGTGAAGGCTGCGCAGGTGGTTTTCAATCAATCGGCACTACCCATCTGGCAAGTCCCCCGCAACACTTACCGACAGGCTTTGGTTTCGTATGCCGAGCTGCAACTCAAACTGGGTGGAAGCGGGAAGCTGGGCAGTTATTTATTAGTCCGCCTGCAGGACTTGCTGCAAAGGGCAAAGGGTTCTCTGGGGGAGGCCTATGTTCTCGGCGACTCCCCGCTCGTGCTGCTCTCCGCGATGCAGTCTTCATGGGAGTCCGATCCATCATCCAGCAGCTATGTCACCATGCACGCACTGCGAATCTCCGACCAAGGAGGCTATGAAAAGAATCCCGACGGCAGGGAAATTCGCGTTTATACAAACTTGGATACCCGGATGATGTTTGAGGATCTCTACGCCAAAGTCGCACGATTTGACGAGAAAGCTCGCTAGCAGTCGGCTTGCGAGTGAGGGCTGCGACTGTCGAATTAGAAAACCCGGTCGTGGGTTTCTTATCTCGGCGCCCCGAGATCGAGGATGACTACTCGGAATCTTGGATCAGCCTCAAAGGTCACTCACTCGCCGACCAGTGTGCGGCGGACGGCTTCGGCGATGAAGCTTTTGGCATCGTCCGACATCATGACGCCAAACTTCAAGGTCTGGCCTTGGCATTCGACATGAATCACGCGCTGCGGCACGTTGTTCACTCGGGTGTTGGACATTTGCAGGCTGACCCGTGCGCTGCGGTCGCAGGCGAGACGGCGCGTCCAGGCGATGGGCCCTAACTCGGTAGCGACGGTGAGCATGCCATTGGGAAAACCGATCCGCGTTCTGCCAAAAAGTGAATAGAGAATGATCGAGACCAAGACGACCGTGCCGAACAAAAAGGGCAGACCAAAGAGACTGTTCCCCAGATCAAAGTGCCCGCTTTTGATTTGCTTTCCGTAGATCCCAAACATCGAAATCCCGGACCAAAACGCGGTGAACGGAATGAGGAAAAACACGATGGGCGAGATTTTCCGATAGATGATCGTTCGGCCGTTGATCGGGCTCTCTTCGATGCGGACTGCTTTGGGCGGGTTTTGCAAGTCGATCTCGGTGGCACCGGGAATCGGCGCGATGGCCGAAAACGGCATGGTCTTGCCACAGTGGCGACACAGTGCGATGTCTGTCGCGACGTTGACATCGGCAAGCGAGACACCTTCTTTGCAGAACTGACAATGGTAGGGATCGGTCATTGGCTTTCGGGGTTTAGATGCAGCGAAGTGCAAAGCGGAGTCGTCAGGGCGAGACGCCCTGACAACGGTCTGGAGCCAGAGGCTCCAGCTACTTTTTTATAGATACTTGTCGGTCACGGCACCTTCGCTGGCGGTGGAGACGAGTTTGGCATACTTCGCCAACACGCCGCGGGTGTAGCGCGGGGCGGGCTGGACCCAGGCGGCCTTGCGGGTGGCGATTTGTTCGGCGGTGAGATTCACGTCGATGCGGTTGTTGACGGCGTCGATGGTGATTTCGTCGCCTTCTTCCAAGATGCCGATGGTGCCGCCGAGGAAGGCTTCCGGAGTGATGTGGCCGACGACAAAACCGTGGCTGCCACCGGAGAAACGACCGTCGGTGATGAGCGCGACGTCCTTGCCGAGGCCCATGCCCATGACGGCGCTGGTGGGTCCGAGCATTTCGCGCATGCCGGGGCCGCCTTTCGGGCCTTCCATGCGGATGACGATGACGTCGCCCTTGTTGATGTGTTTGCCGAGGATCGACTTCATCGCTTCATCTTCGGAGTTGAAGATGCGGGCCTTGCCGGTGAAGAGTTCGCCTTCTTTGCCGGAGATCTTGGCAACGGCGCCGCCTTCGGCGAGGTTGCCGTAGAGCACGCGCAGGTGGCTGTCCTTTTTGATCGGGTTGCTGAGCGGACGGATGATTTGCTGACCTTCGGGATACGGGGCGGAGAATTTCTCGATGTTTTCGCGCATCGTGCGACCGGTGACGGTCATGCAGTCGCCGTGGATCAGGCCGCCGTCGAGCAGGATTTTCATCAGCGGCATGGTGCCACCGATGGCGACGAGGTCAGACATGGCGAACTTGCCGGACGGCTTGAGGTCGGCCAGAACGGGAACATTTTTGCCGATGCGCTCGAAGTCGTCGATGGTGATGTCGATGCCTGCGGAGTGGGCGATGGCGGGGATGTGCAGCGCGGCATTGGTCGATCCGCCGAGGGCGATGAGAACGGTGATGGCGTTTTCGAAGGCCTCTTTGGTGAGGATGTCGCGCGGGCGGATGCCGAGCTTGATGAGGTTGAGTACGGCGGCACCGGAGTCGAAGCAGTCGCGCATTTTGTCATCGGAAATGGCGTTTTGGGCGGAGCCATTCGGCAGCGACATGCCGAGCGCTTCGATGGCGCTGGCCATGGTGTTAGCGGTGTACATGCCGCCGCAGGAACCGGCACCGGGGATGGCGCAGGATTCGACGGTTTCGAGCTCTTCGTCGGTGTATTCGCCGTTGGCGTGTTTGCCGACCGCTTCGAAGACGGACACGATATCGAGGTCTTTCTTTTCGCCTTTAATGGTGGCGCAGCCGGGAAGGATCGTGCCGCCGTAAACGAACACTGCGGGGCGGTTCATGCGCGCCATCGCCATCAGGCAGCCGGGCATGTTTTTGTCACAGCCGCCGATGGCGACAAAGCCGTCCATGCCCTCGCAGCCGACCACGGTTTCGATGGAATCGGCGATGACTTCGCGGGAAACGAGCGAGTATTTCATGCCCTCGGTGCCCATCGAAATGCCGTCGGAGATGGTGATGGTATTAAAGATCGTGGCCTTGCCGCCCGCCGCGTTGGCGCCCTTGGCGGACTCGATGGCGAGTTTGTCGATGTGGATGTTGCACGGCGTGACCTGGCTCCAGGTGGAGGCGATGCCGATCTGCGGCTTGGCAAAGTCTTCTTTCTCGAAACCGACGGCGTAAAGCATCGCGCGGCTGGGCGCACGGTCGGGACCGTCAAGCATCGGGCTGGAAAATGGGCGGGTGGTGTCTTTCATCGCGCGCGAAGCATCCTGCCGATCGGGGGGCGTCGTCAAGGGAAGTGGCGGAAAATCGGACGTTTTCCTAGGCCTGCGGTGAGAAATCTACTTCAGCCAGATCTGCCGAACCGCTGAGGGGGCGAGCTCTTGCCACGCTCCTTGCGCCAAACTGCCGCCATCGAGTTTGCCGATGGAGACCCGCACCAATCGCAGCGTGGGGAAGCCGACCGCCGCCGTCATCCGCCGGACTTGGCGGTTTTTGCCTTCGATCAAGCGAAGTTCTAACCACGACGTTGGGATCGCTTGGCGGAATCTAACCGGCGGGTCGCGCGGCGGGAATTCGGGCTCGGCACCGAGCAATCGCGCGGCGCAGGGACGGGTGCGATAACCTTGGATTTCGATCCCGCCTTGTTGGAGTTTGGCCACTGCCTCGCGGGTCGGAATGCCTTCCACTTGCGCCAGATAAGTGCGCGGATGAGCGGTTTTAGGATCGAGCAGGCGATTATTGAATCCCGGTTCGTCACTCAACAAAAGCAGCCCCTCCGAATCCATGTCCAAGCGCCCGACCGGATAAACGCCCGCGGGAAACCCGAAATCCGCCAGCGTTCGTTGCCCCGGTTGATCGGGGGTGAACTGACACAGCACGCCGTAGGGCTTATGAAAAGCGATCACCATACTCTACTTTCGGAAACAGGCACGCCAAAACCTTTATCCCGCGATGCCCCACATCGCAAGGCTGATGCAGATTCAAAAATCGATAGGTCATGCAATCGCGAAATACCTACCCGGCCAATAACCGACTTATTTCGCGCCGCCATAAAAACCATCTCCCCCTTCTGCCTGCGATCGGCAAAGCGGAATGGAGCTCACTTCAGATTCATCCGCAGGACTTCCCTGCCCAGCAGGTCACAGTCGGCACGCTCATCCCAGCCACCGTCCTGATCGCGGTCGGCCCAGATGACGGCCAGCACGCCGTGGCGGAATTCCCGGCGAAACAGGGGGTGGCCCTCGCCCTTGGGGCGGATCGTTTCGGTCGCCAAGACGCCGTTCTGGTATTCGAGCGTTGAATCAAAAACGCCGTCGAAATCCAGATCCTGCTCGGCAGCGACCAGAATCCCGTTTTCATACTTCCGTTTGAGGTCCCAGCGGCCGTCGAAGTTGTTGTCGAACGATTCCGCGACGAGTCGCCCGTAGCGGTCTGCCTCCTGCCGCAGGTCGGGCTTGCTGTCATGGTTGCGGTCCAGTTCGGTGCGATTGAGCGTTTCGGCCTGTGAGCCGCCGTTGCGATGGTTGGCGAAAAACAAGACCAGCAAAACCGCCGCCACCACCACAAAGATCAGCCACGACGGGCTGTGCGTTTTTTCCGGCACGACTTTCAGAACGGCCGACAGCCCGAGGATTTCGCGGGCGCGCGGCGCGTCCTCGTCCGCCACCGCGAGGCGAATCCCCGGCTCGATCAGCGCATACGGCGCGCTGACGGCAGTGGATTCATCGAGCACCTGCGCGTCGATCCCCTCCGCGGCTAACCGCGAACGCTCCAAGTGTGCCTCTTCAAGCGTGGCGTAGCCTTTCAAAACCGTCATGCCCGCAACCTAGCAGCATTTCCGCTTTCGCAAAAACAAAAGCGCCGCGACAAAACATCTGGGGTTTTCAGCGGCAAAAAGGCGCAAGAACACGCAAAAATTTAAGATGGAGAGATAGGGACGGCAAACGCTCCCGACACGAATCCATTCATTTTTGCGACATTTTTTGCGCCTCTTTGCGGCGAACTATTACGCCTTCTGCTTGAGGAGATCGCGGATCTCGACGAGGAGTTTTTCCTGGGCGCTCGGCTCGGGCGGGGTGGCGGCGGCTTCCTTGGCGGTGAGTGTTTTCGCCTTGTTGATCGACTTCACGACCAGAAACATCACGAAGGCAACAATGACAAAGTTAATGCCAATGGTGATGAAATCGCCGTAGGCGAGGACCGCGCCCTGCTTTTTAGCCTCTGCGAGATTGGTGGCAGTCACCTTGTCGGAGAGCGCGAAGAATTTGTTAGTATAATCCATGCCACCGGAGATCCGGCCGATCAGCGGCATCACCAGATCCTCGATGAAGGCGGCGGAGAGTTTGGTGAACGCGGCACCCATGACAAAGGCCACAGCCATGTCGATGAGGTTACCTTTGAGCGCAAATTCTTTGAATTCTTTGAACATGGTGGGCGGGGTGAGTTTTGAATCAGGCGACAAGATAACTCATCCGACCTTTCCCACCAAGAGTAAAAACGGCGCGGGGCGGCGGGTGCCGATGGCAGCGTACTTAGCAATCCGCCAGCCATGGGCGGCGAGCGCAGCACTCCACGATTCCACGGCGACCGCTTCGCTAGCACCCGCGGGATGCCCGGGATAGCAGACGACGCTGAGCACGCCGCCGGGTTTGATGAGATCGACTGCCGTGGCGAGAGCCGTCAGAGTTTCGTTCGATTCGGTGGTGAGTTGGTGGTTTTCGCCGGGCAGGTAGCCGAGGTTGAACATGACCACCGAGACCGATCCCGCAGCCGCGTGGCGGCCCATGGCGGCGTGGGACTCGAGGAAAAAATCCACGCGCCCGGCCAGCCCGGAATCCGTTACCCGCGAGCGGGCCGAGGCCAGCGCCGCTTCCTGCACGTCGAAGGCCAACACCTTGCCCGTCGCACCAACGCAGTCTGCTAAAAAGTCCGTGTCGTGGCCATTACCCGCCGTAGCGTCGATGACGAGATCCCCTTCCCGAATCATCGGCCTGAGAATTTCCTGGGCCAAAGCCGTCGGCCGCGGCGGAAACAACGGATCGAGTTCAGAACGCTTCATCGGCGAGAGTCTGTTGGAGAAAGACGCGGAAGTCCACTTCCGGCTCCGGCTCGATGCCGTCCAACAGCCAGCGGGCCAGCCGCGCCGCCATGCCCGGAGCGTAGAGCGACCCTTTTGAGCCGAGCGCATTGAACATCCAGCCGCCCTCCGCCAGCGGCCCGATCAAGGGTTCGCTGCGCCGCAAAATCGGCCGCACCCCGGCCTCGTGGCCGACCACTTCGAACTCCGCGCCGCCCAAGCGGCTGGCGATTTCCTCGACCCGCGCGCGGCCTTGGGCGGTCGGGATTTCGTCGAGTTCGTTCCATTCGTAGGTCGAGCCGACTTTGAAAAGCCCCCCACCCTGCGGCACCAGCCAGCCACCCGCGCCGATGCGGATCTGGCTTTTGTCCCAGCCGTCGGCGCGCAATGTTAGAATCTCGCCTTTCGCGCAGCGCTGCGGGCCATAGCGGCCAGCTAACAAACCGGCCGCGCCTTCGCACCAGACGATGCCGTCGCGGTTTTGGGCGAACGGGACATCGCCTAACTGATAACAGCCGAGCTGTTGAAAAAAATCGCGCGAGCCGTCCATGAAGGCCCGTGTGTCCAGGCGGCCGCCGCCGCGAACGGCCACCGCACCGCTCCAACCCGCTGGCGCGGCCACTTGGCCGATCACCCACGGGGCGACGTGTGGCTCGGTGAGTTTGTTCGAAATCTTTCGCCACTCCTTGTCGGATCCAGCGAGGCGCAGCACGGGAAACGGATGCCAGACTTGCCCCCCGATGCGTGATTCGACGTCGGCGTAGAATTCTAACGCCTCCGGCAGGAACTCGGCGATCCGCCAGCTCGGCTCGAAGTTTTTACCCGTCACCGGATTGACCATGCCGGAGGCGACGCGCGAGCTACCGCCCGCGCCGCGATCGATGAGCGTGAAATTCACGCCGCGCCGCCACAGCGCCCACGCGAGACAAGTCCCCGCGAGGCCTTGTCCGACGATGGTCCACTTGGCGTCGCTGCCGTTCACTTAGGCATCAACTCCTCATTCGGGTCAACCCAGGCTGCATCGTGGCCCTTGGCATAGTTGAACAAGTGCTTGTGCAGGTAGGGCACAAAGTTCGGCTGCTGCTCCTTTGGCAGTTTGGCGACAATCGCCTCGTTGACGGTGCGCATCAGCTTCTGCATGAGCGACAGGGTGAGCTGCCGGCCCTTGCGTGCCTTTTGCACCTGCTTATGGTTCAATTGTTCAGTCGAAACTTCCACCAATTCATGATTGGTCAAATTCCAGCGGACCATCAAGCCATCGAGTGGCTGCGGTCCGTGATCGCGTGTCAGTTCATCCATGCGCAGGGTGTAGCCTATCGGACGGCCCGCGCCTAAGAAAAAAATCCGCCGCGGTGAAACCGTCTCAGGACGC
The DNA here is from genome assembly GCA_913063525.1 of uncultured Verrucomicrobiota bacterium. Classification (GTDB taxonomy): domain Bacteria; phylum Verrucomicrobiota; class Verrucomicrobiia; order Verrucomicrobiales; family Akkermansiaceae; genus Luteolibacter. The sequence continues at coordinate 18,213 of CAJXYV010000046.1, forward strand.
GAGGCTGGTCAGTTCCTCACTGCGGAACTGCGAAGGGGAACGACCGGTGACGCGGGCAAAACTGCGGTTGAACTGGGAGAGCGACTGATAGCCGACGAGGAAAGCGATTTCCGAAATGCGCGTGTCGGAGCGCAGCAGCTCCCGCTTCGCCCACTGGATGCGGCGGCGGTTGATGTAGTCGGTAAGCGTGAGACCGGTGACTTCGCGGAAGATCCGGCAGAAGTGGGATTCACTCAGCCCGGCGTGGCGGGCGACAGCGGACAAGGGCAGCGGCTCGGCAAGGTTCTGGTCGATGAATTCGCGGGCCTTGCCGATCGCGGCCGGCTCGCTGCCGTCGCGGACGACGATGAGTTTTTCAGCCTGCTGCCCGAGCTGTTCGGCAAAGGTGGCGAGCAGCGTGACCATGCTCTGGTAGCGTTCCGGCGCGATGTTGCGAGTCTGGGTGTAGGCGTCGCCCAATTTTTCGACTTCCTTGGGGGTCAATCCTTGGCGGGCAAGGGTCTTGCTCACCTGTTGAAAAGCATTCGGCGCGGGAACCTTGTTAAACACCTGACCCGTTTTAAGGAAACCGACCAAGCGAATTCCGGAGCGCACCGGCACGGCGGTGGCCGCTAGACCGGCGAAACAATGGCAGGTGGTCGGCCCCTTGACCGCCGCTTCTTCCATCAGACGGCGGTTGGTCTCGATGCACTCTTCACAAGCGCTTTTGCAATGATTGAGTTTCTCGCAGAACGGGCTGCGGTTTTTGGGATCTTCGTCCAAACACCACTCCTCGATATTCGGCCCAACAAGGCGGAGGGGCAAGCCAGTCGCCGAGCGGAAGGCGTCCTGATAGGTGGCGAACAGCTCGCTGTGTAGAAGCTTATCAAACAGGGTGTGGTCGTAATCGGTTAGGTCCTGAGTCATGAGAGTTTGGAGGCGGTTCCGAAGCTTCTAGGCCATCGTAATCAGCCCCAGAATCGAATTCAATCTTTGCGTTGTCTATTTTCCCCCCGCGCAGTCCAAGACCCACAATTGCCAGGGAAATGGCGGAACTAAGCGGCATGAGAATCGCAGCTAAGAGCGGACTCATGTGACCCAGCAAGCAGACAAACACAGCGGCGAGATTGTAGCAAAGCGCGAAAAAGAATGCGATGCGGACCACCCACTGGCGGCGCTTGGCGAGGGTGAGTAGCTGGGGCAAAAACCGCAGGCTTTGGCCCATGAAATAAAAGTCCGCCTTGGCCTCCAGCAGGCTTCGGTCGACCACCGGCGTGCCCGTCGTCCAGGCCGCATTGAAGGCGAGCGAGTCGTTAGCGCCGTCGCCGAGGTAGAGCGTGTCGCGATGATCCAATTGGCGGACGATCTGTTCCTTTTCCATCGGAAATAGCGAGGCATGGGCATCGTCCGGGGAAATGCCGAGAAACGCGGCAGCGGCGCTCACTTTTTCGGGGCGGTCGCCCGACAGAATGACGAGGCGGTAGTTGCGTTGTTTGAGCTGTCTCAGTGCAGCGATGGCGTCCGCCCGCAGTGACTCACGGAACGCGAAGTGGGCGACCGATTCGCCATTGCGACAAAGTTCCGCGTCGTGGGCGGAGCTTTCGCCGACTTGGCGCTGCGACCGCCAGCCGGGCTTGCCGAGTGACCATTCGCTGCCGTCCTCGTTGTAACTGCGGCCCTGGCCGGGCAAGTCGACGACGAGTACTTGCGGGTGGTCGCGCAGCAGGATTTGGCCGCTGCGGCCCAGCGCCTCTAACAATGAACGGGAAACCGGATGCAACGAGC
>CAJXYV010000047.1 GCA_913063525.1 uncultured Verrucomicrobiota bacterium
CGAAAGTGAAGATTAAGCGAGCGCTGCAAGGCGTCATATTATTAACCCTTAACCCGGAAAGTCGGTGATCCTCGGATTGCCGGCTTTTTGGCGTCAGGGAGGCAGTGCAGCAAATGACAGGAGCTGAGGCAAGGCGAATCGGTGTCCGCCGAAGCAGGGCGTGTTGGCTCATGGATTTGCAGGCAAAAAAATGGAAGAACAATGTGCGGAAAGACTAGCAACGAGGATTTGTGGAGGAATTCGCCTTTTTCGCCCCGTACCTGATCGAACAAAGGCGTGACAACAGGCACATTTGCGGTCTATAGGTGAGAAAGCGTATGGCTATCGAACCTCTCAAAGACGGGATCCGCTCGAATGTGCGGATCGATTTCTACGGCAACGTGCACAAGCGCTTGCGCGGTACGGATGCGGATAAGCGCTACGCGCAGGAAGTGGCGGTGCTGAAGGTGCTGGAGGAGCGCGGCTGCCCGTATGTGCCGCGGCTGCTGGAGGAGCACCCGGAGGAGCTGTACTTTGTCTCGACGAACTGCGGCAAGCTGGCGGAGCAGATTTCCAAGGAGAAGGCGGACAAGCTGTTTGCCAAGCTGGAGCGGGAATACGGCGTGCGCCATCTGGACGCGGAGCCGCGCAACATCACGTACTCGACGAAGCTTGGCAGTTTCTGCATCATCGACTTCGAGCTCGCCGAGATTTTGCCACCGCCGGCGGGGCTGACGATGCCCGACGTTTGAAATTTCACCCAAGCCAAACCCATCCGTGACCCAAGCAGCGATCCTTCACTGGGCAGCACTCAGCCACAGCGGTTCTCGCAAACCGCGCAACGATGATTCGCTCATCGCCTTTGCCTCCGGGCCGAAAGGCGCTGAGACGCTGCCAGAAAGCGGCAGCCATGGGATGGCCCGGCACGATTTGGTGTTCGCGGTTTCGGACGGGATGGGCGGCAGCAATGCTGGCGACATCGCCTCTTCGATCATCCTGCAGCAGATGACGGAGATCATTCCGGAGACGTTCAAGTCGGCGGCCTCGGGGATTTACCCCGACTCGCTCAGCCACCTCGACGACGCGCTGCGCAGCATTCACCAGCAAATCAACGCCGCTGCCGACGGCAATCACGAAACCACGGGCATGGCGGCGACTCTGGCGCTGGCCTGGTTCACCCCGGAGAATCTCTACATTGCAAACGTGGGCGATTCGCGGATCTACCGGTCGCGCGGCGGCAAGCTGGAGCAGCTAAGCCGCGACCACAGCTCTGCCTGGGGCCAGTGGAAACGCGGCGAGATCAGCGAGATCGAGTACCGGAGCCACCCGCGCCGCGCCGCCCTGTACGAGGTCGTCGGTGGCGGCCACGCCCAGGTGAATCCTTATTTCGCGGCGATCTCTTACGAAGCAGGCGACCGATTCCTCGTTTGCTCCGACGGGCTGGTGGATGGCCTGTGGGAGCGCCACATTGCCAATGCCTTGTCCTGCTGCCCGGAGGATCCGGCGGAAACCGCAGCCACTCTTTTGAAACGCGCTATCGACAACTCCGGAATCGACGATACAAGCCTCATCGTCATTGCGGTTGCCGCCCCTCCATTGGGTATCAACCACGACTGATAATAAACATTGCAAGGTTTGGCACACATGATGCTTACTCATGGGCGTCAGCCATCCCTGACGGCTGCGGGCTTGCCCACAACGGCGGGGATTACTCAAACAAATTACCGTTAATCACTGAAAACCACCACTATCATGGCCAAATACAAATTGGAATACATCTGGCTCGACGGCTACACCCCCGTGCCGAATCTTCGCAGCAAAACGCAGGTCAAAGAATTCGCCGGCTTCCCGACTCTGGAACAACTCCCGATGTGGGGATTTGACGGCAGCTCGACGCAACAGGCCGAGGGCCGCAGCTCCGACTGCATGCTCAAGCCAGTCGCCGTTTACCCAGACAGCACCCGCAAAAACGGAGCGCTGGTGATGTGCGAAGTCATGATGCCAGACGGCGTGACTCCGCACCCATCGAACGGCCGCGCCACCATCCTCGACGATCCCGGCGCGTGGTTCGGCTTTGAGCAGGAATATTTCCTCTATCAAGACGGTCGCCCACTCGGCTTCCCTACGGATGGCTACCCAGCCCCACAAGGCCCGTACTACTGCGGCGCTGGCTACAAAGCCGTCGGCGACATCGCCCGCCAAATCGTCGAGGAGCACCTCGACATCTGTTTGGACGCAGGCATCAACCACGAAGGCATCAACGCCGAAGTGGCGAAGGGCCAATGGGAATTCCAAATCTTTGGCAAAGGCTCGAAGCGTTGCGCCGATGAGATCTGGGTCGCCCGCTACATCCTCAACCGCCTTTGCGAAAAATACGGCATCGACGTGGAATACCACTGCAAGCCGATCAAGGGCGACTGGAACGGTTCCGGCATGCACGCGAACTTCTCGACCGAATACCTCCGCGAAAAGGGTGGCAAAGCCTACTTCGAAGCGCTGATGGCTGCCTTCGGCGAGCATTGCGAAGAGCACATCGCCGTTTACGGCCCCGACAACCACCTGCGCCTGACCGGCCTGCACGAGACCCAGTCGATCGACAAGTTCTCGTACGGCGTGGCAGACCGCGGTGCATCGGTCCGCGTGCCGCACAGCTTTGTCAAAGACAACGCGTATCGCGGTTACTTGGAAGATCGCCGTCCGAACTCGCAAGGCGATCCGTACCAAATCGCATCGCGCATTCTTAAGACGATCTCGTTGGTGCCAACTCCTTGAGTGGTGACTGACTGATTTTTGGAAAGCCGTCTTCCTTGAGTGGAAGGCGGCTTTTTTCATGGGACCTATGGCCAAAACCAAGCCACTTTCTCTTCAGACTTGAATGCGACTGGCCTCCGGCCGATAGTTGTGGAATGCCTGCCCGCGATGCTGCTTTGGAACTTGCCCGCCGCCTGACGGCTGCGGGCTATGAGGCATTGTTTGCAGGCGGCTGTGTGCGCGATCGATTGTTAGGGTTGCAGCCGAAGGACTATGACATCGCGACATCGGCGCGGCCGGATCAAGTGCTCGCGCTTTTTCCGGGGGCTAACGAGGTGGGTGCGCACTTCGGGGTGGTGATCGCGAAGTGCCGCGGCCATCACGTGGAGATTGCGACATTTCGGACGGACGGCTCTTACAAGGATGGTCGGCGGCCCGAGACGGTAACGTTTTCGACTCCGGAGGAAGATGCCCAGCGGCGGGATTTTACGATCAACGGGCTGTTTGAACGGCCGGAAACGGGCGAGGTCATCGATTACGTCGGTGGACTGGCGGACCTGAAGGCGAAGCGACTGCGCGCGATCGGCGAGCCGCACCAGCGTTTCACCGAGGACGGGCTGCGTTTGCTGCGCGCCGTGCGATTTTCTGCGACGCTGGACTTTGACATCGAGGAGAAGACTCTGGCGGCGATCCGCGAGTGCGCTCCCCTGCTGGAGCGGATTTCACCCGAGCGGATTCGCGACGAGTTTTCGAAAATCCTCGTCTCCCCGCGCCGCCGCGCTGGGGTGGAGTTGCTAGTTGAGTCGGGACTGATGCAACACATCGTGCCGGAGTTTTTGAAAACCATCGACTGCGAACAGCCGCCGGAGTGGCATCCGGAGGGCGACGTTTACATGCACACGTGCATCATGCTGGAGATGCTGGAGCCGGATGCGCCGCTGGAACTTTGCCTAGCGGTGCTGCTGCACGACATCGCCAAGCCGCCGTGCCAGACTTTCGACGACGAGGCGGGGCGGATCCGCTTCAACGGCCACGACGCAGTGGGCGCGGAAATGGCCGATGCGATCCTGCGCCGCCTGCGCTACCCGAATGATGTCGTCGACGCGGTGGTGCCGATGGTGGCGCGGCACATGCAGTTCATGAACGTTCAGCAGATGCGCACTGCGAAACTGAAGCGCTTCATGGCAGCGCCGACCTTTGACGAGGAAATGGAGCTGCACCGAGTGGATTGCGGATCGTCTAACGGCTTCACCGACAACTATGAATTCCTGCAGGCCAAGGCAGAGGAATTTGCTTCCGAGCCGTTGATTCCGGCACCGCTGGCGACCGGGCGTGATCTGATCCAGCTCGGACTCACGCCGGGGCCGCGTTTTAAAGAACTTCTCGAAGCCGTGCAAACCGAACAACTCGAAGGACGAATCCTTGATCGCGAGACCGCCCTCGGCTACCTCAAGGAACTCGCCACCGCAACTACCGCATAATTTGCGTGGCTTTGGATCTAATCCGCAGTGCACACCCTTCTCTTTTCCATCACTTTTTCAGCCATGAACTCCAGCATCCCTGTCGAACACTCCGATCCGACCAACGTCTCCATCCTCGCCGTTTCCGAGGATCTGATCGCGGGCTTTCAACGCTATCCGTTCCACGTCATCGCCGAAAAGTCGGGAGTCCCGCTTGCGACGGTGATCGAACGCATCCGCGCGATGGTCGAGGCCGGCGTCGTTCGCCGCGTCCGCCAGACGCTGTTAGCGACCAAGCTGGCCCACGGTGCACTCGTCGCGTGGAAGGTGCCTGAGGACAAGCTGAATGCGGCGTTCGATTACATGTCGAAAGAGGATCCATTCTCGGGGCACGTGGTGATCCGCTCGACGGATACCGAGGTTTCCGGCTCGGGCTATCGCCTGTGGACGACCCTGAAGGTGCCTGTCGGCGAGTCGTTAGATTTTCACGCCACCGCATTGCTGCGTCTGACTGGAGCGACGGAATACTTGCTGATGCCAGCCAACGGCGTGTTTGCGCTAGGCGTCGGCCACACGCGGCGCAAAGTTCTCGAGCCCGGTGACAAGGCGGACGAAGCCGCGAAGATGATGACCACCACCGCAGTCGATCTAACGGCTGAGGAATGGAACGTCTTGCTCGCGCTCAAGGAGGAGCTCGCGCTCGATGAGATTTGCGAAAACCCATGGGACAAGCGCGCGGACATTGCAGGTGTGTCACTGGAGCGCTTTTGTGAAGTCGCCGATACACTCAATGCCAAGAAAGTGATTGGTCGTTTTTCCACCTTTCTCGAACACGTCAAACCATCGGCCACGGGCGAACGCGTGACCCGTTTCAACGGCTTGTTCCATTGGGCGGTGCCGAAAGGCCGCGAGGCTGAGGCGGGTGGCGAAGTCGGCCGCCACTTCTGCATGACCCACGCCTACTGGCGCGAGGGCGGGCCGCAGTTTGGCAACGTCAACATCATGGGCGTCATGCACGGCACGGAAAAAGCCAGGGTTCTGGAGCACAAGGCGGCGATCGATCTCCACCTCGCCGCAGTGGGAATTCCCGTGACTTACACCAACGTGTTCTGGGGCGGGCGCTCGGAGATCAAGCCGTCGGAGATTTCGCCGAAGGTTTATGCCGAGTGGCACGCGGCCCACGCCGAGTAGGTGCGGCGCGGTTAGTGAATCGAGCCGTCTTTGATGATCAGCGTGCGGTCGCCGGCTTTGGCGAGGTTTTGATCGTGCGTGACGACGACGAGCGTGACCTGATGCTCGGTGGCGAGATCGAGCAGAATACCCATGATTTCGGCGCTGTTTTTCGAGTCGAGGTTGCCCGTCGGCTCGTCGGCGAAAAGGACTTTGGGCTCGTTCACAATGGCGCGAGCGATAGCGACTCGTTGTTGCTCGCCGCCCGAGAGTTCGGCGGGCAGGTGATCGCTGCGATCACCGAGACCAACGCGCTCTAACGCTTTCATGGCAAGTTCCATCGTGTCTTTTCCGGCAATCGCACCGGGCACGGCGACATTTTCCAGCGCGGTGAGCTCGGGCAGCAGATGGTAGTTTTGGAATATATAGCCGATGCGCTGATTGCGGAAGCGCGCCTGTTCGCGGCGGCCCAGTGCGTACAAATCCGTGCCGTCGATATGAACGCTACCTCTCTCGGGACGCTCCAGACCGGCGAGCGTGTAAAGCAAGGTCGTCTTCCCCGCCCCGCTCGGGCCGCATAGAAAAACCCGCTCGCCACGGTGGATTTTGAGATCAATCCCGTGCAGCACTTCGATGGATTTTCGTCCGATGCGGTAGCTGCGGTGGAGGTCCACCGTTTCGATCATCACGTCGTTCATGCCGCAGGTTGCTCGATCCGCCGGCATCGTGCAAGTGCGGGTGTGAAGATCGCTGCCGTGATTCCGTGCCGCGAGAAAATCGAGAGCTTTCGTGGAATTCATCTTCAAATGTTTTAACAAATGCGGTAAAAGGGGTTCTTGTTTGAACAAGGAGATTTAGCATGACGAAGAACCCCATCGGCGGAATGACGAAGGATGCGACAAAGCTCGCACCCATCGACGCATGTTGTTGCAGCAACCGAGCACCGGTCACCCCCTCGGCCAGCGCAAAATACTTCTGCCCGATGTGCCCCGGCGTGGAATCCGACCAACCCGGCGAATGCCCCAAGTGCGGCATGGCACTGGAGCCAACCTCGCTCGCCGCAGACGAGGGAAAAAACCCCGAGCTAACCGATATGACGCGCCGCTTCTGGGTGGGTGCCGCACTCACGCTGCCAATCTTTCTATTGGCGATGGCGCATCTCATTCCCACTCTAAGCCACCACCCGATCATCATGGGTGACGGATCGCGCTGGATTCAGTTTGCGCTTTCCACCCCCGTGGTGTTTTGGGCAGGCTGGGCGTTTTTCAAACGCGGCTGGCGATCCATCGTCACGCGGAATTTGAATATGTTCACGCTAATCGCCACCGGAGTCGCGACCGCTTACGGCTACAGCGCCGCAGCAATGTTGATACCAAGCGTTTTTCCACAATCCTTCGCCACCCACGGCAAGGTTGGAATCTACTTCGAGGCTGCAGCGGTAATCGTCGTCCTTGTATTGTTAGGGCAGATCCTCGAACTGCGGGCCCGTGGAAAAACCGGCAGCGCCATCCGATCGTTGCTGGATCTCGCGCCGCAAACTGCACGACGCGTCGCTGATGGCGAAGAACACGACGTGCCACTCGACTCTGTGTCGATCGGCAATCAACTGCGTGTTCGGCCGGGTGAAAAGATACCCGTCGATGGGAGAGTCAGCGACGGCCAGAGCGCCGTGGACGAGTCGATGATCACTGGCGAGCCGATCCCAGTCGAAAAATTTGTCGGGGATCCGGTGATCGGCGGCACACTCAACAGCCATGGTAGTTTCATCATGACCGCCGAGCGTGTCGGCAGCGACACCATGCTGGCGAGAATCGTTGAAATGGTCGCCGATGCCCAGCGCAGTCGCGCACCGATTCAAGCACTGGCCGACCGAGTCGCGGGATATTTTGTGCCAACCGTACTGGCCATATCAGTGATCACGTTTCTGTTGTGGGCATGGTTAGGGCCCGAGCCGCGCTATGCATTTGCCATCGTCAATGCCGTGGCTGTGCTCATCATTGCTTGCCCCTGCGCCCTCGGACTGGCAACCCCGATGTCGATCATGGTTGGCATCGGCCGCGGTGCCCAAGCAGGCATCCTCATCCGCAATGCGGAAGCTATCGAGGTGATGGAAAAAGTGACCACCCTTGTCATCGACAAAACCGGGACACTCACCGAGGGCAAACCACGCCTGACCGGAGTTCTATCCGTCGATCGCGACCACGAAGAGGACTGGTTGATGATCGCCGGCTCCATCGAACAAAACAGCGAGCATCCGCTAGCCGCTGCCGTCGTTCGAGGAGCCAAAGAGCGCGGCCTCATCATGCAACCCGTCACCGAATTTCATTCCGTAGCCGGCGGCGGCGTGACCGGCAAAGTCGGCGAACGCACGGTGATTCTCGGCAAACTCGACTTCCTCCAACAGCAAGGCATCGGCGGGCTGGCAACCGTCGCGTCACGCGCCGCCGAGTGGCAGGCGGAAGGACAAACCGTCATCTTTGTCGGTATCGATGGCCAAGCCGCTGGAATTCTCGCCGTTTCAGACCCAATCAAAGCCTCCACTCCGCAGGCGATCACCCAGCTTCATCAGCTCGGCCTGAAAATCATCATGCTCACGGGCGATAACGAGCAAACTGCCAACGCAGTCGCTAAAAAACTCGGGCTCGATCATGTGGAAGCCGGCATCGAACCGCAGCACAAACACGAACGCATCCGCCAACTCCACGAGCAAGGCCACATCGTCGCGATGGCAGGAGATGGCATCAACGATGCGCCTGCATTGGCAGCCGCCCATGTTGGCATCGCCATGGGAACGGGGACCGATGTCGCGATCGAAAGCGCTGGCATCACTCTCGTCAAAGGCGACCTCCGCGGCATCGCTCAAGCCATCACCCTGAGCCGTTCGATGATGCGCAACATCCGCCAGAATCTGTTTTTTGCATTTGCCTATAACACACTCGGGGTCCCCATCGCTGCTGGCGCGTTGTACCCTTTTTGCGGGGTTTTACTCAGTCCCATGCTCGCTAGCGCAGCGATGAGCCTTAGCTCGGTATCCGTCATCACCAACGCCCTGCGCCTGCGAAATGTGACGCTAACTAAAGAGTGATCAACCGCCTGCCGCCAGAGTCACAATCTCGATGCGGGCCCCCTCTTCAATCCGGACGGTCGGATAATCGCGGGGGAAAATCGCTTGTTCGTTGAGCTCTACGACGACCGGCTTGCCGCCAAAGCCAAGACAAACTAACAACTCGCTGAGAGTCATCGGAGCTTCGATAAGGTGGGAATTGCCGTTTAATTGAATGGTCATGGTCGAAATAATTACCTCCATTGCGCCAGTTGTTCTGGGAATGGACAGTCTTTGCAATCGGAAGAGTCTTCGAGGCAAAAGTCCTGATAGACTTGCAACAACGCCTGATGGTGACAGACCCGGCGCAGCCACGGTTGCGCGGCTTTGGTTGAACCAAAAAGCCGCAGAGAGCAGCGCTTGACCTTCTCATTGGCAGCCGAGTTACGCAGTTTGTAGTATGACGGAAACGTCATGCCGTTTTCGTGCAGGGCAAGTGGCACCAGATGGTTTGCGATCAATTCGAGTGCCTGTGCCCGACCAAACAAAGCCACTCGCTGCGCCGAGGCTGCCGATGTTAAGGTGTGACGATGCTCCCAAAAGTCGTGATCCAAGGATTGCAGAAAATCGATCAGCGGCTTTGCGGTAAAAGGACGAGCCAGCGCGAGACGCCGGTACTGAGGCCAGACCTTGATCAAAGCGGCAAGTGCACCCACCCGCCGATGCGGATGGTTCGCAGGGCGCTGGCCATTCGTTTTCCATGGAATCGACCGATTCCCGGTACTTTCAAATCGTGCCCGACTTTTCCACCAGGTGTCCCACAAAGTGCGAAGGTAGTCGCGGGTATCGGCTGGTGCTTTTTCGTGCAGATCAGACGAGAGAAAACCAGCAGTTCCAAAGAGAATCGCCTCGGCAGCACCTTCCTCGGAACGCAGAAACGTCAGCGGCGCGCGCTGTGCTAACAGGCGCATGGCGAGCGCATTCCCCCGATAACCCAGGGTCTCCGCCGTGGCTTGGAACAAGGCAGCATCTCTGCCGTGTGCATCCTCGGTCCGCAGCCATCGCGCGGCCTTGCCTGCAGCGCGATGCGTCGCAGCATCCACTAACAATCGTTCGATCGCACCCGTCGGCAGTTGCTTGAGCGGATGAACGCAGCGCCCAGGATGAGCGATGGCCACTTCGCGCTGGGGACGATTCAGGGCATCGGCAATTTGTGATTCGGAAATAATCACCTGCGGGACATTGCGATGGTCTAACGTCTGCGTAAAAATCCGGCGGGCATCGCTATGAAAAACCACGTGCAGCACCACATCGTTGAACGCGGGATTGAGACCATGGCCGTGCGCTTCCCAATCACTGGCCGCAGGATCTAACTCCAATGGGCCGGTTCTTAATTCTCCGTCGATCTCGACTGCTGACCGCATGAAGTCAGGGCCAGCGCCGCGGTTCCATTCCCCGAATTGCACGATCCGGACACGCCTGCCCGTCGTCGTTCGGAAGTCTCTGCCGAAAGCCCCCGCAAACCATAACGCTTGGAGTTCCAACTCCGGTGGCAGGCCGCTGGCTGATGCCTCCGCAAAGGCCAGAGGTGGGTGCCAAATTGATTCTAACAAAAATCCGTAGGTCATTTCAATTGCGCATGACTTTAGGGTTTTTTCACCGTGGATGCTTTGCCCGGATCCGCCGGTGGTGGAGGTGGTGGCGGGCTTACAATATCCAGCCAAACCTTCAAACCCTCAGCCTCTGGCATCGCACCATAGCGCAGCTGGGCGTCCCGCAGACCTTGTACCGTTAGATCCTTGCGGTTGGCGGCGCGGTCGATGGCGATAAGATGGAAATCCTGGCGGAGTTTTTCCTCAGATTTCGCATAATCACCTTTGGCGGTGCGAAACCATTGGGCGGCTTGCACATGATCTCCTTGCTGAAGAAAATTAAGACCGACGGCTTCAGCTAGGACACCGCTATGGGTCCGTTCCGACGCCTTTTTTAATTGTATCTGCCGCTCAAACGGATCGAGCTTCCATTGGATGGATGCCAACCTCAGCGCCCGGAAATCAATATCATCATTTTGTCGTGTCCCGCTGCCGTCGAAATGAAGAAATGGGCGATAGAGTGGATCTCCCAGCACCACCCCCTGCCACGATGTCACAGGCATCGCCATCCAGCAGGCCTCTCCCCAACTGTACCCGTCCAACAGCCTTTGATGAAGAATGCTGAAGTCGTGAGTCAGATGAAGGTAGGGCTCGTAAACATTGCCGATCGTCACCGCCGCCCCTTTTTCCAACAGCGCCCCACTCCAGTTCTTGGTTCCGTCCGTTAGCTGTTCTGCGCTAAACGAATGCAAATGGATCGCCACCGCACCCTTCTTGAATTGGAAACGACTATTCAAAAACGGACCACTCACATTCCAATCGTACCACCCGTAATACAGGGCAGCATCGGTCATCGGATAATTTTTAGGTAAGGTATCGTTGAAACGATCCACCACCGTCGGGATTCCAGCAGGGCCGTTGGCCTTGACGACAGATTCTAACCACTGGTCGCCCTGCGGGAACTTGTTGGCAATGTCGACATAGGCGCCGCCCCACAAGCCCGTCTTCTCAACCTCCACCGCATCGCGAATTATTCTCTCGCAAGTCGAATAACTGGGGGCATCAATGCGTGCCGTTAGAACGAGGAATGGCAAGTTCGCCTCGGCGATCGACTTATCAGCTTTGTAATACTTATTCGCCACCACTCCATCCATCGACAAGCCCTCTACCCCAAACATCGCTAATTCCGAGTCGACCGACGCCTCGTCGTGGCCCGCCATCGGGTTCTTAGGGTCTGCGACAGCTCCCGCAGGCTTGGAAACCGGCCTGATCCGCAAGGGCACGCCGCGCATGGTTACTAACACTTGAATGCGGTTGACTGATGGCAAAGTGACTCCGCCACCGTCTGCTTTCAGTTTCCACCAACTGCGGCTCTGGAACTCTTTGCGCAGTGGTTTGCGAATCCATTGATCGTAATCATCGCGGGAAATATCCGCAGCGGTAGGCATATCCAGAGCGATTAGATTCTCCGCAGGGATACCCCTTGAGTCTCGATAAAGTTCTGCCAGTTTCCGCGATTCCGGCGCGGCGGAATTGTAGAGCACCGCCACGGATTGCGGCGAAATCGCCGCCTCAGCAATTTGCGGAATTCCCGCGAACAATAGCCAAATCAGTGCGAATGTTCTCATCACGAAAATCATGCCAAAATACACCGATCATGCAAGACTCAGCATTCTTCAAAACGAAATCCGCAAACCATCCCAAGCCATTTGAACACCCGCGGGCAGCCTTGAGGACCACTCGGCGGCATCATACTCGTGGCTCAAATGGGTCAACCAAGTCTCCTTGGCGTGCAGTTTCTCCGCCGTATCTAGCGCTTCATCCAAGGACATATGGGTCGGATGCTGCTGCGTGCGCAGCGCATCGATGATCAACACGTCGATATTGCAAAGCATCGCCATCGTCCTCCCCGGAATCCGCTTCACGTCCGGCAGGTAAGCCAACCTAGGCGAGTCCGCAAACTCAAACAAAAAGCCAATCGTTTCCACCGCGCCGTGATCCACCGGCAGCGGAGTCACCTTGAGGTCTCCATAATGAAAAGGCCCATCGATAATGCGAGCATCCGGTCTGACATAGCCATCGACCACTTTCGTCGGGAAAAATGCCCAGCCGAACATCGTTTTCAGCGAATCCATGCAGCCCGCCGTCGCGTGCAAGGGGAGTGGTTCGTGTTTTCGCCAGCAAAACGCCCGCAATTCATCAAATCCTGCCACATGATCCTGATGAGCGTGGGTATAAATCACTGCATCGATCTCCCGCAAACCCTCGCGCAGCGCCTGCATCCGCAGGTCTGGCCCCGAGTCCACTAACAAGATCTTGTCCCCTGCCCTCACCACCACTGACGAGCGCAAACGTTGGTTCAGCGGATCTTCAGACATGCAGACTGGGCAGTCGCAGCCGATCACCGGCACCCCCACCGAGGTTCCTGTGCCAAGAAATGTTAAGGAAAATTCCGCCGCCATTGCTTCCTGCCGCGACTCTTGCATAATAGCAGCCGTTCCGCAAAACGAATGCTCACTCTTCTCAAAATTCGCAATCTCGCCCTCGTCGATGAACTCGCCTGGGAACTCGGGCCTGGCCTTATCAGCGTCACCGGAGAAACGGGTGCTGGCAAATCGGTCATCGTCGGCGCTCTCAAGCTCGTTCTCGGTGAACGCGCGGAAAAATCGCTCATCCGCACCGGAGAGGAAACTTGCTCCGTCGAGGCGGTTTTTGAACTCAAGGACCCGTCGGAAATCAACGCGGTATTAGAAGACGGCGGACTCGCCCGCTGCGACGACACCCAGCTCATCATTCGCCGCGTCATCGGCCAAACCGCTAACCGCCAATTCATCAACGACTCCCCGGTCACGCTCGCCCTGCTGAAACGGCTTGGCGAAAACCTCGTCGATCTGCACGGCCCGCACGATCACCAATCCCTGCTCTCCGTCGAGCGCCAACTCGCGATGCTCGATGCCTACGCTGGGGCTGATCCCGCCGTCACGAACTACCGTGAATCCTACCGTTCATGGCGAACCAAAGCCGCCGAGCTCGAAGAAATCCGCCATGCGGAAAATGCCAGCGAACAGGAGCTCGACCTACTCCGTTATCAGTTGCAGGAAATCGACGCAGCTCAGCTCAAGCCTGAAGACGAAACCGATCTCGAAGACCGCTGGCGGCGCGCCTCCAATGCCAGTCGCCTTGTCGAAGCCGCTGCCTCTGCCATGGCTGCGCTCAATGGCGACGACGGAATTCTCGAACGTCTATCTGAAGTCCAGCGCCTCGTCCGCGACCTCGAACGGCTCGATCCTTCAATCCGCGATCGCACCGCCTCGCTCGAAACCGCCTACCTCGAACTCCAGGATCTCGAAGGCAACCTCGCCGACTATTCCGACGAACTCGACATCAACCCCGCCGAAGCTGCTAGCCTCGAAGAGCGCGTCAACCTGCTAGAATCCCTCAAACGGAAGTACGGCCCGTCGCTCACCGACGTATTGGCGCGCCGCGATGCCGCCGCAGCCCGTCTCGACACCATCGAAAACCGCGGCGAAAAACTCGAAACCCTCGAACGCGAACTTGCAAGCTGCCGGACCACCCTCGATGCCAGCGGCAAATCCCTCAGCACACTCCGCCGTAAGGCAGCTCCCAAACTCGCCAAGGAAATCTCCACTCAGCTCAAAGACCTCGGATTCAAACAATCCATCTTCGAAGCCCCGCTCAAGCCCCTAGCCGACCCCAGTCCGCAGGGTCTCGAGTCCATCGAGTTCCAGTTCGGCCCAAACCCCGGCGAACCCCTGTTGCCATTGCGCCAAATCGCTTCATCCGGCGAAATCAGCCGCGTCATGCTGGCCGTGAAATCTGCGCTCGCCGACCAAGACGCCACGCCCCTGATGGTGTTCGACGAGATCGACGCCAACGTCGGCGGAGAAGTTGCCCGCGCCGTTGGCCGAAAAATGGCAGCCCTTGGCACCCGCCATCAAGTCGTTGCCATCACCCATTTTCCGCAAGTCGCCGCGACCGCAGCCCATCACTTTGTCGTGGAAAAGGAAGTCACCGCCGGCCGCACCCGCTCGCGCCTATTTCCCGTGAGCGGCGAAACCCGCATCCAAGAACTCGTCCGTATGTTAGGCGGCGGAGGCGAACAGGCCCGAGCCATGGCAGCCTCCTTGCTAAATTCCTGATTGTAGATCATTACAAAAAACGGCCAATCGTTTGCACGATTGGCCGTTTGGGAATCTTAAGCTTTACTCAATAGCGGTAGTGATCCGCCTTGAATGGGCCTTCGGCGGAGACACCGATGTAGTCCGCTTGGGCGGTCGTGAGCTTGGTGAGCTTGGCACCGATTTTTTCGAGGTGGAGTCGGGCGACTTCCTCGTCGAGGTGCTTCGGCAAGACCGTCACTTGGCCAGCCTTGTAAACGTCCTTGTTCTTCCAAAGATCGATTTGCGCGAGCGTTTGGTTGGTGAAGGAGTTCGACATCACGAAGCTCGGGTGACCCGTGCCGCAACCGAGGTTGACCAAGCGACCTTCGGCCAGCATGTAGAGGCTGCTGCCCGTCGGGAAGGTGTACTTGTCGACCTGTGGTTTGATGTTGTCGCGCACCACGCCTGGTGCGTTGTTGAGCTTGTCGATTTGAATCTCGTTGTCGAAGTGACCAATGTTACAAACGATCGCCTGATCCTTCATCTTCTCCATGTGCTCAAGGCGAATGATGTCCTTGTTGCCGGTGGTGGTGACATAGATGTCGCCCCAGCCGAGAGTGTCTTCGATCGGCAGCACGCGGAAACCTTCCATCGCCGCTTGCAGCGCGCAGATCGGGTCGATTTCGGTCACGACGACTTGGGCACCTGCGCCGCGAAGCGCTTGGGCGCAGCCTTTACCGACATCGCCATAGCCACAAACCACGCCAACTTTGCCGGAGATCATCACGTCGGTGGCACGCTTGATGCCGTCGAGTAGGGATTCGCGGCAGCCGTAGAGGTTGTCGAACTTCGACTTGGTCACCGAGTCGTTCACATTAATCGCCGGGATCAAAAGGGTACCCGCCTTGGCCATCTGATAGAGACGATGCACGCCGGTGGTGGTTTCCTCGGAAACACCCTTCCACTCTTTCACGATCTCGTGGAAAATGCCGGGCTGCTTGCCCTTTATGTCCTTGAGCAGATCCTTGATCACTTGCTCTTCGTGGCTTTCGGAAGGAGTGCTGATCCAGTCGGATCCGTTTTCCATTTCATAGCCTTTGTGGATGAGCAGAGTCGCGTCGCCACCGTCATCGACGATCAACTGCGGGCCGAGACCTTGTGGATTCACCAAAGCCTTCCATGTGCACCACCAATACTCCTCGAGCGTCTCACCCTTCCAGGCAAACACCGGAATTTCGCGGGCAGCGATCGCCGCAGCAGCGTGGTCCTGCGTCGAGAAAATGTTGCAGCTCACCCAGCGCACTTCGGCACCGAGGTCGATCAATGTCTCGATGAGTACCGCCGTCTGGATCGTCATGTGCAGCGAGCCCATGACGCGCACGCCTTGCAGCGGCTTTTCCTTGCCGTACTTCTCGCGGGTGGCCATCAAGCCGGGCATTTCGTGCTCGGCGATTTCAATTTCCTTGCGACCAAAATCTGCGAGACCAAGGTCTCTAACTTTGTAATCTGTGAAGCTCATTTATGTAGTAGTTCTTTTAATCAATTCGTGAAATCAGCCAACGGCCTTCTTGAGTGCTGCCGCCTTGTCGGTGGCTTCCCAAGTGAGATCTTTGTCATCCTTGCCGAAGTGGCCGTAGTTGGTGGTCTTCGAATAGATCGGACGCAGGAGATTGAGTTGTTTGACGATGTCCGCGGGCTTGAAGGAGAAAACCTTCAGAATCGCCTTGAGGATTTTATCATCGCTCGCAGTGCCCGTGCCGAAGGTATCGACGTGAACACTCACCGGCTCGTGGTGGCCGATGGCATAGGCAAACTGGACTTCGCAACGCGTCGCCAGTCCGGCCGCCACGACGTTTTTCGCCACCCAACGACCCATGTAGGCAGCCGAGCGATCGACCTTCGACGGGTCCTTGCCGGAGAAGGCACCACCACCGTGGCGGCCCGTGCCACCATAGGTATCGACGATGATTTTGCGTCCCGTGAGACCGCTGTCCCCTTGTGGACCACCCACGACAAAGTTGCCAGTCGGGTTGATCAGATAGACCGTATCCTTGGTCAGCATGTTTTTCGGCAGCACCTTCTTGATCACCTGCTCGATGCAAAATTTTTCAATTTCGGCGTGCGCGATGCCATCGGCGTGTTGGGTGGAAATCACCACGTTAATGATACGAGTCGGCTTGTCATCGACATACTCCACCGACACCTGCGACTTCGCGTCGGGGCGCAGCCAAGCGACCTTGCCCGTCTTGCGGATGCGCGTCAGCTCGCGGCCTAGGCGGTGGGCAAACATGATCGGCGCGGGCATCAGCTCGGGCGTCTCGTTGCAGGCATACCCGAACATGATTCCTTGGTCGCCGGCACCTTGCTCTTCGTGTTTTTTGCCGTCCGCGCCTTTGGCGTCCACTCCTTGGGCGATGTCGGGACTCTGCGCGGTGAGATAGTTGTTGATGAAAAGTTTATCCGCGTGGAAAACATCGTCATCGTTGGTGTAGCCGATCCCGCGCACGGCGTCGCGGATGATTTTGCCGAGATTGATCATCTCGTCGATCGGTTGGGTCGTGCCCTTCTTCTTATTTTGAAGTTTCGGGATCGTGATTTCGCCGCCGACGACGACCACATTGCTCTTCACGAAGGTCTCGCAAGCAACCCGGCTTTTCGGGTCAATCGCCAAACACGCGTCGAGGATCGCGTCTGAAATCGTGTCTGCAACCTTGTCTGGGTGCCCTTCGCCAACGGATTCTGAGGAAAAAATGTAGGTGCTCATGTGCTTTTTAAATTTTCATATCGTCAAATCGCGATGCGTTGATGCATCATCCCCCGCATGGCGTCAATGCTGAAATCACTCAAGCTCCTTTCCGACCCCACCCGCCTGCGGATTTTGCGGCTGCTAGAGACCGAGGCCCTCTCCGTCGCCGAGCTTCAGGAAGTCCTCGGCATGGGCCAGAGCCGGATCTCGACCCAGCTTTCCCTCCTCAAAACCGAAGGCCTCGTCAGCGACGAACGCAGCGGCAAAAACAACATCTACACCTGCGCCGCCGATCCTGACTTGATGGAAGTCGCCCGCTCTGCCGCCGAAGAAGTCCCCGAAGTGGGTGCAGACGCCGCCGCCCTCCAGCATCTCCTGCGGAAACGCCGCGACAGCTCGCGCGCCTATTTCGACGAACTCGCCGGCCGCTTTGGCAAAGATTACGTTCCCGGCCGCTCCTGGAAAGCCATCGCCGAAGCCCTCATCAAAGTCCTCAACTACCAAGTCGTCGCCGACCTCGGCGCCGGCGAAGGCACCCTCGCCCAGTTGTTAGCCCAGCGCGCCGAAAAAGTCATCGCCGTCGATCTCTCGCCCAAGATGGTCGAATACGGCCAAAACCTCGCCATCCAAAACGGCCTCACCAACCTCGAATACCGCCTCGGCGACATCGAAACCCCACCCATCGACCCCGCCAGCCTCGACCTCGCCATCCTCAGTCAAGCCCTCCACCACGCAGAGCACCCCCAGCGCGCGCTCGATGCCGCCTTCCGCATCCTCAAACCCGGTGCCCGCCTGATCGTGCTCGACCTCCTCCAGCACAACTTCGAAGAAGCCCGCGAACTCTACGCCGACCGCTGGCTCGGCTTTTCCGAGAGCGATCTCGCCGCCATGCTCGTCAAAGCCGGATTCATCCACATCGAAACCATCGTCGCCGACCGCGAAGCCGCCCCCCCCAAGTTCCAAACCCTGCTAGGCATCGGCGTCCGCCCCAACTGAGCCATCCCAGCCAGCCCCAGAAACCCAGAGGCTCCCCACACAGGAGACAGCCCGGGCCCTGCCCCCGGCTGCGAAAATCCCCCACTTTGGCGTTCTGCACACTTGCCACATGCCGGCCTGCCCGCCATTTTCCCGCGCATGTCACGCAGTCACCGCATCACCATTCTCGCCGGAGACGGCATCGGTCCCGAAGTCATGGCCGAGTCCCTTCGCATCCTTGACGCCGTCGAGTCCCAGTTCGGCTTCACCGTCGCCCGCAGCGAGCACCTCGTCGGCGGTGCCGCCATCGATGCCACCGGCCACCCACTGCCACCCGAAACTGTCGCTGCCAGCGAGGCGGCGGACGCGATCCTCTTCGGCTCGGTCGGCGGCCCAAAATGGGAATCCCTGCCACCCGACATCCAGCCGGAGCGCGGCGCACTGCTGCCGATCCGCAAACACTTCGGCCTCTTTGCCAATCTCCGCCCCGGCGTCTGCCTGCCAGCACTGACCCACGCCTCCCCTGTTAAACAGGAACTCATCGCCGATGGCTTTGACGTCCTCTGCGTCCGCGAACTGACCGGCGGCATCTACTTCGGCAGCCCGAAAGGCCGCGAAGAGCGCGATGGCGAACCCGTCGCATTCGACACCATGGTCTATCAGAAAAGCGAGATCCAACGCATCGCCCGCGTCGCTTTTACCGCTGCCATGGGCCGCAAGAAGCAACTGCTCTCCGTCGACAAGGCCAACGTGCTCGCCTCCTCCGTGCTGTGGCGCGAGACGGTGATCGAAATCGCCAAGGAATTCCCCGAAGTCCAACTCTCGCACATGTACGTCGACAACGCCGCGATGCAGCTGATCAAGCGCCCCGGCTCCTTCGACGTGCTCGTCACCGAAAACCTTTTCGGCGACATCCTTTCCGATGAAATGGCGATGATCTCCGGTTCGCTCGGCATGTTGCCATCCGCCTCGCTCGGCAAACAGCGCGAAGACGGCCTCTACTTCGGCCTCTACGAACCGTCCGGCGGCTCTGCTCCCGACATCGCCGGCCAAGGCATCGCCAACCCCATCGCCCAGATCCTCTCGCTCGCCATGCTGCTGCGCTTCTCCCTCGGCGAAATCGAAGCGGCCGATGCCATCGAGGCTGCGGTTGCCAAAACCATCGCCGATGGCTTCCGCACCGGCGACATCGCCACCAGCCAACCCGGCGAAACCCGAGTCGGCACCGCCGCCATGGGCGATGCCGTGCTCGCCCGCCTGTGAGCCACCCGCTGGATCAAGCATAAGACTACCACTGGCCCGGATGGCTTTGTCATCAAAGAGCGCTTGCTTTGGCCAGCGCCTTCAATTCCATCCATTTCCCAAATGATCTAAAAGCGACGACTGGGCCTAAGTTCGCACGGGGGCACGAAGCAAAGGCGGATTTTGGCCGAGGAATCGGACTTAGAATGGTCGCTGCTGGCGCTACCTCCGAAAATCCGACCTCCGATCTCCGATCTCTCGACCGAGTGAAGCGCAGATCCGAATCACCATCATCGTCCCGACAGCATCGTAGCCTATTCCGACAATCATCTATCCCACCTCCTCCCCCTTCGTGCATTCGTGACTTCGTGCGAGGCCCATCTTGACCTTCAACGCAGAAAGCAGTGAGCCACAAAATGCCAGGATTCAGTAGGTAGAGAAAAACGAAGAATGGCTCGCGCAAAGGCGCAAGGACGCAAAGGGAAGAGTTTTTAGGGTCGGGTGCCCTTGGCACCTTCCGCATTCCGCATTCCGCATTCCGCATTCCGCATTCCGCATTCCGCATTCCGCA
>CAJXYV010000048.1 GCA_913063525.1 uncultured Verrucomicrobiota bacterium
GGATGCGAATTACGGCAATGTTGTTGGATCATTGACAAATGTAGGCACTTACAGCGGTGATGCCAGTTCTTATGGAACCTTTGACCAAGGAGGCAACGCTATAGAGTGGAACGACGCCGTCATATCTGGCTCGACGCGCGGGTTTCGTGGGGGCACTAGGTACGATCCCGCTCAATACCTGAGGTCCGAAACTAGCGACGACGCCACCCCATCGTACGAGGATTCCTACTTTGGGTTTCGCGTAGCCAGTGCAACTGTTCCGGAACCAACGTCGCTCCTGCTGACAATAATGGCCGGCGGCCTGATGCTAACCCGCCGCAAGCGCTGATTTTTCCGATGCGATCCATTCTTCAAGCCGGATGGAGCCAAACGCTTCGTTCGGCTTTTTTGTTTTCGGCTGATTGCTTCCGTGCGTGGTGGCACTTCGGTAAAATCCTCACATCGAGCGGCGGAGTTCGTCGAGATCGGCGAGGTCTTGCGGGCGCCCCGCAGTCTGCTTTGCGCGAATCAGGTCAGTTTTGCCGAGGTAGTGGATGGGGATTTCCTCGAGGGTCAAAATATCGGTGGTTTCCCAAGCGGCATTGAAGTCCGGCAGGCCGGGCACCGACGATGAGGTACTCAAAGCGGTGTTCGGCGAAGATGCGTAACAGATCTTTGAAGTCGGAGTTCATCGGGATGTTTTCCTTTCATGCCACACCAGTAGTCGGTAACCAGTTCCCAAGCGGCGGCGGGGCGGGCGGCACATCCCGCTTCTTGCCATTGGTTTATGCGGAAAGCCCGGACTTCGTCAAATGAAGCCAGTTTTGCCTGAGGCCAATGAGAGTGGTCTTTCGTGGGTTGCATCACGACAGGCAACGTAGCGGAGGGATGAGATGGATCAAGTTGGGCTTCCCGTGAAGGGAAGCGCGCAGTTTTCCTGAAATGGATTGGAAACAAAAAACCCCGCCTTTGCAGGCGGGGCATGTTTACCGAATCAGGAATGGCGGAGCGGACGGGACTCGAACCCGCGACCTCCAACGTGACAGGCTGGCGCTCTAACCAACTGAGCTACCGCTCCATGTCCCGTTCCGGTGCGCGGAAGCTATGGATCGACTCCGGATAGCGCAATCTATTTTTTGCCCTTTTCTAATTTTTTTGCGGCGCGGTTTCTAACGATTAGCCAAGTGCCTCAACCGCAGCTTCCAGCGATGCTAAATCCTCGACGGAATGAACGGTGACGTCCTTGTCGATCTTGCCAACTAGGCCAGCGATGACCTTGCCGGGACCGAGTTCGAGGAAGTTGCGATGGCCTCGGGCGATGAGTGCTTGGATCGATTCCGTCCAGCGCACCGAGCCGGTGACCTGTTTTTCCAGCATGCTGCGGATCTCGGCGGGTTCGGCAACAAAGGACGCGCCGTAATTGCAAACCACGGGCAGGGCAGGGGGCTGGATGGTGACACCTGCCAGCTCTGCGGCCAGCTGGTCCTGCGCGCTCTGCATCAGGCGCGAGTGATAGGCGCCGGCGACGTTCAGTTTGATGGCGCGGCGGATGCCGAAGTCCTTGGCTTGGGCGATGGCGCTGTCGATTCCCGCCACGCTGCCGGAAAGCACGATCTGGCCGGGTGCGTTGAAGTTCGCGACATCCACATCGGCCGCGGCGGCCAAGGCGCGGACCTGCGATTCTTCGCCGCCGATCAGCGCGGCCATTGCTCCCTCGGTTGCCTGGCAGGCGGTTTCCATGAATTCACCGCGGCGGGCGACGAGCCGCAGCCCGTCCTCAAACGAAAAGCTGCCGGCAGCGGCGTGGGCGGTGAATTCACCGAGCGAAAGTCCCGCGGCTGCGACAGGCACGAGGTTGGGCAGGCGCTCGCGGATCATGGCCAGGCCCATCAGGCCGTGGAGATAAAGCGCAGGCTGGCAGCGCGAGGTGCGCGTCAGTTCCTCATCGGGTCCCTCAAACATCACGTCCGAGAGGGCGAAGCCGAGGGTTTGGTCTGCCAGCGCGGCCATGCGGCGGGCGGTGGCGGAGGATTCCACCCAGTCTTTACCCATGCCCGTTTTTTGGGCACCCTGTCCGGAGAATAAGAGAACGATTTGGCTCATGTCGGCGCGAGGTTTAGGCAAATCCCCGACCCGAGGAAAGGGGAAATAACCGCGCGACGCGAGGCCACAGCTGGGCTTGGCTCATGCATCGCCGTTTGATAGAAGGGGGAGAGTGGTGGCTGGGTCCTCCGGTTCCAGACCCTTGATCAGCGCGTGCCGCCGAAAGGAATCTGGCGGAAGGTGGGATAAATAACGAGCGGTTGCTCTCTTGACCCATGATCCGGCACGGGGCGCGTGTTGATTCTCACCATTTCGCTTGCCACGGCGTGGCCGATGCTTCACAAAAGCGATCCGCCCATGCTGGGGCTGCGCACATCCTGTTGCCCGCCCAGTCTGGCGGCTCAATTCCTTACACGCGCGCTCAAATGGACAGCATCTCATCTCGTATTGCCAAGGTTTCCCCATCACTCACGCTCGCCGTCACTGCACAGGCGAAGGCGATGATTGCCAAGGGTGAAGAAGTTTACGCGCTCGCCGGTGGCGAGCCCGAAGTCGACACCCCGCAGTTTGTCAAGGATGCGGCGATCGAAGCTCTGCAATCCGGCAAGACCAAGTACACGCCGGCTGGTGGCATCCCCGAGCTGCGCGCTGCGCTTTCCAAGAAGTTCGCTACGGACAACAATCTCACCTACGCGCCGAGCCAAATCTGTGTCACCGGTGGTGCCAAGATGGCTTGCTACAACGCGATCCTGGCCGTGATCGAAGAAGGCGATGAAGTGATCATCCCATCGCCATTCTGGGTTTCCTACCCGGAGATGGTCCGCCTCGCGGGCGGCGTGCCTGTGATCGTCGAGACCACGGAATCGACCGGCTGGAAGATGACTCCCGAACAATTCGAGGAAGCGATGACCCCAGCGACTAAGATGGTCATCATCAATACCCCCGGCAATCCAACGGGTGCGATCTACACCAAGGAAGAATTGCTCGCTCTCGGTGAAATCGCGCTGACCGAAGACATCATCATTCTTTCCGATGAAATCTACGAAAAGCTCGTCTACGGCGAAGCGAAGCACGTCTCGATCGCCTCGCTCAGCGACGAACTTTACAACCTGACGATCACCGTCAACGGCTTCTCCAAGGCCTACTCGATGACCGGCTGGCGTTTGGGCTACACCGCGGCACCGAAGGAGTTGGCCGACGCGATCGAAAAGATCCAGAACCACACCACTTCCAACGCCAATTCGTTTGCTCAGTACGGTGCGCTTGCCGCTTTGGAAGGCGACCAATCGTTCATCGAAGACATGCGCGGCGAATATGACGTGAAGCGTCAGTTCATGTTTGCCCGCCTCAAGGCGATCCCGAACATCCGCGTGGTCGAGCCACTCGGCGCGTTCTACTTCTTCGTTTACACCGGTAACACCGGCCTGAAGTCGATGAACCTCTGCGACAAGCTGCTTTCCCGCTACAAGGTCGCCGCCGTTCCCGGCATCGCCTTCGGCTATGACGAAGGCATCCGCCTGAGCTACTGCACCACGCTGGACGTCCTCAACGAAGGATTGACCCGCTTCGAGCAGTTCTGCCGCGAACATTGATCCGGGCTGATTTTTCAAGATCATCCGTCGGTGGGTTCGTCCTACCGGCGGATTTTTTTTGGTGGCCTGCGATCGGCGCCAACTGCCGTTGAAGGCATGCGCATGGCCTATTTTCAAGGTCTTGCATTCCCAAAATTAAATTTTATGATTGCTCAAAGAATGCGCTTTCACTCACTAGCATTGGCATTTCTGGGTTCGCTGGCCATTGCGGTCCCAATGGCCGCGCAGACCACGCTTACCGATGTTTTGGAGGATCCCAGCATCCAGCTTTCCCGCCCGGCTGATCGCGCGCGGGTGGTCGCGCAGATGGGGGCGATCGAGTCCGCCCGGCGTCAGAATGCCCGCAATCGGGCGGCGTTGCGCGGCTTGCCACTGCGCACCGAGCTGCCAAGTGGGCGGGTACAGGAAATCGCGGATTTTGACGGCGACCGGCCGCTTTATTTGACAACGGATAACGTCAATGCTGCGATCTCCACGGGGGCGAATTTGCTCCGGACTTCTCCCTATTCGCTTTCGGGGGCCGGGGTGACAATCGGCCTTTGGGACGGCGGCTCAGGGCGTTCGACTCACCAAGAATTTGATACCCGCCTGACGGTAATGGATGGAGCGGTATCCATCGACCACGCCACGCACGTCGGCGGCACTCTCATCGCTTCCGGCGTCAGTGCCTCGGCCCGGGGGATGGCCTCCAGCGCGGTGGTCGATTCCTACGATTGGAACAGCGACACCACGGAAATGACCTCGCGGGGAGCAACCTATGCGGGGGAGCCGGGGAAGATTTATCTTTCGAACCACAGTTACAATTACGTTGGGGGGTGGAACTATGTGAACAGCGGATCCCCCACCCGTGTTTGGGAGTGGTATGGGGCTGGCACCTCATCGACCTCTATCGAAGCGGACTTTGGCGTTTATAATACCTACGCTCGGGACAATGACGCTCTTTGTTTCAACGCGCCCTACTATCTGGTTTTTCGCAGCGCCGGCAACGATCGCACTGACAATCCTTCCGCCGGCCAAGTGGTCGCGCTCTCGCCGGGTAGTACCTCGGTCGTCAGCTATGATCCTGCCGTCCACCCCGGCGGCGATGGCAATTACCGGGGCGGCTTCGACACCATCGGTTACAACGCGATTTCCAAAAATGTCATCACCATTGGATCCGCGGCGGATGCGGTGACTGGCAGCACGCGAGACGTCTCGAAGGCGGTGGTAAGTTCCTTTTCCTCGTGGGGTCCGACTGACGACGGCCGGATCAAACCCGACGTGGTGGCCAACGGTGAAAATCTTTATTCGTCGCTCAATGGCAGCAATTCCTCCTACGGCACGTACAGTGGGACCAGTATGGCGACGCCGAATGCCGTGGGTTCGGCATCTCTTCTCATTCAGCAGTTTGGCAACCTTTTTCCTGGTCAAGCCATGCGCTCCAGCACCCTCAAGGGCTTGCTCATTCACACGGCCGATGACCGCGGCAATGTAGGTCCGGACTATAAATACGGCTGGGGAATGGTCAATGTGCAGGCGGCGGCGGATCTGATCAGCGACCATTTCTCCTTTCCTGCGAAACAACGATTCACCGAGAATCAAATCACCTCGTCGACGGTCACTCGCACCTTATCATTTGTGTGGGATGGCGTAACACCGATCTGGGCGACGCTTTGCTGGACGGATCCCGCGGGTACGGCCACCTCCACGTCGGACTTCAGAACCTCCCGGCTCGTCAATAACCTCAACCTGAAAATCATTGCTCCTAACGGTACTGAATTTCTGCCTTACGTCATGCCATTTGTCGGCACGTGGAGTCAGGCGTCGATGGATTCTGCCGCGACCACGGGTGTGAACAACACGGACAATGTTGAGCAGGTCCGAATCGCTACGCCGCCCGCTGCTGGGACTTATCAGGCGGTGGTTTCATACACCGGCACGCTGACCAACAGCAGCCAGAATTATTCTCTGCTTGTCTCCGGCTCCTCAACGGAGGTGGCGCCACCGCCACCACTCTCGCTCGCATCAGTCAGTCCGAACAGCGGGCTCGCTGGAGCTGTAGTGACCCTCGATCTTAGCGGCACGAGTCTGAGCGCCGGGACAACGGTCAAGCTCACCCGTTCTGGCCAGAGCGACATTGCCGCCACGGGTGTCCAGTTGATCGGGAGCGTTCTCCGCTGCCAAGTGAACCTCGCCGGAGCTGCCGCCGGCGCTTGGAATGTGGTTGCGACCAATGCGAATGCGGAAACCTCCACGCTGACGGCCGCCTTTACGGTTGTCGGCGCGATCTGGAGTCAGAACTTCGATGGCGCGGTCACGGGCTGGGCCTCGGATATCACCACGGGGACGAACAGTTGGGCGCTGGTCACCACTCAAAGCCAATCGCCGACCACTTCATATTTCGCCGCGGGCCCAGCGACTAAATCCACGACGAACCTCACCTCGCCGACCATTCCAGTTCCTGCCGGTGCCACAAATCTTCAATTGAAATTCTGGCACAGCTATAATCTGCAAAGCACTAAAGACGCCGGAAAACTGGAGTTCTCCATCGACAACGGTGCGTGGTTCGATGTGTTGGCCTCTGGATCTGGCGCTGCATTTGCCAGCAACGGGTACAATGCGACAATCAGCAGCAGGGGCAACTCTGCCAATCTCAATCAGTTCTCTGGTCAATCAGCATGGTCTGGCAACAGCAATGGCTTTGTCGAAACCATCGTCAATCTAACCGATACCGCCAAATATGCAGGAAAAAACCTGCGCATCCGCTGGCGCATCGCTACGGATAGTAGCACCAGCAGCAGCGGTTGGTATGTGGACAGCATCGCGCTTTTGGGAGGTGGCGACCTTTCAAACCAGGCGCCGGTCATCAACACCGCTGCCACCACTTCATCCTCCGAGACGGTGACTGATCCGGACAGCACGGTATATCAAGTCGTCCGCTCGACATCGACCAACTTGTCTGTGGCTGCGACCGATGATGCCGGAGAATCGGCACTGATATACACTTGGTCCGTCACCAGCGGTCCGGCCCAGCTGGCATTTTTCACTGCGAACTCGAGCAACGCCGCTAAGGCGACTACGGTGAACTTTGAAGGGACGGGGGACTATCAGATCACGGTATCGGTCAGGGACTCGCAAGGGCTTGCCTCCACCAGCGCGGTGAATGTTCGAGTGCTGCAAACGGCATCTGGTCTGATAGTCAGCCCCGCAGCCACGACGGTTTCGGTCGGTGCAGCGAGGTCCTTTAGCGCGGCCCTGCTTGACCAGTTCAGCGTAGCGATGGTCACCCAGCCTTCATCTTTCGTTTGGTCTGCCAACGCGGGTGGCTCGATCAGTTCCTCCGGATTATTCACCGCCAGCACGGCCGGTGGCCCTTATGTAATCGGTGCCACCTCGAGTGGTTTTTCCAACAGCGCCAGCGTCACCGTCACTCCCCTGTCGGCAACCGTCACTTTGGGAAACCTGAGCCAAACTTATGATGGAAGCCCTAAAATAATCTCGGTGACCACCAATCCACCCGGGTTGGCTGTGGCCATCACCTACAATGGCTCTGCCGCAGCAGCTTCCAATCCGGGTTCCTATGCCGTTGAGGCCAATATCACAGATCCCAACTATCAGGGTTCAGCTTCAGGCACTCTCCTCGTCGGCAAGGCCACGGCGACGGTGGCACTCGGAAGCCTCTTGGCAAGTTACGACGGCAGCGCGAAGTCCGCCAGCGCGACGACTTCTCCCAGTGGTCTAACGGTCGACTTTGCTTATGATGGCTCCGAGACGGCACCGACCAACGCGGGAACCTATGCGGTTGTCGGAACGATCCGCAGCGACAATTATATGGGATCCGCCAGAGGTTCCTTGGTGATCGGCAAGGCAGCGGCGACGGTGATGTTGGGTAGTCTCTCGGCAAGCTACGACGGCAGTGCGAAGTCCGCCAGCGCGACGACTTCCCCCAGTGGTCTAACGGTCGACGTTACTTATGATGGCTCCGAGACGGCACCGACCAATGCGGGAACTTATGCGGTTGTCGGAACGATCCGCAGCGACAACTACACGGGATCCGCCAGCGGTTCTCTGGTGATCGGCAAGGCCAATGCGACGGTGACGTTGGGTAGTCTCTCGGCAATCTATGACGGCAGTGCGAAGTCCGTTAGTGCGACGACTTCTCCCGGTGGACTAACGGTCGACTTTACTTATGATAGCTCCGAGACGGCACCGACCAATGCGGGGACCTATGCGGTTGTCGGGACGATCCGCAGCGACAATTACACGGGATCCGCCAGTGGTTCTTTGGTGATCGACAAGGCCACGGCGACGGTAGTTGTTACTGAACTCAGTCAGACCTATGATGGCTCTCCGAAAACCGTGACTGCTACGACCACACCGTCCGGCCTTTCGGTTTCGATCACCTACGGAGGTTTGTCCACTGCACCGACTGAGATCGGTTACTACGAGGTGGTCGCGACGGTGAGTGCTGCCAATTACGCAGGTAGTGGAGCGGGCACGCTGGTCATCTCTGCGCCTAAAGGCTGGCTGGCATGGTGCAACGAGCATTTTTCAGCGGCAGACCAAGCGGCAGGACTCGCCGCTGAAAATGCCGACCCCGATTTTGACGACTGGAAGAACCTGGCCGAATACGCGCTTGGTACGGATCCGCGTCGATTCAATCCGCCGCTGGTGGCGACTAAGGATTCGACCAGTTTCTCGCTCACGTTCACGCGTCCGGCGAACTTGCTGGATGTCACTTACGGCGCCGAGTCTTCGCAGAATCTCAGCACTTGGTCACCTGTGCCGCTAGAGTTGCTGCAGACGGGGGATATAGAGACCTTGCGCGCCCGCGTGCTGATCAATTCGGGGAATCCGTTGCTGCGGTTTCTGCGGCTGCGATTTGTCCGTCCGGATCCGTAGAGTGGGTCGATGTTGGCGGCCTTATCAGGCGGGCGCTTACGATTTTTACGGCTAAAGATCAGACCTGCCTTGCCATGAGGTGGGGGCGGGGTATCTTGCTGGCGAACCTGACATGACGCCGTTTTTAAGGAAAATCCTCGGAATGAATTGGTTGCTCGTGCTGGTCATGTACGGGCTGCTGATTTTCGGCGTGTTCATGATTGAGAGCGCCTCGCGGCACGTGTCGCTATCGGCCGCAAGTCTTGGTTCCTATAGCAGTGTGGGAGCTTACTTTGCGTCCAAGCAGAAGCTGTTTATCCTGATCGGGACAGTCGCCTATTTTGGCGCGGCATTCATCGATTATCGGTGGATCCGTTGGCTGGGGATTCCGATTTATGGGGTCAGCATGGGGCTTATGGTTCTGGCGATGCAGCAGGGGGATTCCGTTTACCAATTGCGGCTTGGCAGCCTTTCATTCCAGCCCGCGCAGCTGGGGATCACCTCGGGAATCTTGCTGATTTCCTGGCTGGTGCAGGACTTGCCGAAAATTCACCGCTGGTTCGCGGCGCCATTGATCCGCATCGGCACGATCGGGCTACTCGCGGTGATTCCGTTTTTGATGGTGATGAAGATGGGGGATATGGGATCGGCGCTAGTCTGGATCCCGGTATCGATCGTGGCGCTGTTGATCGGCGGCACCCCATTCCGCCACCTCTCGTGCATGGCTTTGATCAGCGCGGGGATCATTCCGCTGGTCTATTTCGTCGCCCTGCCATTGGTCTCGAAGCGGGGGCCCGAGCGGATCGACATCTGGCTGCGTATGATGAATGGCCAGGAGGTTGACATTAGCGGCGCGGCCTACGCACCACACAATGTGTCGATGGCCATTGGCAAGGCGGGCTGGAAAGGCACCGGCTATAATGCCACGGTGGAACAGGGGGCCCTGCACGCCAAGGGATTCATCCCGCGGGAAACGGCCCACAATGACTATATCTTTGCGGTGATCGGGGAAGAGCTCGGCTTTCGCGGCAGTTTACTGCTGCTGACGGCGTTTTCCCTGCTGCTCATTCAGGGGCTGTTTATCGCGTTTTACAGCCGGGATGTGTCGGGGCGTCTGCTGACGTGTTTGATTGTCGCGGTATTCTTTGCGCATATTTTTGAAAGCATCGGGATGTGTGTCTTGATCATGCCGATCACGGGCATCCCGCTGCCACTGGTCAGCTACTCGGGGACCTTTGTGGTGATTTGCATGTTTCTGCTCGGAATGGTGCAGAGCGTCTGGATTCATCGTCACGCAGTGCCCGAAGTTGCTGAGAAAACGGCCCAATGTCCCCAAGCGACGCTCTCTGCGCCTCAGACTTTGCTTTCCTAGAGCCCTAGAGGGTGTAGGTTGTTCCCCTAGTGAAATGGATTGAATGCACGCTGGGAGCGATTGATTGGGGTGCGCTGTTATTGGCAGGAGTCACGCCGGAGATTTTGCTGCGCATGGGACTGGCTGCGCTGGCGGGCGGGCTGCTTGGATTGGAAAGGGAACGCCGTGGCCGTGCTGCGGGTCTACGGACGACGCTCTTGGTTTGTCTGGCCGCGTGCATCGCGATGATCCTCTCGGATTCGTATTACCAGCAAAGTTTGGCACGGTTCCCGTCGGCGGCTGGCTCGCATCCTGACCCGATGCGGCTCGCTGCGGGAGTTCTCTCGGGTATGGGATTCCTCGGAGCCGGGGTGATCATTCGGGAGGGCAATCACGTCATCCGAGGCGTCACCACGGCGGCGGCCATTTGGTTTGTTACCATCATTGGATTGGCGTTTGGAGCCGGCGCGATCGGCATCGGCCTGATGGCGACTTTGCTGTCCTTGCTGATCCTCGCGACGATCCCCGTGGTGGAGTCGATGATCCGACACGATCAATATTCCGATCTCACGGTTTCCTACCTGAGCGCCGAATGCTCGGCCGAGAAAATCCTGCGGGCTTTGGAATGCCTGAACCTTGCAGTGACCGGCGTTGATCTCGTGGAAGATCTGGAAAGTAAGGTCTCTCGCAGCACCTTCCACTTGGCCCATAAAAGTCGAAGCGCGGTGCAGCTCGCTGAATCGATCAACGGCGCGATTCGGGTGATTCCCGGAGTGAGCCGGATCTCGTTGCAGAGTTGATGCGCCTCAAGCGTCCTCTTCCGGTGCCTTGGGAAGTTTATCGACTTCTTCGAGCAGGTTGACGATTTCCACACCGCGCACGGCGGAGGAGTCGTGGAGGAAACGAAGAACGGGCGTGGACTTCAAGACGACCCGCTTCATCACCTTGGACTGGATGGTCCCGTGGTCCTTGTTGAGCTTGGCGATCACGGAGTTGGCCTCGCCACCGAGCACGCCGATCCAGACTTTGCCCTCCTTCAGGTCCTGCGTGACCTCGACGTCGCTCACAGTCACGAGTCGGTTGTGCCATTCATAATCTTTTTGAATGACATTGCCGATTTCACGGCGGAGGAGTTCGTTGACTCGATCGAGGCGGCGGGACATGGACTTTAGAAGTGGAAGATGTGATCGGTGATCAGTGACCAGCAAAAGACGTTCGAATCAGAGGTTTTCTCTGATCACCGCTCACTGATCACTCGGCACTTAAGATTAAAGCGTCTGAGCGTATTTTTCGAGTTTGTAGCACTCGATGATGTCGCCTTCCTGATACTCGTTGAATTCGCCGAGACGGATGCCGCATTCAAAGTTGGTGCGGACCTCTTCGACTTCATCCTTGAAGCGGCGGAGCGTGGACATGCGGCCGTCGAAAACGGGGATGCCGCCACGAATGACGCGGGCGTGAGCCTTGCGGTGGATGCGGCCATCGGTGACAAACGATCCGGCGACCCGACCACGGTTGAGCTTGAAGATCTGGCGAACCTCGGCATGGCCGATGACGGTCTCGCGGGTGAGCGGCTCAAGCAAGCCAAGCATCGCTTCGCGGACTTGGTCGATGAGTTCGTAAACGACCGAGTAGAGTTTGACTTCGACATTCGCCGCCTTGGCGGATTTCACGGCCTTGGCTTCGACCTTGACGTTGAAGCCGAGGATGATCGCATCGGTGGATGCCGCATAAGAGATGTCGGATTCCGTGATCGGTCCAGCTGCGGCGGTGATAAACGTGGATTCCACCTTGTCGGACTCGATGGCGAGCACGGCTTTTTTGATGGCCTCGACGGAACCTTGCACGTCGCACTTGAGGATCAGCTTGAGCTGGGCCTTGCCGCCGCCGTCGCGGACCATCGAGTAGAGGTCCTGCATGCGGTTGCGGTGCTGCGGCTTGAGACGGATCAGGCGCTGCGCTTCTTGCCGCTCGGCAGCCAGCGATTTTGCCTCGCGCTCGCTTTTCATCTCGGTGAGATGATCGCCGACGTTGGGAAGTTCTTCAAAACCGATCACCTCCACCGGCATGCCGGGGTGGGCGGATTTGACAGTCACACCGCGATCGTTGATCAGCGAGCGAACTTTGCCTGCGAAAGGTCCGCAGATGAAAGGAGTGCCGACTTTGAGCGTGCCGGATTCGACGATGACCGTGGCGGTTGTGCCGCGGCCTGGAACCACGCGGGCTTCGATGACCGCCGCGCGTGCGGTGGACTTCGGATTGGCCTTGAGCTCGAGCACTTCGGCTTGGAGCGCCATCAGGTCGAGCAAGTTGTCCATTCCCATGCCGGTGAGGGCGGAAACTTCGGCAAATTCGGTATCGCCACCAAAGTCGGTGGTTTGCAGCCCCTGCTCGGCCAGTTGCGATTTCACCCGGTCCACATTGGCGGCGGGCAGATCGCACTTGTTGATGGCGACGATGATCGTCTTGCGAGCCTTTTTCGCGTGTTTGATCGCCTCGATGGTCTGCGGCATGATGCCGTCGTTCGCCGCGACGACCAGCACGACAATGTCGGTGATGTCAGCGCCGCGCGCGCGCATGTCGGAGAAAATCGCGTGACCTGGGGTGTCGAGGAAGGTGATTTCGCGCTCGTTGTGGATCACTTGGTAGGCACCGATGTGCTGGGTGATGCCGCCCGCTTCGGCCGCCGTGATCTTGGTCTTGCGGAGAAAATCGAGAATCGAAGTCTTGCCGTGATCGACGTGGCCCATGATCGTGATGATCGGCGGGCGATCGAGCATCAGGTCGATCGGTTCTTCGATCACGACTTCTGGCTCCTTGATGACTTCTTCCACCTTGTGGAAGCCCTTGTCCTTGTCGCGCTTCTCGCGCTCGAACACGAATCCGTGGATTTCGCAGACCTTGGCAGCGATTTCTGGCTCCAACGGCTGGTTTGGCGCAGGGAAGACGCCGATCTTGATCAAGTCCGCCATGATGTTGAATGGCTTCAGCCCGAGACGGGCGGCCAGATCAGGGATCAGGATCGGTGGTTTGATGACGATCAGCTTCGCATCGTGGATGGGTTTCTCGGCGGCAATGGGCGCGACCGCTTCGGGTTCGATCTGCTTGGCTGCCACCGGCACCGCAGGCGACTTCGCTTTGCTAGCGGGGGCTTCCGCCTTGTCGAGAATTTTTGAAATGGTCCCGAGAACGGCCTTCTCGGAGCGGGCAGTCTTGCGGACCTTCGGCTTCTTTTCTTCGGTGAAAAGGTCCAGAGCGTTGGCCTTCTGGGCATCAAGAACACTCGGAGCTGGCGGAACGACCTCTGCCTCCTTGCGCTGGCGCTCGCGGCGTGAAGGTTTCTTGGCCTCGTCGAGTAGATCGAGGACCTTACCTGTCTTGGGAGTGCTATCGCTGTTTTTTGGCATCCGGCTTGTCTGCGGTGTTTGTGGAAGTGATGAAATTGGAATGGAAAAGAAAAGGTGTGTGGAAAATTAATCGTTGGCGACAGCGACTCCTGAGCCACTGACGATGCCGTGAGCGCGGACGAGGATCGCCTCGGCAGCTTCTTCGGTGATCTCAAGCGCGGCCGCAATGTAGTCTGCAGGCATGTCGACCACAAGCTCGGGGTTGAATCCGCCGGCCAGCGTGAGCTTGTTGGCGAGTTCGTCGGTGATGCCAAGTTGCTCGCCCAGAGTGTGCGCCGCACCGCCGATTTTTTCTTTGAATTGTTCTTCTTTCGTCTCGTCGCGGCGGACTTGGACGTCCCAACCCATCAAGCGGGAGGAAAGACGCGCATTCTGGCCCTTGCGGCCGATCGCCTTGCTGAGGTCGATTTCGTCGACCGTGACGTGAACCGTGTGCGATTCTTGGTCGATCGTGATCGAGCGGAGTTCCGCAGGCTTGAGCGCCTCGCGGACAAATTCCGCGGGATCTTCGCTCCAACGGATGATGTCGACCTTCTCGTTGTTGAGCTCGCGGACGATGTTTTTGACCCGTGCACCGCGCATGCCGACGCAGGCGCCGACCGGGTCCACCTTCGGGTCGCTGCTCCAGACCGCCACCTTGGTGCGGAATCCGGCTTCGCGGGCGATGCCGCGGATTTCGACCGTGCGGTCGGAAATTTCGTTCACTTCGGCCTCGAACAAGCGGCGGACGAAGTTCGGGTGGCTGCGGGAAAGGATGATCTCAGGTCCGCGTCCTTCATTCTCAACCGCCAGAACGTAGGCACGGATGCGGTCGCCGATGTTGTAGTCTTCGCCTTGCACGCGTTCGCGGTTCGGCATGATGCCCTCGAACTTGCCGAGGTCGATCATCACGTCGTTGCGCTCAAAGCGGCGCACGGTGCCGGAAACCACGTCGCCTGCGCGATCCTTGAATTCCTCGTAAATCATTTCCTTCTCCGCTTGGCGGAGGCGCTGCATCATCGTCTGCTTCGCCGTTTGCACCGCGATGCGGCCGAAATCCTTCGGCGTGACGTTGAATTCCTGGATGTCGCCGACCTTGGCTTCCGGGTTCTTCTTGAGCGCGGTGGCCAGCGGCACTTGGTTGAATTTGTCCGAATAATCTTCGGCATCGACCACGGTCAGCCCCGCGAAAATGAGGGTCTCACCCTTCTTGGTGTTCACTTCGGCTCGCAGCGTTTCGATCGCTTCAGCACCGGGGACCATCTTTCGATAGGCCGAGATAAAGGCAAACTCCAGAGCGGCAACGACCTTGTTGCGGTCGATTCCTTTTTCCTTTTCGTAATACTCAATGAGGGCGACGATATCGTTGGTCATGGCGGGCGTTGTCTGCGATGGAGATCCTGATGTCTGGGGACAAAAAAGAGTGGGTGCGAGACCCACTCCTTTCTTTCGTCAGAAGCTGTGGAGAGACTTATAGTGCAGCAAAATTTAAGTTGCAAGCCGAAACTCGGGTGCGACAGCAGGCCTTATTCAACGGGAATAACGCCGCACCTCGAACGTCGCGTGCGTTTCCACGACCTCGCATTTCGAAAATTCGCTCTCAAATACCGGCAACTGCGTGTCGCCCGCGTAGTTTTCGAAGACGTGGCTCACCAGCAACTCGTCCAGACGGGGCAAAAATGCCGCGTAAATCTCCGCCCCGCCGATGATAAAAACCTGCCCGTCGATCCCGGCGAGATTCGCCAGCTCTTCCGGCTGGTGAATTACCTCCACTCCCTCGGCGGTCCAGTTTTCATCGCGCGTCAGCACGATGTTCCGCCGTTTTGGCAGCGGCCGCCCGATCGACTCGTAAGTTTTGCGCCCCATCACGATCGGGTGTCCCGACGTCGTGCGCTTGAAAAACGCCAGATCCTCCGGCAAATGCCACGGCAGCGTTCCCGCGCGGCCGATCACTCTCTCTGGCGTCATTGCCACGATGGCGGTCAGGTGTAAACTCATGATTTTTTCTCCTCTTGATCCGACTCGTAGTGGAAACTGTGCAGAATCCGGTGCGCCACCGGCGCAAACAGCAGGCCCGCCAACACCAGAAACGCCAGCCCCGAATAAAGCGCATAGGCCCCGGCAAAGATCTTCCCCGCCTCCGATTTCATCGCATCGACCGGCCCCATTCCGCCGAGAATCATCGAGGCGTTCAGAAACGAATCCGTCCAATCAAGCCCTTCAATCACATGATACCCCATCATGCCCACGCCCAACGACACCCCGATCAAGATGCCAACGACCAAAAACGAGTGCCCGAGTCGGCGCAAGAACTCGACCTTCGAGATCAACTCATCCTCGCGATTTTCGTAGCGGAACATCGGCTTTAAATCGCCACCGGCGCCTTGATGTGCGGGTGCGGATCGTAGTTTTCCAAACGGATGTCGTCGATCGTGAACCCATCAATCTCGGTCACGTCGGGATTGAGCCACAGCCTCGGCAAGCTCCGCGGCTCGCGCGCCAGCTGCTGTTCCGTCTGTTCCAAGTGATTGGAATAAAGATGCAGATCGCCGAAAGTATGGACAAAATCGCGTGGCTCGTAACCGCAGACATGGGCGACCATCTGGGTCAGTAGCGCGTAGGACGCGATGTTAAACGGCACGCCCAGAAACAAGTCCGCACTGCGCTGGTAAAGCTGGCAGGAAAGCCCGGGCCGTCCGCCGTCCACCGGCTCGTGCACGTAAAATTGAAACAGCAAGTGACACGGCGGCAGCGCCATCTGGTGGATTTGACCCACGTTCCAGGCCGACACAATGTGCCGCCGCGAGTGCGGATTGCCCTTCAGCCCGTCGATCAGCAGGTGAATCTGGTCGATCGTCCGTCCCTCCGGCGTTTCCCAAGCCCGCCATTGTTTGCCGTAAACCGGCCCCAGTTCGCCCTCCGCGTCGGCCCATTCGTCCCAGATCGTCACGCCGTTTTCCTTCAGGTAATGCGTATTCGTCTCCCCCCGCAGAAACCACAACAGCTCGTGGATGATCGAGCGCAGGTGCAGCTTCTTCGTCGTCACGCACGGGAATCCTTGGCGCAAGTCGTAGCGTGCTTGTCGTCCGAACACGGAAACCGTTCCGGTTCCCGTGCGGTCCGCACGCACCTCGCCGTTCTCCAGCACGTCGCGCATCAAATCAAGGTAGGCTTTCACTTCGACGACCTAACCACAGAATTCACCAAACAATCAAGCAGGGATCTTTTTGTCGGATGAAATCATTTTCGTTTTTGGAGCTGCGGTCGCCAAAAGAGATTATGAAAAAATTCACAATCGACTTGAGGCGGCGGGTTCGTCTGCGCAAAGTCCCGCCAAGCCGCAACGCATTATGGTCAGTCCTTCGAACAACACCCTCCACACCGCCTACGATTCCAAGATCGAAGGCAACGTCATCGTCACCCGCGTGGACGCCGCCATCAACTGGATGCGCAAAAACTCGCTGTGGCCGATGCCGATGGGCCTCGCCTGCTGCGCGATCGAGCTGATGGCCACCGCGTCGAGCCGCTTTGACATCTCCCGCTTCGGCATGGAAGTCATGCGCTTTTCGCCGCGCCAGAGCGATGTGCTGATCGTTTCCGGCACCGTCACTTACAAGATGGCGCTCGCCGTCAAGCGGATCTGGGACCAGATGCCCGAGCCGAAATGGTGCATCGCCATGGGAGCCTGCGCGTCCAGCGGCGGCATGTATCGCAGCTACGCGACCTTGCAGGGCATCGACAAACTCATCCCCGTCGACGTTTACATTTCCGGTTGCCCACCGCGGCCCGAGGCATTGATCGAAGGCCTGCTGAAACTGCAAACCAAGATCGAAGGCGAACACTCCATGCTCGACCAGAAGCGCTCGTTCATCGAAGAGATTGCCTGAACCCCATTTTTCAAACTGAATTTCACCATGTCCGCCGCCGCCGATGTCGCCACCCTCCAAGCCAGCTTTGGAGCCAAAATCTGGGAAACCCTCGAATTCCGCGGCGAACAGACCGTCCGTGTCGAACTGGGTTCGCTCCACGACGTGCTGGCCAAGTGTCGCAACGATCTCGGCTACGAGATGATTCTCGACGTTTCCAGTCTCGATCACTTCGGCGACCAACCGCGCTTCGAGATGGTCTATGAAATCGCCACCCTCGACGATTCCAAGCGCTTGCGGATCAAGGCCAAAGTCAGCGAGGAAGAAACCGTACCCTCCATCACCGGCCTGTGGGTGGGTGCCGACTGGCACGAGCGCGAAGTCTGGGACATGATGGGCATTCCATTTTCCGGCCACCCGAATCTGAAGCGCATCCTGATGTGGGAAGGTTATCCCTACTTCCCGCTGCGCAAGGATTTCCCGCTGGCCGGTCGCCCCACCGACATGCCGGACGTCGCCTTCACCGGCGTCGCCCCGCTCGAAGGTGGACCGTTTGTCACCAGCTGTGGCAGCGATGACGTCGCCAAGCGCGAACCGCGCGCCCACGTGGTGAAGTAATTCTCCGCCCACCGCGCGCCGTCATGACCCCGACTGGCGCGCCGTTTTCCGATGTGGGGTGGCATCTGCGCCAGCTCCGCCACGCCCCTGCGTCGTGGACCTTGGCCATTCTGATTCTGGCGATTCAGGCGCTGGTCGCCGCCGTCGGTGGGCCCAACCAAGCGCCCGCCGGGGCCTGGTTTGTCGCGCTCGGCCTCAACCGCGGTGGCATCTTGGCCGGCAAACTCTGGCAACTTTTCACTTACGCCCTGCTCCACGGCAGCCTCGGCCACGCCGTCTTGAACGCGCTGCTGGCATTGCTGCTCGGCTCGCGGATCGAGCGCATCGCGGGACCGCGCACCATGGCAAAAGCCGTGATTTTTGGTACGATCGGCGGAGCCATCGGTCATTTGCTGCTTTCTGCGGGCGGGGTAGGGGCGCCGCTGCTCGTCGGCTTGTCGGGTGGTGCAGTCGGCCTCTTGTTGTTACTCACCACCCTCTCCCCCGATTCGCGGATGCTGCCGCTGCCCATTTCGGGTAAAAACCTCGGGATCGGCATCCTCACGGCGGAACTCTTTCTCGCGCTGATCGACCCCGCCTTCGACTTGCCCCTCGCCTCGGATCTGGGAAAATCGCTCGTCGCCCATGGTATGGGCGCGGCTTTCCAAGTCG
Organism: uncultured Verrucomicrobiota bacterium; assembly: GCA_913063525.1. GTDB lineage: Bacteria > Verrucomicrobiota > Verrucomicrobiia > Verrucomicrobiales > Akkermansiaceae > Luteolibacter. The sequence goes on from CAJXYV010000048.1 coordinate 18,347, forward strand.
GTCACGCCTGCCACTTCGGCGGTGGCATCGCCGGCTGGCTCTACGGCCGCTGGCTCCTGCGTTTGCCAACCATACCGAGCTAAGGAGGGTCGACGTGCCGTCGACCCGGGTTGACCGGAGATCAACCCTCCCTAGTGTTTCGCCTCCGCCATCCACGCCATGCCCTATCACCTCGCTCAAGTCCTCCCGCTGAGAGCGCGGGTTCAAAGCGCACGAGGAGGAATGACTTTGCCGCTTTTTCCTTTGGGCGGGCGGATGTTTGCAACGATGCAGTGGCGAACATCAGTTCGTCGCCTCACTTCTGCGTTACGGCGGCACGAAAGTGAAGGACTGCGACTCGTTTTAGAAAGGGAGAATCGCGTTTCTCCCGTTCATAATCGTATCGGAGAAGGGGAGAATCGCGTTTCTCCCGTTCTGATTTGCGTCAGCGCAATGGAGTTGAGTCCGTCGTAGGTCCTATTGCGCTTGGGTTTCGTCCTTTTTCTTGCCGTTGCCACGCTGCGGAGTTTGCTAGGCACGCCGGACAAACTCCGCGCTTTTCGCCGCTAAGGGAGGGTCGACGTGCCGTCGGACCCAGGTTGACCGGAGTGCAGCAGTCCGCGTTTCAGAGCCAGTCCTCTTACCTCACCGAGAATTTTAATTCCTTGGGCAGTTTTAGCTCATCCGGATCACTTGGAGTAGGAGGCTACGCGGTCACCGGTCCAATGAGTATCCAAAGCGCTAGCGTATATGGTGGAGCAGGCGGAACTGGGAATTATGCATTCACCAATGCAAACGGCCAGTTGTCGGTAAGCCTCGGCACGCCTTCAAAATACTTCGGACCGTGGTTTTCATGCTCGAATCTAGGCAACTATATCGACGTTTACAGTGGTGTGGATTTGCTGGCCACCTTCGACAAAATCGTAGTCAGAGGCGCCTATTTCGAGTTCGACAACCTCACAACCTCCAGCGCGACTTTCACGGCAACTGTCCCCGAGCCATCGGCCTTTGCGCTGCTGGGCCTCGGTGCCATGGGCCTCGTCGCGCGCCGCCGCCGCAACGGCTGATGCTTGACGGATCAAACTTTGCCGGGAGGCGATGCTGCAAATGCGGCATCGCCTCTTTGCTTTTCCAAATGGAGTTCTTGCTTTAGCAAGCGAGCGCCGGTGGAGGATGCTGGCGGTCCTTTGCTGCGCAAAAAGGGACAATCGCGTCCTCGAGACAGGCCCTCGGGCAACGCGTCAACCGGTCCTGTTCGAGCGTCAACCGGTCCTGTTCGAGCGTCAACCGGTC
>CAJXYV010000049.1 GCA_913063525.1 uncultured Verrucomicrobiota bacterium
ATGGTCGCCGGCACCAAGTACCGCGGCCAGTTCGAGGAGCGCATCAAGGCCGTCATGGATGAGATCCGCAAGGTCAAGAACGTCATCCTTTTCATCGACGAACTTCACACCATCGTCGGTGCCGGTTCCGCAGAAGGAGCGATGGATGCCTCCAACATCATCAAGCCCGCCCTCAGCCGCGCCGAGATGCAGTGCGTCGGTGCCACCACTCTCAACGAGTACCGCAAGTACATCGAAAAAGACTCGGCGCTGGAGCGTCGTTTCCAACAGGTCAAGATCGACGAACCCTCTGTCGAGGACGCGATCAAGATTCTGCAAGGTCTCCAAGAGAAATACGAGACCCACCACAAGGCCAAGTACACACCCGAGGCCATCGAGGCTGCGGTTAAGCTGACCGCGCGCTACCTGACCACGCGTTTCCTGCCGGACAAGGCCATCGATGTGCTTGACGAAGCGGGTGCCCGCGCCCGCATCGGCACCATGACCCGTCCGCCGGCGATCAAGGAACTGGAAGCCGCCATCGAGCAGATCAACCGCGATAAGGTCGCCGCCATCGCCGAGCAGAATTTCGAAAAAGCAGCCTCCCTCCGCGACGACGAAAAGACCGCCAAGAAGAACCTCGAGGAAACCCTCAAGAACTGGCGCTCCTCTTCCGAAGAAACGATCGTCACCGTCACCGATGACGACATCATGGGCGTCGTTTCCAAATGGACTGGAGTCCCGCTCCGCCGGATGGAAGAGAAGGAAACCGAAAAGCTTCTCAAGATGGAGGACGAGCTCAAGGGCCGCGTCATCGGCCAAAACGAAGCCGTGGTCGCCATCTCCAAGGCCTTGCGCCGTTCCCGTGCCGACCTCAAGGATCCGCGCCGCCCGATCGGCTCGTTCCTCTTCCTCGGCCCGACCGGCGTCGGCAAGACCTACCTCGCCCGCAACCTCGCCGAATTCATGTTCGGCGATGCGGACGCGCTGATCCAGATCGACATGTCCGAGTACATGGAGAAGTTCACCGCCAGCCGCCTGATCGGTTCGCCTCCGGGCTATGTCGGTTATGAAGAAGGCGGACAGCTGTCCGAAGCCGTCCGCCGCCGTCCTTACTCCGTCGTCTTGTTCGACGAAATCGAGAAAGCCCACCCGGACGTCATGAATCTCCTGCTCCAAGTGTTGGAAGAAGGCATGATCACCGACTCGCTGGGCCGCAAAATCGACTTCCGCAACACGATCATCATCCTGACCTCCAACGTCGGGGCCTCCACCATCAAGCGCCAGACCTCCCTCGGTTTTGGTGCCATGGCGGAAGACGAAGCCGACCATGACGGCATGAAGGACAAGATCCTCGAAGAGTCAAAGCGCTACTTCAAACCAGAGTTCCTCAACCGCCTCGACAGCCTCGTGGTCTTCCACATGCTCGAAAAAGTCGATCTTAATCAAATCGTCGACCTGGAGGTCGCCAAGTTGGTCAAGCGCCTCAAGGACAAGGATATTGCCCTCACGCTCAGCGACGAGGCGCGCGATCTTCTGGCCATCAAAGGCTTCGATCCCGCTTACGGTGCACGCCCGATGCGCCGCGCAGTCGAGCGTTTCCTCGAAGACCCACTCGCCGAGGCCCTGCTTCGTGGCGATGTGAAATCCGGGGACTCAGTCAACGTCGTCAAAAAAGCGGATTCCGAAGAACTCGACTTTGTCTCCACGAGACCTGAGGCACTGCCGGAAGTCAGCGAAGCTGGCGTCTGATCATTTGCTGAAAAAGTTCCCAAAGCCCCGCCCGAGTGCTGCTCGTGCGGGGCTTTTTGCTGCCCTGCGGGCCACGATCCCAATGAAATCGACCATGGTCGCAAGGACTTGGACAGTGGTCGCAAAGGCCGCGATGATACCCGCTTCCTCGTTTATTGGGAACAGTGAGACGCAGGATTTGTTCCTGCGGTGAGATTTCTGGATCAATTTTCGAGTTGTCTCGCGGGGGCTTCTCTTTTAATAACAGTCTTCTCTGTCGAAAATTTTGACAGCCGGGCGCGGATCGTTAGATTCACGCCGTTCTCACCAACCACCCCCACCATCAATCATGAGCGAAACCACCGTTGAAAAGCACACCTTCCAAGCCGAGATCCAGCAACTGCTCGATCTCGTCGTCCATTCCCTTTACACCGACAAGGAGATCTTCCTGCGGGAGCTGATTTCCAATGCCTCGGACTCGATGGAGAAACTCCGCCACATCGAGGCGACGGAAAAGAACGTGCACGAGCCGACCCTGCCGTTGGAAATCCACATCACCACCGATGCGGAAGCGAAAACGCTGACCATCGCCGACCACGGCATCGGTATGACCCGTGAGGAGCTGGTCAAAAACCTCGGCACCATCGCCCATTCGGGTACCAAGGCCTTCCTGAAATCGGTCAAGGATAGCGGCAGCACGCCCGGCAACATGATCGGCCAGTTTGGCGTCGGTTTCTACTCGGCCTTTATGGTCGCCGATGAAGTGAAAGTCCACAGCCGCAGCTGGCAGGCCGACGGCGAGCCGCTCGTCTGGATCAGCGATGGCAAAACCGGCTACGAAATCGAGGCGTCCCCCGACCAATCGCGCGGTGTCAAAATCGTCATGCACCTCAAGGAGGAGCTTTCCGAGTACTCCGAGGAAACGCGCATCAAGCACCTCATCGAAACTTACAGCAACTTCGTCGGCTTCCCGATTTTCCTCAACGGCGCGCGCATCAACGAGGTCGAAGCGCTGTGGCTGAAGAATAAGTCCGAGATCTCTGAGGACGAGTACAAGGCGTTCTATCAGTTCGCCTGCAAGGCCTTCGACGAACCCGCTTACCGCCTCCACTTCAGCGCCGATGCGCCCATCGCGATCAACGCGCTGATCTTCGCGCCGAGCGAAAACCCCGAGCGCATGGGCTTTGCCAAGATCGAGAGCGGCGTCTCTCTCTACTCGAAAAAAGTCCTGATCGATGCCGAACCAAAAGGCCTGCTGCCCGACTGGATGCGCTTCATGAAAGGCGTCGTCGATAGCGCCGACCTGCCGCTCAATATCTCGCGCGAAACGATGCAGGACAGCGCGTTGATTCGCAAAATCGGCGCGGTCATCAGCAAGCGGGTGATCAAGATGCTTGAAAAGGAAGCCGAGGCCGATCCTGAAAAATACCGCGGTTTCTATCGGAAGTTCGACCGCTTTTTCAAAGAAGGCATCGCCACCGATTACCCAAACCGCGACGCACTGGCAAAGCTGCTGCGTTTTGAATCCTCCCTCACCGAACCCGGTGCCGTCTGCGGCTTCGCCGATTACATTTCGCGCGCCAAGGAAGGCCAAGAGTCGATCTACTACCTCGTCGGTGCCAGCCGCGAGCAAGTCGAAAGCAGCCCTTACGTCGAGGCGTTCAAAGCCCGCGGCCTCGAGGTCGTTTACTTCACCGACGCGGTCGATGAATACGTCGTCGAATCGCTCGGCGAATTCTCCGGCAAAAAACTCGTTTCCATCCGCCACGGCGGCGTCGATCTCGAAGACCACGCGCCAGCCGATGGCGACGCGCTTTCCGAAGAGCAAACTAACGCGCTCTGCAGCTTCCTCAAAGAGGAACTCGGCGACCGCGTGACTGCCGTTGCCAGTGGCAAGCGTCTGGTTGATAGTCCGGTCATCGCCCTCGTGCCGACCGATGGCATGAGCCCGCAAATGCGTCAGATGATGAAGGCGATGGACGAAAACTTCAAAGACGAGATCAAGGTCGAGTTGGAGATCAACCCGCGCCACCCGCTCGTCAAAAAACTCGCCGAAGCCAAGGACTCGAACCCCGAGCTCGCCAAGCTCGTCGCCCTGCAACTGCTCGACAATTCGCTGATCGCCGCTGGTTTGTTAGAGGACGCCCGCGACACCGTGTCGCGGATGAACACGCTGATGGAAAAAGCGATGGGTGCCTAATTGATCCATGAACGTTTCCTGCCCCGCTTGCAGCCGCAGCTTATCAGGCCCCAAGTCGGCGATGGGCAGTCGCGTTGTTTGCCCCGAGTGTACGCATCAGTTCTACTGGACGGATCGCTGGCACACGGGGGAAGCCTTCGTGATCTATGACCTTGAAACCACGGGGCTCGATTCGGAGCAGGACGAGTTCATCCAGATCGCCGCGATGCGGTTTTCCGCGGGCAGCCTCTGCCCGGCGGAAACCTTCGCCAGCTTTGCCAAACCGCGGCGGCCGATCTCCGCGTTCATCGAAAGTTACACCGGCGTCAGCAACCGCCACGTCGCAAACGCCGCGCGGCCTGAGAACGTGCTGTGCGAGTTTTCGGCGTGGGCAGGGGACGCCACCCTGATCGCCCATAACGGTCTGCGCTTCGACAGTAAATTCCTCGCCGCCACCTGCCGCCGCCATCGTTTGCCGATGCGCGAAGTACAGAGCATCGACTCGATCCACATTTCGAAGATGCTCTTCGGCAAAGAGCGCGGCACCGGTCACTCGCTCGACCACCTCATCGCACGTCTGCGGATCGACGAGCAAAACATCCGCCGCCACGACGCGCGCGGCGATGTCGAGATCCTCGGCCATGCCGTCGCCCGCATGGCGCAGCGTCTCGAACTCGACCGCGCTTTCAACGGCGTACCCCGCCACACGACCTTCCTGCCGATTTGAAGTTAAGGAGTCGGGACACTCCTGTCCCGATCTGCTCCTGCGTTCAAGGAGTAGAAAAACCAACCTTGAACCCCCCATGTCCATCAGGCGAAAAACTCCGCGAAATGCTGCGGGATATTTACGCGCCGCTTCAGTGGCCGCAAGATGAGGCTGACGAGCCCCCTGCGACACCGAGGCTGATATGAGCAGACCACAGAGCGTGATCGAAAGAACTCACTTCTTTGGCTTCCATTCCCGGCTCAACCGCTGCGCCACTGCGATCTGTTCGGGAATCATTTCTTTTGTGATGTTTGCTATGGATTCTATTGCAAGTTTATTACCTGAAGTTGCTGAAATATTAAGCCACATGTAAGCATAAATGGAATTTTCCTCCACTCCTTCGCCGGTGATGTAGCACATTCCAAGTAAGCATTGCGCGTTAGCTTGTCCTTGCTCGGCGGCCTTACGGTACCATTTTACGGACTCGACGTAATTTTTCGCTACGCCATTACCGTTGGAATAGGCATACCCAAGAATACATTGTGCTCTATCATTTCCTTGTTCAGCTGCCTTACGATACCATTTTGCCGCTTCTGCTTGGTCTTTCGCTACGCCATTGCCTTGGTCATAGTAATTGCCGATTTTGAATTGCGCTCTAGCATCTCCTTGCTCAGCAGCCTTGCGATACCACTTCACAGCCTCGGTTAAGTCTTTCACTACGCCTTCGCCATCATCATAGCAGAGACCAATGATGAATTGTGCAGTGATATTACCTTGCTCAGCAGCCTTGCGATACCACTTCACGGCCTCGGCTAAGTCTTTCACTACGCCTTCGCCATCATCATAGCAAATCCCAAGGTTTAACTGCGCAACGGCATCTCCTTGTTCAGCGGCTTTACGATACCATTTTGCCGCCTCGGCAGAGTCTTTATCTACGCCATTGCCTTTGTCATAGCAAAGTCCGAGGTTCAATTGAGCAGTGATATCACCCTGCTCAGCGGCTCTGCGATACCATTTCACAGCCTCGGTAAAGTCTTTCGCCACACCTTCGCCAGCAGCATAACAAACTCCAATGCTTGATTGGGCTTTAGCATCACCCTGATTGGCAGCCTTGCGCCATTCGGCTACCTCCTCAGTGGTCTGCCCATTCGCGGTGAAACCACCAAGGCAGAAAACAACAACAAGAACGGAAAGCAAGCGGCGGGAAGTGAAACTCTCTGAAATCATTCCGAATACCTAACGGCCGAAGCCTCGCCTGTAAAAGCAAATCACCCGGCGATAGAACCCCCAAGGACTTCTCTCGACCGAGGGGCTTGCGGCAATTGAGGGTGCAACGATGTAGCCGATGGGATTGCGAGAAGCTGCTGATCTGATTCGACTTGATCCCGCCGCCGCCCGTGACCTCGGGGAGGTAAGCGAGCGCGAGGAGGAATTGCTGGCCGGATGCGCGGCAGTGGGGAGATCCACTTCTTCGACTAGCTGATAGGCGGCGAGCGCGGACTCTAGCAGGGCAAATGCATCGGTGATCCGAGCGTGGATGTGCAACAGGTTGAGCAAACCGCAAAAGTCACCTGCCGTGAAGGCCTGATTCCAGACCGTATCATTCTCATCGCTTGCATCATTCCCAATCCGCAGCCAGCCTCCTAACCTCCATCAAACCAGCGCAGGGTCCGCGCCGGTCATGCCGACGAGGCTCGCGCGGTAGGCGGGAGAGCTGACGCGTTCGAGGGTGTTTTTCGCCTTGGCATGGCGCTCATGGATGCTGAGCCGCCGCAGTTCGCTGTAGTAGTTAGGCTTTGTTAGAAACGACTCCAGATAGGCGACGTGGCGTTCGCACAGCGACCGATCGACGACGACCTTGGCATCGAGACGGGCCTGATACCAGTCCGAGGCAAGCAGCGACTCGCGGGTGAACAGCGCGCGGATCGCGGGGTCCGTGATGGTTTTTCCTTCGAACTGGCCATAGGCCATGAGGTGGAGCAGCGCCTTGAGCGGTGGGCAGGCGGTGTCGATGCTGCCGTCTTCAAAGTAGTTGAGGGCGACGCGGCGCTGGGTCTCGATGATGTTGTCGAGGCCGTCGATGAAGTCCTCCATTGATTGCAGCTCGGGGCGCAGCATGTCTTCGCTGAAGAGCGTGTCGGCGGCGGAGAAGATCCGACCGAAAAACGTGGTCACAAAACTTTCGGTGATGCGGTAACCGAGACGGCTGGCCTCGATGGTTTTGCCGTCGTGTTGGAAGTCTTCGATCTTTTCGAGATAGCCGTTTTCGATGAGGTAGGCGGGCTCACGTTCGGGGATGAACATGCGCGACCATACTTCGGGGACGAGCAGGCTGATGTCATGGTCGACGCGGTATTTCCGCCCGATGTGGCCGGCGGCGCTGGTGAATCCGTGGTAGCCGGTGAGCAGGGAGGAAACGAGCGCGGCGTTGACATCGTGGATCGGCAGGATCGCATTGAACGGGCCTTTGGTGAGCGCGCCTTCACTGCCTGCACCCGTGGTCGACGGGCTTTTGCCGGTGAGTGAGGAGATGAAATCCATGAACAACTCGGGCAGCTCCTGATAGTGAATCGGGTTGTAAACAGCCAGCGCGCGGATGCCCGCCGCCTCGTCGGGAGGATTGTTTCTGCGACCTGCGAGAACGGAGTTCACCGGCATCGGCACCGCGGCATCCAGCGGCAGCCGGCGGAATAGGCGTGCGCCAATGGTCGCGAGATAGACGCTGCGCGGGTCTTCCAAGTCCGGCCGGTTTTGCAGATAGCGCGGGTTCTTGGTCGGCTTGCCATCGACGATGCGCGGCAGGTGGGAGCTGACGACATAGTCGGGTTTGCCATTCTCGACAAAGCTGCTGAGCATCTTGCGCAGCGGCGAGGTGAACTGCTCAAAGCGGATCGCATCCTTGACCATCGCTTCGGCTGCCGGGCGGTCGATCGGTTCATAGTTCGAGAAAAACAGGCCGCCCTGGCTGAAGTCGCTTTCGGTTTTTTGGTCGTAGCCGCGGAGGATGGCGTCGTCGGGACGCTGGAATAGGCGGTACTCGCAGTTTTTAACAAACTTGAGTGACGCGTTGGTGACGTCGGGGTGGAGCCCCGCCACCGAATCGTGCGGGACGACCATCGACGCGCTGATGTCGTCTTCCATTTGGATCTTCTTGGCGGGGGCAAAGTCCTTGCGGATGCTGAACGTGCGCCAGGTGCCGTCTTCGCTAAAGCCGACGCGGAGGTACTGGGTGACCAGTCGCTGGCGGCGATAGATCAATTGGCGGCCGGGTTGGCCATTGATGAGATCGACGCTGAAACGCTGGCGCCAATCGCTTTCCCAGTTCGGCTTGTAAAAGCGCTTGATGATGAAAATGAGGTCGCGCACGGAGCGGCCGATGGTGGCCAGCCAGGCATTATATTCGTCCGTGTAGGCGACATTGGGGGTCAGCAATCGCACGACCGAACCGAGGGAACGATCCGGACTCAGCAGAGGGCGGCCGGCCTTGTTCGGATCTACCCGATTCTGGTAGCGGCCCGAGTAGTCGTGGTTGATGATGTCCCAAGCCTCGTCGAGATTCTTTTTAAGATTGGTGACAAGGACGGCGGCGGTGATCATCGCATCCGAAAGCGACTTGGAAATCTCCGACTTGCCACCGCCAGAAACGGTGCATGGCTTGTGGCAAAAGGTGCCTTCTGCCGCGGTACCGATCAGTCGCCAGCGTTGTCCGGCAAAGGGCTTGACCATCTCCACCTTGTAGCCGGAGGGCAGGACATAGGTGATGGCAGGCTGCAGCGAAATCTTCTGCGGGCCGCTTTCATTGACCCAGGTGATGGCCTGACTGTGCAGGTCGATGTGAACATCCTCGGGGACATAGAGGATGTTAGGAAATTGTTTGTCGATGCCGTAGCCCTCGGGTTGGAGGTCGAAGATTTCGCCATAGCGGCTGGCTAACCCTGAAAACTTATGGTCCACGGGACGCGCATAATTGCTGAGTGAAAAGTCTTCGCCCAGGTCAAGGCTGGGAAAGGCGATCGCCCCGCCGGCGTGTTCTTCCTCGGCATTGCCAAAGAGGTTCGCGGCGTAACTGAGCTGGGTCTTCACCTCCTTTTTACAGTAACCGTAGTAGTTGTCGGCGATGATCGTGATGATGACTCCGCGCTTGTCGCGGCAGGTGATTTTGAATGCCCCGCCGTCGTTGTAGAGTTCCTCCGGCGTGGTCCAGCACATGCCTTCGCGCTTTTGGCGCGGGCTCGCATCGGCCGCGTGGGGCAGCCCGAGATCCTTCTTGGTCAGTGTGACGAGGTGAGGCGCCAGGATGACGCATCCCGTGTGGCCGGACCAACCTTCCGTGTCGAGGCGGGCGTCATTGTCGGGCAGGAATGGATCGCCGGCATTGCCGAAGATGCTCTCCACGAAATCCAGATTGCTCACCAAGTTCCCCGGGGCGAAGAAGCGGATCTCCATCGATTTTTCTGGCGAGACACCGGGGACTTCAGGCGTGACCACCGGCCGCAACAGCAGCGAGACAAAGACCTTTGCCGGCTGCTTGCTCGTCCCCGTAAAAGGCAGCGTCATGATCTCCGGCGGCGGTGCCAAGGCCTGTTTCAGCAAGCGCGCGAACACTGCCTTGGGCACGGATTTTTTGTCGGCAGGCACGGGCAATCCGCCCTCCGCCACGTGGAAGACTCCCTCGGTCGTCCGCCGATCATTGGCCGGATTGTGGCAGACTCCTTGGTGGACCCGGTACGAACTCAGAATGGACGATTTGAACTCGTCCTCGTCGGGCGGCAGCGACAACATCCGCGCGATGCCGTGGCGCTCGGCCATCAGTGGATTGGCCGGCAGCAAGTTCATCGCATCCGGGAAAACCTCCGCCACGATCTCGCTGCCCAGATAGTCGCGCAGGAAGGCATCGATCGACGCATCCGCCGGGCATAGATAGTCAGAGAGCAGGCGGGACTTCTCTTGGAAATTGGCAATCAGCGAGCGGCCGAGGTCTAAGAATGGATAATCCGCCTCGTCGCCGACGATCGGGTAGCCGCGGGCCGCCAGCTTCAGGTTCACAAACTCGCGCAAGCGATTCTCTTCGGTCGATGAGGCAATTGCTGGGCCATTTTTCGTGAAACCGATTTTATCTTTAAGGTTGGGCATGGGATTTATAGGGGCGGAGAGGCGCAGGCTGCGGCCATGGGGTAGCAATTGCCGCGCCAGTGCACTAGCTAGAATGCACTTCGCCCCATAAAATCATCAGCCGACACCGTAAAATTAGCTGCAGCGACAGGGCAATTCGAGGGATTGCAACAAAATGGGCTGATTTCACACGCGGATTTTGACTTCGCCGCCGGGGCTTGTTATGAGCTTGCGCCACAGCGCCTGTAGCTCAGTTGGATAGAGCACCCGCCTTCTAAGCGGACGGTCACTGGTTCGAATCCAGTCAGGCGCGCCAGTGACCATCATTAAACTACCCGGAGGGTGCTAACTGGCTGGACCGAAGGAGGTCAATCCAGTCAGGCGCGCCATCACTCCACCCCTTGCAACACCTACCCCACCAATGCAGAGTCCACCTAAGTACATCGCTTGGATCGCCGTCTTGGCGATTTGCTGCGCACTGGTCGGGGGCGGGCCTGCCTTCGCCCAAGCCCAGCCCAATCCCTTTCGCATGGTCGATGGCTGGGCGAATCTGCCTGACGGCAGGCCGATGGGCGCGGTGGGCGATTTGAAAATGGACCCGGATGGCTTGCACCTGTGGGTCATCATCCGTGGCACGACCACTGACCCGAAGCGGTTTGGCGATGAGTGCCTCGATTCGGACCTCGATCCGATTCTCAAATTCGACCTCAAGGGCAACGTCGTGAAAAGCTTCGGCGGCGGTTTGTTCATCTGGCCGCATGGCCTCGATGTCGACCGGGAAGGCAACGTATGGGTGACCGATGGCGTGGCTCCCAAAAAGACGCCGCAAGGGACGCGGGGCCATCAAGTTATCAAGTTCAGCCCGGAAGGCAAGATCCTGCTGACCCTTGGCACGCCCGGCGTCATGGGTGGCGGACCTTCCCACCTCAATTCCCCCAGCGATGTGGTGGTGGCTCCTAACGGCGATGTCTTTGTCGCCGACAGCCACAGTTTCGATGACGGCAACAACCGCATCGTCAAATACGCAAAGGACGGCAAATTCATCAAAGCGTGGGGCAAGACCGGTTACGCTCCGGGCGAATTTCGAATGGCCCACTCGATCGCGCTGGATTCGCAGGGCCGCCTTTTTGTCGCCGATCGCGGCAACAACCGGATTCAGATCTTCGACCAAGAAGGAAACTTCATCGCCCAGTGGACGCAGTTCGGCCGGCCAAGCGGTGTTTCCTTCGATGACAAAGACCAGATCTACGTGACCGATTCCGAGTCCGACAACGAGCAGAATCCGGGCTGGGAAATGGGCATCCGCATCGGCGATGCCCGCAGCGGCTGGGTCAACGCCTTCATTCCCTACCCGTGGGGCGATCCGCGCGAAGTCAAAGGAACCGGTGCAGAATTTGTCGCCGCCGACCGCGAGGGGAACCTCTACGGCGGCGAGCCGCGCCCACGGCGGATTCAAAAATACATCCGCGTCCGCCCCTGATGATTCCGTAGCTGGGTGGGCTGTTGGGTCGGTCGCGAGCCGATTCCCGCCCCTCACCGCCATCACGGAAATCGCCCCTGCGACAGTGCGGTTCCTTGAGAACCACAAGCGGCCCCCTTGATCCGAAAACGTCACGACAGCGTCAGTGGACGGTCGGCAGCATCGCAAAGACGCCCTTGGTATCGCGCGGGGCGATCCGCAGTTAGAGAAACTCGACTTTGCCCTGATTTGCCTCTGGGTTGTATCCAAGCATGGTCATGCCGCGCGGCGGGGTCCAGGCCCAGCCTTCGGCGACGAGTGAAATCGATGTTCCCGTGAAGCGTAGGAGTTAGGACTTCGATTCACCCGCATGCTTTGAAATGTGGAGTGAGGGGATGTTCCGGGCCGGGGTTATTTCGCCTCGTGCCGCTCTCCATAGATCCTCAGTTCGGACGGCTCGAAGATAGGCGCGGACTTCTGGTTAATCTTCTGGAACTTTAAGTAGCGGAACCTCTTGTCGCGTTGGTCTTTGTTTACTTCGACGCGCGTCAGTTCAGTGGGCAGCGTCTTGATTTCAGGAGTGAGTTGCGCCCAATCTTTCCCGTCATTCGATCCGAAGAAGGCGGCGTCCTGGGTGCGATTCTCGAAGTTTAGACGTCCTTCCGCCGCAAAGGCGGTAGCGGAAAATCGAAAATCTTCGCCGAAGTCGAAGATGTGTCCTAGGCCCTTCGCGGAAGTATAAACGGCGAAGGTGTCATCATTCGCATCGGTGAGCAACGCGATCTCGCCGGGCTGCGTAGTGGTAGTGACGAGCACTTTGGGATAGTTCATGCTGCCATCGGTCAGAAGCGGAGTAAGTGGTTGTAGCCCGTCGAACGCTGCTTGCAATTCCATCAGTTTTTTCGAGAAGTCCCGATCGTTTATCCCGTTTATGGAAGTGGCAATTTGGTTGTGCAGTTCTTCGCATTTTTTCAGGGTGCTTTGGACGTATCGAATCTTTGGGTCGAAGACCGCAGTGAGAGCTCTGAGTGACGAGGAGCGGTCAGCGGCAGCAATGACGTGCACTTTTTTCGGAGTAATGAATTTCCCGTCACTCGCTGTGATCATAAACGTGAAATCTCCCACCTGCCGCGGCGTCCATTTGAAGGCTCCGGTTTCGCTGTTGAGCGTGGCACCTTCGGGTTTGTCGATGCTTTCGAAGACGACACGTTTTTCCTTCACGGAGAGGTCAAGTTCGACCGGTACGCCGATACAGCTGACGATGCAGAATTCGTCGTTGCCGCCCGTGAACTCAGGGGCGGATTCCCCGTTGCGGGGTTCGCGGATCAATTGATCGAAGTCTACCACGGTGTTTGCGGGTGCTTTCACGGTCAAGAAAACGATGTCGCCGAGTTTCTCGAGATCATCCATCCGATAAGTCACATTGCGCCACTCGTTACGCGTATCAGGCAGCAGCCAGGATTTTCTGAAGCGCGACATCTCGATCAGCGCGGGGCCGTTCGTACGAATCCGCATCCCAATGTTTTTTTGATTCGAATCGCAACTCAGCACGGCGAAACGTGTGCCTTCCGTGGCGGGTGTTACGCGGACAAATGCGTGGTCTCTTTCTTTAACAACGGATGCGTTCTTATCGAACTGGGTGGAGCGGATCGCTAGATCCACCGAAGCAGGTTGTTGTTCGGTGGGTGGTACCCTGGCTCCTTCGCCACTCACGTTTTCCGGAATGAATAGCCAATCGGTCTCCGACTGGACAATGCGTTTGGCGAAAGCCTCATGGTAGTAAGGAGCTTTCTGCTTCACGTCGGTTCTTTTCACACTCTCGTAGTAAAAATGCGCATCCCAGAAATCGAAACCACGGATGCGGCCACGGTAGTTGTCGGCGATGCGCGGATAGATCGCGCGCACCTTGCTGTCTGCGGCTATGTCGTATGTTGCTGGAATCCACGGTGTGTCGTAGCCGAGCATGAATCGGCAGAAATAATCGGCAGCAGCCAAAATCCGGTCATCGAGGAACTCATAGGGACCCACGGCGTTTGACTTGCCAGAAATCGTGCCCGTCACCGGATCTACTTTTGTTTCCTGAGCGTTCATCATGCGCGAGATGTTCATAAAGATCTCCACGTCGTCACCGGCGTGGGCTTGGTCGCGGCCCATTTCGATGAGCTGGACCTGCGGGTGGTCTGCCTTTTTTCCGGTGAGGGCATCTGTATCCACGAGTCGAGCGAGGTCCGTGATAGAATAACTCCATCCTTTGTTGGGAGCGTTTTTGTTTGCCGTGAACCACTCGACGCGCCTCTCGTAGTTCTTTCTGTCGTTGGTGAAGATGTCGCCCGCCATGGCCGCTGCCATCGGATAGCCGGCTTGGTTCATGAAGTGACCGTTCCGATCAAGGAACGTGGTCAACGATGGGGTTACGAAGTTTTCCGTGAAAGTTTTGGTGTCTTGTTCCGTCCATTCTAGATCACCCTTGGAAGAGCTGGTGTAGCGCATCAGTTCGGCCGCGCGGATCAGGTTCTGGATCGGATAGGATGCATGGATGTGATCCTCAGGAAAACTCTTGAACTTGCTAGGATCCATTTTTGACCAGACACGGATGATGTTCAATGCATTTGCTCGGTAGTTTTCCTTTCCGGTGAAGATATACATCAGCGCCTGCCGGTAAGCCTTGTCGGAGTCCTGTGCCAGCCTCGCCACCATGCCGCGGCTGTCTAAGGCATCCGAATCCGGCTTGGATGGATCATTTCGACTTTGATTTCGGCAGGAAACTTTCTCGGCGGAGTTGGGGTTTGCGGCGATTTTATTGAATCCGGAAAACCAAGGTTCGCGTTTTGCCCGCACCTGGGCGCGGGCGTTTTCGAGTGTCTTTTTTGTCAGACCGATGCCCGGATGGGTGAACCCTTGGACCTCACAGCTGTGAATTTCCACCTTGGCGCTGGCTTCGGGAGTGGAGTCTGCGCCAATAGAAATGGTAATGCATGAGATGAACGCGAAGGCGAAGAAGATGTGAAACTTCACGGAATTGCTGAGGAGATTTCGGGTTGGAACTATTGTGGCGGCGTCAGTGGACGGTCGGCAGCATCGCAAAGAGACCGTGCGTGGCGCTGTAGGCGTCGGCCAGGGACATGCGTTTCATTTCGTGGCCAGCCCCCCATGAGTCGCTGAAAATCAGGTGGCCGGTCTTGTCGTTGTAGCCGATAATCATCCGCATGTGGCCGCCACTGGCTTGTTTGGAGATCGGCGGTTCTTCCGGGTATTTGCCCAGATCGAGTCCCCACAGCAGGGGGATGCCGTCGTCGATGTATTGGTGGATTTCCTTGATGAACTGCGCCTGGCTGACCCGTTTGCCCACGGTCATTTTGTGGGCATCGACCTCGACAAGCTGTTCGTTGCTGCTCATGCCGAGGATTTTGAAGTGGGTTTTAAAGCGGTAGTCGATTTTGCCGAGCACTTCGGCCATCGCAAGCGAGCTGGTGCCCGACTTGGCGTCGGTGCCAGCGGCCTGGGCGATCTGGTGCTGGTCGGCGGGGATGCCGTAGTATTCGAAAAGCCGCTGGGTGGTGGCGACCACGCAGTAGCCTTTCTGCCCCTGATCGACCATCGGGATGCCCTTGATGAACACATCGCCGCTGTCGGATTTTTTGACGTTCAGCGGCAGTTCGGAGAGTTTGGCCGTCACCGCGTGGCCTTGGAAAGCGGCGGCGAAGACGCCCTTGGTATCGCGCGGGGCGATCCGCAGCCGGAGAAACTCGACTTTGCCCTGATTCGCCTCCGGGTTGTATTCGAGCATGGCCATGCCGCGCGGCGAGGTCCAGGCCCAGCCTTCCGAAACCAGTCCTTGGGAGGGGTTAGCCTTACGTTCGCTGGGACGGACTTGCAGCATCTCGCTCATCGTTTTGCCGCAGAGTTTGAAGCGCCGCTGGAATTCATCGGCAGTGATCTCGCCGGAGTCGCCGCGGTTATAGAGCGAAAAGGTGATGCCGTTGAGCTTGCCATCGAGGAAGTCGACCACCACCTCCTCGGCCGATAGATCTGCGCCGAAGAGTTTCAGATCAACCTCGATATTCGAGTACGGGTGCTTGTTGAAAAACGCCCGGTCGCGCGAGGTGGTCAGCCACTGGAAGTACGGATTTTTCTTGAGGGTGACTCCCTTTGGCAGGGCGAATGCCGCGTCGAGACGATCCGCCGTCATGCTCCAGACGTCCGGGATCTGGGTGAGAATACCGAGCGCGCAAGTCAACTGGCCCGCCCGCATTTGCTCGGTGAAGGATTTGGCCGCATCGTCATTGGGCGGGCCGGGTTCTGCACGGGTCCACGCCGCGCCGATCACGAAAAGAATCGATGCAGTAAGGGAAGCTGCAGCACGGCGGCTCGACCTGCGGAAAGAAACGCGTTCTGGGGTGGACGTCATGTTCGACTTCAGCAAACACCGCTTGTCGGCGGATGCAATCCTCGAATCCTTCTCACGGCTCCTTCTTGTTCAGGCGGAATGGGGGCAGAGCTGATGGGGGAGTTGCGGCTTTGATGCTGGCGGTGATTTCGTGCGCAGATTGAGTTGAGTTGGATTTTTGAACCGCAGATGGACAGGATTCACGCAGATCGGGAGAGGGGAGGATGGATGGAGACGATGTCTGAAAAAAATCAGAATCCCGCCCTTTCATCCCTCTTCCATCTGCGTTCATTCACGTCCATCTGCGGTTAAAAATTCTTAACCAATGGCCATGCAACGAGGCGTTGTAAAAAACACACCCGCGCCCGGACTTGCCGAACGCGGGTGTGAAACCCAATTCCATGAAAAAATGTTTGCGGCTATTCGCCGAGAGGTGGCAGTGGTGGCGGCTGGGCACCGGGACCCATCCGCAGGCGCAGGCCATTCCCTTTGAAACTGCTGTCGATATTGAGACTGTCGATGCGCACCCGCGCGTCGGCGGGGGCGGCTGACTTGTCTTGATCCGTATTCCACGGGCCGCTCCAGGTGATGTTGTCTTGCTGGTCGCGGAGGGTGACTTGTTTGGCACCGTCGATGGACTTCACTTCGACGCTGCCCTGGTTGTCTTTCATCCGCAGGGTGGCGCCGCCTTGGAGCTGGATATTGCCGTTGCCTTGCAGGCTGGGTAACGGGGCCGGGTTGTTGCCAAGCGGCAGGCTCATGCCTCCCATGTTGCCTTCGATGGCGGCGCGGATCCGGTCGGCCAAGTCGCTTGGCAGGCCATCGAGATTGAGCGCATTGAGTGACTGGGGTTCTGCTACGGCAAGTTCGGCGGGCTTGTTGCCGAGTCTGACGTCGAGCTGGGTGGCTTTGCCGCGGTGGATCAGATCGATGCGGATGTTCTCGTCCGGTTTGTGGCTGGCGACTTGCTTGGAGATATCGAGTGGGGTTCCAACGGCTTGGCCAGCGACGCGGGTGATCACGTCATTGACGGCGAGGCCCGATTTTGCGGCCGGGCCATCGGGCACCAGCGAGCGGATGATGATGCCTTCGCCGTGTTTGAGGTTGAGGTGATCTGCTAGAATTTCGGGGATGTCGCCGGAGACGACTCCGAGAAATGCAGCGGAGGATTTCTCGGCGGACTTGGGCGCGGCGGGAAGTTTGATTTCGGGTAGGGTCTTGCCATTTTTGGCAAGTGCGGGTGGCGGCGGCGCGTCGTCTGCTGGCGCGTCGATCGCAAACGCAGGTGAAATCAAAACGGCCGCGCAGCCGGCTGCGATGAGGGAAGATGGTTTCGTTTTCATAGTTTACTTACTAAGACCGCAGTAGATCAGATGCTTTGTCTGAGAAATTACGGATCAATCGGTTTTTGCAGGGACCAGCATGTATTCGACCCGTGGCTGTTCGACTTGCACGGTTCTGCCGCTGGCGTCCTTGAGGGTGATCTGGTCTTTGTAAACCACGCGCACCACGCTGTGGGCTTGGTGGTTCGACTTCCAAACGACACCCTCGTCGTGGACTTCGCTCAGCCCGCGGTTGAAGCTGGCGGGAACAAAATTTGGATTCGCCGCGCTGGCGTTCGGTGCGGTCGGATTCGACTGGGCGACGACGTGCGCGGGGGACTTGGCGGCGGGCATCACCAGCGCGGATAGGGCACCGATGATCGCAACTGCAGCTGCCGCAGCCCACAGTGGACGCTGCGTTTTGCGGGGCTGCGCGGCTGGGTTGGCCCCGGGGAAAAGCACGACCTTTTCATCCACCGCGAATGGCACATCGCGGACGATGCTTTCGAGGCTGGTTAGAAATTCGGGCGACAGTTTCATCGGCGAAGATTGGTGCAGCCATTTTTCGAAACGCAGTTCCTCGGGGCTGAGCTGGGTCAAGGTGTCATCGGCCGCGGCTTCGAGCCGCGCGAGCAGCGCTTCATCGAGCGGGCTGGCTTGGAGTTCGCGAAGTTCGGCTTCGAGGGATGCTTGTTCAGGAGTCATGACGTGAGGTCAAAATCGATTAGAGAGAAAGGTCGCCACGGCGGCGGGCGCTGCCAAGGTTGCGTTTGAGGGCTTCAAGCCCATAGCGATAGCGGGAGGCGGCGGTGTTTTGCGAAATGCCGAGCGTTTCGCCGATCTCGGCGAAGGTGCGCTCGCCCCAGATTTTCAGGAGGATGACTTCGGAGAACTTGGCGGGCAGCTCTTTGAGTTTTTCTTCGAGCTGGGAGCGGGTTTCATCGTCGGACGACTCGCTTTCGAACCACGAGTGGAAGACATCGTATTGTTCGGATTCTGCATCGGCGCTGACGTTGTCTTCGCGGCGCTTGCGCCGGTCATCGCGGCGACTCAGGTCGATGGCGAGACGGCGGATGGTGGTGTAGAGGTAGGGCTGCCAGAATTCCTGGCCGCCGACGAACTCGCCGCTGCGCACTTTTTCGACCAGCTTGACCAAGGCGTCTTGGAAGACGTCCTTGGCGTCTTCGTGGGAGCGCGTCTGCTGGCGGGCGAACAGCAACAACTTCGGGCCGTGCTCCTCCAGCCATTCGCGCCATGCGGAAGCGGCGGGCGATGTGTCAGCAGTAGCTTTCAAGGATGGCATGGGATTAACTTCATCCATAGAGCGAAACCTGTCGTGGGATTTGTCTTTCCCGGATCTAAAAATAATCGGTGTGTGCGGCGATCGGCTCAGGGCTTCCAAGCGGCGAGTTTGCAGACGCGCTTGTAGTGGAGCGGATCGACCGGATTGATCGAGAGCCGGGTGCCGCGTTGGCAGACCATCATTTCGGAAAGCACGGGGTCGGCCTTCAGCGTTTCGAGCGTCAGCATTTCCTTGAAACGGCCGACAAACTCGAAATCGACGAGCCACCAGCGCGGGTTCTCGGGCTTTGACTTAGGATCGAAGTACTCGCTCCTAGCGTCAAACTGCGTGGGGTCGGGGTAGGGCAGTCCGACGACGCGGGCGATCCCCGTGACGCCGGGCGGCTTGGCATTCGAGTGATAAAAGAGCGCCAGATCGCCTGCTTTCATGTCCTTCCACATGAAGTTCCGCGCCTGGTAATTGCGCACGCCGCTCCACGGTTCGCGCTCGACCTTGGCAAGGTCGTCGATGCTGAAGACATCCGGCTCGGATTTGATCAACCAGTGGCGCATGCGATTTTTTAGGCAATGGCCTTGGCGACGGCTGGCGAAAGGGCGGGCAGGGCAAGATGCTCCGGCCCGAGTTCGAGTCCTTGGTTGGCGCGGACGTCGGCTTCGATCGCTTCCAGGACATCCAGCTCCGGGCGGAAATCGGCGGCGTGGTACGAACTGCGGACCAGCGGACCACTCGCGACGTGGCGGAAGCCTTTGGCCAGCGCGATGGCTTTCAGCTCGTCGAACACTTGCGGGGTGATGTACTCGACCACCGGCAGATGCTTCTGGGTCGGGCGCAGATATTGGCCCATCGTCAGCACCGTCACGTCGTGGGCCAGCAGATCGTCCATCGCTTGCAGGATTTCCTCGTGGCGCTCGCCGAGTCCGAGCATGATACCGCTTTTAGTGGCGACTTTGCCGTTCACCATCGCCTTGGCTTTTTTCAAAACCGTGAGGCTGCGCTGGTACTGCGCGCGCGAACGGACCAGCGGGGTGAGCCTCTCGACGGTTTCGAGGTTGTGGTTGAAGATGTGCGGGCGGGCATCCATCACCATCTCCAGCGCCCAGTCGCGGTCGTTGAAGTCGGGCACCAGCACCTCGATGATGATTTCCGGATTTGCTTGGCGGACGGCTTCGATCGTTTGTTTGAAATGCTCGGCGCCGCCGTCGCGCAGATCGTCGCGGGCCACGGCGGTGATGACCACGTGGCGGAGATTCATCCGGCGGGTGGC
>CAJXYV010000050.1 GCA_913063525.1 uncultured Verrucomicrobiota bacterium
AATCCTTGGTGTTGCACCGCAGGCGGGAATACCGCATGAACGGCGGCCATGACGGGTCGCGAAATTCGAGAAGCTTTGTTGCACGCGGGAGTGCTGCCCAGCAAACAACTGGGGCAGAACTTTCTCATCGACCCGAATATGGCGCGTTGGATCGTCTCGCAGCTGGAAATCACCGCCGATGACGCGGTGGTCGAAGTCGGGCCCGGCACCGGTTCGCTCAGCGAACATCTGGTCGGTAAAGTCCGCCGCCTGATCTTGATCGAGTTCGACGCCCGCCTTGCCGAAGCCCTCAAACACCGCTTTCGCGATGAACCCAGCGTGGAGGTTCATCACGCCGACGGGGTGAAGTTCGACGGCCGCACCCTCTTCAAGCACCGCCCGCTGAAATTCCTCGGCAACCTGCCCTATTCGTGCGGCGGCGCGATCATGAAAAACCTGCTCAGCCGCCCGCACCCGTTCGAGCGCGCTGTGATCATGTTGCAAAAGGAAGTCATCGACCGCCTCGCCGCCAAGCCCGGCACTAAGGACTACGGCATCCTCTCCCTCCGCACCCAGGCCAACTGGGAGGTCAAGCCGCTGCGCACCGTGCCGCCCGAGGCATTCTACCCGCAGCCGAAAATCGATTCCAGCGTCGCCGTTCTCACGCCGCGCACCGACGGCCTGCCCACCTTCGACTATCGCCTGTTCGACGAATTGATCCGCCGCGGATTCGCCCAACGCCGCAAACAGCTCAAAAAACAACTGCCCGACGGTCCGCCGTGGGAGGACATCATCGCCGAACTCGGGGTTTCTGCCACCGTCCGCGGCGAAGAGCTCACGCTATCGCAGTGGGTGGATCTCACCCGCGCTTACGATCCGCATCCGCTCAAGGATCTGCCGCAGCGATCGGAGGAGCTTTTCGACGTGGTCGATGCCAACGACGAAGTGACCGGCACCGCCACCCGCGGCGAAGTCCATGCCCAAAACCTGCTGCACCGCGCCGTCCACGTTTTTGTCTTCAATAAACGCGGCGATCTGCTGCTGCAAAAGCGCTCGCGGCTCAAAGACCGCCACCCCGGCGTCTGGGATTCCAGCGTTTCGGGCCATCTCGATTCCGGCGAGTCTTACGAATCCGCCGCCGTTCGCGAGCTCGGCGAAGAAATGGGCATCACCACCGAAACCGCGCCCGAGGAAATCGCCCGCATCGCCCCCTGCGAATCGACCGGCTGGGAACACGTCCGGCTCTACCGCGCCCGCCACGATGGCAGCCTGCGTTTTCCCTCCGCCGAAATCGAAACCGCCACTTGGTTTCCACTCGCCGAAGTTACCGCATGGGTCGCCGCGAATTCCGCCGACTTTGCGACAGGCTTCCTCGAATGCTGGAAAAAATTCACCACCCTCTAACGTCATGAATCGCCTCCTCGCCGCGCTGCTTTTCACCAGCCTCGCCCTCGTTTCTTGCCAGAAATCGCCAGATCACCTCGGCTATCAGATTCTATCCGTCCGCTCGCACGACGGCGACGCCTACACCCAGGGACTACAGCTCAAAGACGGTCGCCTGTTCGAAAGCACCGGCCTCTATGGCGAGTCCACTGTTCGCGAACTCGAACCCGCCACCGGCAAGATCCTGCGCAAGCGCCCGCTTGCCAAAACGGTCTTCGGCGAAGGCCTCACCGTCATCGGCAACGAAATGTGGGTGCTGACGTGGAAGGAAAACACCGTCTATGTCTTCGAGCCCGACACCTTCAAACTCATTCGCTCCCACACCTACCCGGGCGAAGGCTGGGGGCTCACCACCGACGGCAGCCAACTCATCATGAGCGATGGCACCAGCACTCTCAAGTTCATCAACCCCAAGGATTTTTCGGTGACAAAAACCGTCGAAGTCAAAGACGGCGACCGCCCGATCAAAAATCTCAACGAGCTCGAATGGATCAACGGCGAGATCTTCGCCAACGTCTACATGACCGAAAAAATCGTCCGCATCTCGCCGGCCGATGGACAGGTTACTGGCTGGCTCGACCTCAGCGGCCTGCGCAAACAGCTTACCAAGCCCAATCACGCCGAAGTCCTCAACGGCATCGCCTACGACAAAACCACTGGCCACCTGCTCATCACCGGCAAACGCTGGCCCGAGATGTTCGAGATCTCCATCTCGAAAAAATAGCCGCATCCGCTTGCGCCATTCCCACTCCCGCCTAACTTCCATCACGCCATGCCTCTGCCCGATCCCAGTCTTGAACCCGCTATCCGCGATCCCAAAAAGCTCCGCAACACGGCGCTCACCCTCGTCGCGATCATGCTGCTCGGCGGGGTCTTGATTTTCACCGCGTACCAAAAGTGGTCGCGGCAACAGGCCGCCGACGATCGCCCCGCCGTCACCTATCGCATCACCCCCGAGCGCGACTTGCGGGTCCTGCGGCAGGATGGACAAATCGCCAACCTCGTCGATCTCCGTGGCAAAGTCATCGCGGTCAATGTCATGAGCTTGCGTGATCCACAGGCCGCTCAGCGCAGTCTCGCCGTGATGAAGCGCCTTGCCGCCGCCCGTGCCCGCACCACTGACTTCACCCTCGTTTCGCTGGTCATCGACCCCGAACCGTCGGACAAACTTCGCACGACCTTGGCTGAAACCGCCGCCGCCAACGGCATGAACCTGCCCCAGTGGTGGGTCGGCAGCAACGAGCCAAAGACGCTCCACAAGTTCATCAAAAATGAACTCAAGGCCACCACCTACCCCAACGAAGCCAGCGGCAAGTGGGACTACGATGGCTCCATCGTTCTGATCGACAAAAACGGCCACATCCGCCGCGGCGTTGTCCCGCAAAAACGCGGCGGCGAGCCCTTCATCGCCACTTTCGATTTCGACCAAGCCGCCGCTTGGGATGCCAAGGGCACCAAGACCGGTACCGCCAACAGCAACGTCGAACAACTCGAATTCCTGCTCAATCACACCATCGACAAGCTCCTCGCCGAACCCTTTAAAAACTGATGAAACGCACCACCACCATCGCTCTCTTTTATACCGGCGTGGCCGTCCTTTGCGTCGGCATCGTCGCCATCGCCATGTCACTGCGCTCGGGCCTCACCGCCCCCTATCAGGCACCCGTCGTCATCGACACGGGCAAGGAAACCGCGCCCCAGTGGTTCGAAATCGCCAAGGATCTGCCCGCCGTCAATCAAGACAACCAGCCTGTCAAACTCTCCGACTTGCGCGGCAAAGTCTGGGTCGTCGCCGAGTTCTTCGCCGTCTGCCCCAACTGCGCCATCCGCAACGGTGCCGACCTCCGCGGCATCTACGACGAGTTCAAGGGTAATCCCGACTTCCACATCGCCTGCATCTCCGTCGACCCCGAGGAAGACAATCCCGAAAAACTTGCCGACTATTCCAAGGCCGTCGGTGCCGATTCCAAAAACTGGTGGTTCCTCAATGCCGGCGATGCCAAGACCACCCACACCTACCTCGAACAAGAGCTGAAATTCTTCGGCATCCGCCAGCGCACCGACCCGACCGACATCGAGTCCAACGGCAAATACGCCCACGACCTCGGCTTCATCCTCGTCGACCGCGACTTCAAAGTCATCGGCAAATGGCCGCTCGCCGACGCCCGCTCCGAACAAGGTAAAAAGCTCGACCCCGAACTCTACCAGAAGCTCAAGGAGGAGCTCTTCGCCCGCATCCGCCTCGAGCTGAACAAAAAATAACACTCCGGCTCATGAACGACGAAATCAATCAGTGGCTGGCCCGCAAGCCGCAGACGGAACTCTCGAAAAAACTCGGCGTCGCCGCCTGGATTCTCTCCGCCGTCGTCCTGCTGCTGGTCGTCGCCATGCAAAAAATCCAGCTACCTTTGCCCGCCGGTTGGTCCACCGCCTGCCTGCCGCCCTTCCACGCCGCGCTCAACGCCGCCGTCGCGGTGCTGTTAGTCGTTTCCCTCAGCTGCATCAAACTCGGCAAGGTCAAACTCCACCGCGCCACCATGGTCGGCGCCATGCTGCTTTCCATCCTTTTCTTGCTCTCCTACGTCGCCTATCACGTCACCACCGCGCCCACCCCCTTCGGCGGCCATGGCAGCATTCGTACGGTTTATTTCCTCCTCCTCGGCACCCACATCGCCTCCGCCGCGTTCAGCCTGCCCTTCATCCTTTTCACCTTCATCGCCGGCTGGACCAACCGCTTCGCCGCCCACCGCAAGCTCGCCCGCTGGGTGTTCCCCCTCTGGCTCTACGTCGCCCTCACCGGCCCCGTCTGCTACTGGATGCTCCGCCCCTACTACGGCTGAAGCCGTATTTCCCCCGCAAGGAGTCCCTCCTTCAGGAGGTTTTTCATTTACCAAAAGACAGGCTAAAGCCTGAACTCCTAACCCCGCGTCGATTCGGCACCGAAGCGCAGATCCAAAACGGGGCCGATACAAAAAAACCACCGCCCCCTTGCGGGGAACGGTGGTACCATCAGCGATGGTTTTTGTTTTTTTCGAGTCCTGCCGAAGTGGCGCCTGGATTCCTCAGCCCTGGTAAGCTGAATCAGGCGACATTTACGGCGGGGCTTGTTGGGGCTTTCAACTTACGGGTCAGGCCGCTCTTGCGCTCGCTCAGTGGCACGTAGCCCATGGCGCGATACACCTTGCTGTCTTCCCCGTACTCGAGGTGCCCTCTTACGGCTTTTGCAACCATGACCATTTTACGGTTCATCGCCGCATGGGCCTGATCTCGATCCATCATCAATCCCGCGATTTGGGCCTTCGCGGTTTCCATGAGCAGACTCACGCTGATCTGTTCGAGCGTTTCCGCTTCGAACTGGGCCAGGGTGCTTCCATCGAACGTCGCTTCCGGTGCATGTTCACGCCAAGCGGCGATGAATTGAGTACGGCGGGTGGACACATTATTTAGGCTATGTTTTGCCATGTTGTTGTAGTAGATGGTTACGTTTCGCTTCAAGGATCGTTAGTTCACCCATTCACTTCGCGTAACGGTTTGAGTTATGAGTTTGAATATGGGTTCGCACAAGAAAAAACTTTTAGCAAACGATGATTTTTTATCCGGATGGGGCTGCATATTCAAAATATTGCATTACATAATAAAATCAATTCATTGATTTGGTGGTATTTGTGGATTATTTTAGGTGGGTTTAGGTTGGTGGGTGTGGTATTAACTTTTTTTCTGAAGGCTGCCAAAATTCGCTAAGCATAATGCTGTGTTTTAGATAAGGCTATTCATCATGATGATATTTGAGTTAGTTCTTATTGGATGAATGTCATTTGGATAAGGGTAGGTTTTGGATTTTGATTGCTGTTACAGCGCGAATCTGCGGATAGATGCGAGATTTGCGGTCTTTTGCTGCGCTCGCCAAGGACCGGTTGACGCTCGAACAGGACCGGTTGACGCTCGAACGGCACCGGTTGACGCTCGAACGGGACCGGTTGACGCTCGAACAGGACCGGTTGACGCGTCAACCGAAGGTGTTGACGCTCGAACGGGACCGGTTGGCGCGCGAACGGGACCGGTTGACGCGTGGCAAAAGACGAAAATCAGAGGGTTCACATCGGAGTTCATGATTTTCAGAGTTTTAGATTTTTCGCCGGCTTCGGGCTTCCGAAACTCTCTCTTTGAGGTGGGCGAAGGTTGGGCGGATTCTGCTGTTCGGATGCGGCGGTAGGGGCTTTGATGGGGGCGACCTTTTTTGCAGATGCACGCTTTTGAAATCATCGGACTTTTGATCGCTGCGGCGGCTGCGGGAGCGATCAATGCGGTGGCGGGTGGCGGGACCTTGGTGACTTTTCCGGTGTTGTTGCTGTTGGGGGTTTCGCCAGTGGTGGCAAATGCGACAAATACGGTGGCGCTGGTGGTGGGGACGGCGGGGAGTATTTTTGGTTACCGCCGCCACGCCGCGATGGTGAAGCATTGGCTGTCGCGGTTTCTGCCGGTGAGTGTGCTGGGTGGATTGATGGGGGGGATTTTGCTGACGCGCACGAGTGATGAGATGTTCGGGAAGCTGGTGCCGTTTCTAATTTTATTCGCGACGCTGTTGTTTCTGGCGCAGGGGGCATTTCGGCGGGGGGCGGGATTGGATGGCCGCGGGGGTGTGCGGCAGCAGAGTGTGGCGGTGGCGATTTTATTCCAGTTTGCGGTGGCGCTGTACGGTGGGTATTTCGGCGCGGGGATCGGCATCCTGATGCTGGCATCGCTGGGCTTCATCGGGCTGAGCAATATTTACGAGATGAATGCGCTGAAGACGATCCTCGGGGCGCTGATCAATCTGGTGGCGGCGCTGTGGTTCATCACGGCGGGACTGGTGGACTGGCCGCGGGCGCTGATCATGAGCGCGGGGGCGTTGGGCGGGTACTTTCTGGGGGCGCATTTTTCGCAGCGGATCTCGCAGCGGGCGGTGCGGGTGATCATCACCGGAGTGGGTTTTGCGATCGCGGGGGTGACGTTTTATCAGCAGTTCTGCCGCTGAGCGGGTCTATGGGGCGCGCTTCAGACGGGGCGGCAGAGGACGAAGGGCGAGACCACGAGCGCCTCGAACTCGGTGCCGCTGTTTTTCCACTGGGTGGCGTGGAGGGCTTCGATTTGAACGAGGTCGCCGTTTTTGAGCCACGCCTGCACGCGGTCGGTCTGGTTGGCGGAGATCGCGGCACCGATGTCTTCGAGTTTCAGCGTGGGATCGACAAAATACAGGCTGCCGGTGAGCGCATGGGGGGCGAGATAGCTCCAGGGCACGTGGCCGGTGTAGGCGGCCAGCTTTTCGGCGGTGCTGGCGGTGTCGTTGCCGAGCATGACGTATTTCAGGGGTGCGGGAGCAGGTGAGTCGGTCACGGGAGTGAACCTAGCAGAATGGCGGCCGGCCACCAAGCGGTGATTGAAACCGGGCGGGCTGGCGAGTTGTTGCACGCAGCGGGTTGTGGTTTCGGGCTTTATCCCGCCTCAAACTGCGGCGGAGGGACTGAGGCCTGAGATTGCTTTTTTTGAAGCGCTGTCTGGCTTACTCGGGCAGGTGGCTGCTGCAATACTCTTGGCCGTCGTGGCCGATGCGGAAATCCAGGTGGCGATCGGAGAGGTCGGTTTTTCGGCAAACGGCGCAGGTGTGGAAGGCTTCGTCGGTGGGAGTTTTGGCGGCATTGAAACGTTTTTTCCGCTGCCCGGAGGCGATGACCTTGGCCGTGCCGCGCAGGGCGGGGATGCCGGCCCAAAGGATGTAGTTGGCGAAGGCGACGAGGTAGTAGGGGAGAAAAATCGGCTGGCTGACGGCGTTTAGGATGATGCCGACGGCGGCGAAGATCCCGAGGAAACGGATCTGAATGGGGAGGATCATCATGAGCCGGACCTCGACCTTGGGGTAGAGCGTGGCGAAAGCGAGGAAGGCCGCACCGTAAAGGGCGGTGCCGCTGGACGGGATGGGAAAGGGATAGGCGAAGTTCGCCGCCAGCACGAGGAGGATGCCGGTGTAGTAGAAGAGCGAGGCCTTGAAGCTGCCCCACGCGGTTTCCAATCCGTCGCTGATCATGAAGAAGAAGCTGACGGCAAAAAACAGGAAGAGGATGGACATGAGGCTGCGCCCACCAAACTCGGAACCGGCGAAGAACAGGGTGGCAACGCGCCAGACCTCGCCGGATAGGATTTTGGCGCGGTCGAATTCAAAAAGCTGCCCGACGTCCGGCCGGATGTATTGCAGGACAAAAACCAGCACGTGGAACAAGGCGTAGTAGCGCAGGAAGCCGGGGAACGCGAGCCAGCCGAAGCGGCGTTCAAGTCGATCGAAGACGGTCATATCTGCGCCCAACATCGCGGGTTAACGCCGATTGACAAGCGCGGGTTGCGCTTTCCATCTCAGCGATCCAGCCGTTCGGCCCCGTAATCGCCGAAGGGAATCAGCAAATCGCCATCGGCGGCGACGGACACGCGATCCAGCGAGAAACTCCATGTCGAGAAGTCCCAGACTTTTGCCGTCTCGTAGGTGGCAGTTGCGGCGAAGATGGAATCCCACTTGGTGCCGGTGAGGGCGCCTTGGCTCCAGCGCAGCGCGTCGGGTTTCCAGCCGATTTGCAGCGCGGGCTCGGTGGTGAATTTGCCGGAGTCTCCCAGAAGCCGGCGTTGTACGCCGTCTGCGCTGGTGGTGAAAATGCGACGTCCGCCGACGGTGGAGACGGCATCTGCGGGTTCGGCCAGGCTGGTAATCAGGAATGCATCGAATCCGTCGCAGGCGCTGACTTGGATGGTTTTGGCTCCTTGGCTGTCCATGGTCCGGGTGAACGCGAGGAAGCCATTGGCGTCGAGTTCGCTGATGGCAAAGAGTTCCCCCGGCAGGTCGATGGCTGGGCGAGTGATTGGAGTTCCGAAGGGAGCGATTTTAAGGACGGAGAGGGACTGGGCGGCTTGGCTGGAATCGAGCCATTGGCCTGTGGTCGCGTTTTTCCATTGGGTGATTCCGGCCACGACGAGTCCATCAGCAGCCTCGATGGCGCTGTTGAGCATGGATCCCGAGGGGGCAAGGTCAACGGGGGCTTGGGCTACAGGCGCGCTAGGCACTGACACGTCGAAGGGTAGAAGCTGCGGAGCTTCTTGCGGAATCCAGTAGGGTTTTGGATTATAGATCGCTACGACTGGCTGTGGTTTGGAGATTGTCTTAAAAAATGATCCCCAGCGTGTTGTTGTTGTTGTTGTTGTTGTTGTTTTGGGGGTGACGACTGGCAAAGCCACTGGCTCTGGCATGATGAGGTCGATGGGGTGCATTCCAAAGCCGTAAGAGTATTGGTAATTGATAGCCACGGCGGGGCGGTTTGGCTGGGGCCAGAGCAAGTGGTCGCAAGCGAGTTGTGCGCCGGACTTGGGATATACCGAGCAGGAACCCAGCAACGTGAGTGAGGGAGCGGCAGACGCATCGTAGATGTCGAGGATCAGCTGGTTTGCTTGATTGCCAGCGTCCCCCATGAAGCGGGCCCAATACATCCAAGGGGACGCCGAGCCAATCTGGCGGAGGACGTAGAGTTTGCCATCGCGATACTCCGCTGACTTGACGACACCATCGCCGAGATCGGTTTCGGAGAGAATCGCTTCCGTAGCGTTGGCAGGGGACACCCGCAGCGTCGCGCGTCCGCCACCGAAGGATTGGCCGTCCTCGATCTGGAAAAGGTGGTTGCCGACTTCGAGCACCCGGTTGACGGGCCAAGCGAGCGAGGCCTCGGCGAGCATCGCTGGAGCATCGCGGTCTGAGATGTCGGTGACT
Source organism: uncultured Verrucomicrobiota bacterium (assembly GCA_913063525.1). Lineage (GTDB taxonomy): Bacteria > Verrucomicrobiota > Verrucomicrobiia > Verrucomicrobiales > Akkermansiaceae > Luteolibacter. The sequence goes on from CAJXYV010000050.1 coordinate 9,203, forward strand.
TCCAGCACCCGCTGCGAGATGGACACCACCGCATCGCCGATCAAGTCGGCTCGGCGCGCGTCGAATTCGTGGGCAATTTTCCCGCGCAGACTTAGTTTCTGGGTGCTGAGATCGATGTCCAACAGTTGAATGCCGGCGGTGCCGGATGTCCAATAACTCGCCGAAAGCGGGACCATGGCCAGACCGGCGTTGGGGAGGACTTTCAGTGCCTTTTCGTTCCAGATCGCCTCACTGTATGACCATAGCTCTCCCAAGTAAACCCGGCTGAGCAAACTGGGGGCGGCTGGATCTTTTACATCAAAGAGCGAGGCGGCGATTTTGCCTGACTCCAAGCCAATCGAAAACAGGAGATCGCCGATCGGTTGCAGGTAGGAGGAGAAGCCAGGAACCTCGAGGTGGCCGGCGACCACGGGATTTTGAGGATCGGTCAGATCCACCACCCACAGCGGGTCGGTTTGCCGGAAGGTCACGATGTAAGCTTTGTCGCCTGCGAAGCGGGTGGCATAAAGGCTTTCGCCGTTGGCCTCGGTGAGTTCAAGCCGTCCGAGGAAGCGATCTTCGACGATCGCCGGATGAATGGCATCGGGCGACCAAGCGCGGAAGTTTTCAAGGATCGTTTTGGGAGTCCAGCCCCATTCGCCACCGCGACTTTGTGAAACCGTGGTCAGCACATTGTTGCTCCACTGGATTCTGAATTTGTTCGAGATCGCCCCTTCGGTGCGGATTGCCTGGGCCATCGGGATCAAGCCTGTCGATCGAACTGCGAACACCGATACGTCGGAAACATTCCACAGCCCGTCCGGGGTGGTCGTCACCGCCAGCCAGTCGGCACCCGAGGAAATGAGCGGGCTAATGCCTTCGATCAGCGTTTCACCAGCGGCAGCGGGCGCTAGGTCCTCTGAGATTTGCCACTCGGTCAGGTGGCTTTGGTTGCCATATTCGGTGGTCGCCAAGATGAGGCGGTTACCCGCCATGCGGCTATCGGCCAAATAGCCCGGGACGTCTTGAGTGAAGGTGATCTCGGCCTTGCCGCCGGAGATTTTTACGAGATTGATGCGAGTCCATTGCCCGCTTTCCCACGACCCGACTTGGGTCAGCAGAATCGCCGTCCGGTTATCCTGGGTTGCTGGCAATACGTAGAGATCCTGCCCGACTGCGGGAAGCCGCAGCGAGGCAGTGAGTTGCGGAGCAGAGGGAGTGGTTAAATCGAGCACTTGAAGACCTCGCAGTTGGTTGAAGAAATAGACGGTGCTGCCATCGACCTTCCAGATGTCTGCTTCCACCGGAACGACGGTTGGCACCTCGTCAACCGGAGTTTGCGGGCTCATCATGCTGGGCAGGGCATCCGCATAGGCCATGCGAACCGTGGCTAGGCTGGATGCAGCGGCTGACTTAACAGGGCCGAAGCTCTTTTGGCCCTTGTAAAAATTCGCCGGAAATTTGCCCTTGGACAGGGTGCCTCCGACATAAAGACCAAGTGCCCTCCATTTGATTTTTGCGCTGTTCGATGTGAGATTGAACGTGAACGAGCCGGTAACTTCGCCCTGAGAGGTCACGGTTTTCCAGCCGCCCGGGCGCTGAAAACTTTGCAGGGACACTCTCGCGAAGCCTTCAGGCACCGTCACGGTGGCCGTCTGGCGGTCTGCCGCCACCTGAAGGTTCAATGCCCTCCATCGGCCCTGAGCAGCGGACAGTGAACTGGCCGATCCAAGGAAAATCGCTGCCAGCAACACCAGTGACATGCACATGCCGATTCGAAATGAAGGCAAGAGGTGAGTTTTCATGGCAATGCGAATTATCTAAATACGGGGAATCATTAATTTTTAGGCACTGCGAGTCAAGGTTTTAAACGGGTGGCGGATATCATTTCACGGCGCCTATTTTCCCGCTGATTGACAAGCGCGGGTTGTGCTTTCAGTCTGCACGGCGTGATTTCTGAATTGAAAAGCTCTCCGCTCGAGGCCGCCCATGTGGCGCTGGGTGCCCGCCTCGTTCCTTTTGCTGGCTGGAACATGCCGGTGCAATACACGTCGATCATCGACGAGCACACGGCAGTGCGCACGGCCTGCGGGATTTTTGATATTTCCCACATGGGCCAGTTCATCGTCAGCGGGCCGACGGCGGCTGCGTGGTTGAATGGCTTGCTGACGAATGATATTCAAAAACTCGGAGTGGGGCAGGGGCAATACACTTTGATGCTCAACGAAAAGGGCGGCGTGATCGACGATTTGATTGCCTATCGCTCGGGCGAAGAGGAGTTCTTCTTGGTGGTGAATGCCTCAATGATTGAGGAGGACTTTTTCTGGATGGCGTCGCGCCAAGGCGAGGGCGTGATCTTGCGCAACGAGAGTGATCTGTGGGCTGGCATGGCCGTGCAGGGGCCGACTGCGGTGAAAGTTTTTGCGAAAGTTTTCCCCAACGAAACGCTCCCGCCGCGCAACGGCATCATGACCACTGCTGCTGGCTCAGTGGTTTGCCGCACCGGCTACACGGGCGAGGACGGATTCGAGTTTTTCTGCCCTAACGCCGAGGCGATTGGCTACTGGGATCAATTTCTCGCCGCGGGTGCCAAACCTTGCGCGCTTGGCTCCCGCGACACGCTTCGCTTGGAAATGGGGTACCCGCTCAACGGCAACGATCTGTCTCCCGAGCGCTCGCCGATCGAGGCGGGGCTCGGTTTTTTCTGCGATCTGGAAAAGGGCGACTTTGTCGGCCGCGAGGTGCTCGTCCGCCAGAAAGCCGACGGTCCCGCCGTGAAGCTGACCGCACTGCGCTACCTCGACAAAGGCCCGCCGCCGCGTGCCCACTATCCCGTTTTGACCGCAGATGGAGCGGTTATCGGCGAACTGGCCAGCGGTGCACTTTCGCCGTCGTTGATGGCGGGCATCGGGATGGCCTACCTGCCCGCCGAATTCTCCAAAATTGGTACCCCGCTGCAAATCGAAGTCCGCGGTAAACTCTTCCCTGCGGAAGTCGTCAAAAAGCCTTTTTACAAACCCGCGCCATCCGCCTGAGTCTTTTTCAGCCTTTCCGATTTCAACTTTCAGCTTTTACCTTATGAACAACCCGACCGACCTCCGCTACGCCACCTCACACGAATGGGTTCGCCTTGATGGCGACTTCGCCACGGTGGGAATTTCCGATCACGCTCAGGAAGAACTGACCGACGTGGTTTTTGTCGAACTCCCTGCCGTGGGCCGCAGCGTGGACGCCGGCGATCCAACTGCCGTGGTGGAATCTGTGAAAGCGGCCAGCGACATTTATGCCCCGATCGGCGGCGAGGTTGTGGAAGTGAATCCCGACGTCGAGGCGGACCCTTCGCTGGTCAACACCGATCCCTACGGCAAGGGCTGGATCTTCAAGCTCAAGGTGAAAAACGCCGCGGATGTCGCTTCGTTGATGGATGCCGCCGCTTACACGGCGCAGATCGGCTAAGCCCGGCCTTTCAGCAAAGAGCGGCCGCTCCAGAGGTAGTTCCAGCCGGAAATGACCGTGAGGGCGACCGCCATCCAGAGGAAAAAGGGTAGTAGCCAGCCACCGTCGGCGGCGGGTCGGGCTAGATTCCCTAGCCATGCGATCATCGCTCCCGGGCTCTTGGAGTGATTTGCAGTCAGCCAGAGCAAGCCTGCGATCAGATAGGCGAGTTGGAACCCGGTCTTCCATTTGCCCAAGCGGTCAGCCGCCAACACTTGTCCGGCCTCGATCGCGATTTGCCGCAGGCCTGTGACGAGGAACTCGCGTCCAATGATCAGGGCGGTGACCCACACCGGGCAAAGTTTTTGCTCCGTGAAAAACACGAAGGCCGCGCTCACCAGAATTTTGTCCGCCAGCGGATCCATCAGTTTTCCCAACGGCGTGACGAGGTTCATTCTCCGCGCCAGCCAGCCATCAAGCCAGTCGCTCACCGCAGCCACCACAAACAAAACCAGCCCTGTGCCGTAGCCCGTGAGCGATCGCTGCGACACGGCCAAGACAAAGGCGGCGGTCATCAGAAGTCGGGAAAACGTGATCGCATTCGGTAAGTTCACACCCGGAATGTGTGAAATGACTGCCCCGATGGCAACAAGGGGTTGCGCGAAACCGATTTTCCTCCTAAATGCTCCCCGCCTGTCGAAAGGTACCTTTATTATGAGCAATAGCGATTTCGGACTTATTGGTCTGGCCGTCATGGGCCAGAATCTCGTTCTCAACGTGGAATCCCGCGGCTTCCAAGTCTCGGTTTATAACCGCACCACCGCCGTGACCGACGCATTCGTCGCTGCACATCCAGGCAAGAAGTTGGTGGGCGCTCAGTCGCTTGAAGGCTTTGTCCAGTCCCTCGCTTCCCCGCGCAAGGTCATGATCATGGTCAAGGCCGGTGGTCCCGTGGATGCTGTGATCGAGTCGCTCATCCCGCTTCTCGACAAGGGTGACATCATCATCGACGGTGGCAACTCGCTCTACACCGACACCGAACGCCGCGATAAGTGGCTCGGTGATCTCGGTTTCCGCTTCATCGGTGCGGGTGTTTCCGGCGGCGAAGAAGGTGCCCGCAAAGGCCCATCGATCATGCCCGGCGGCCCTGCCTCCACGTGGGATGTCATGAAGCCGATCTTCGAATCGATCTCCGCCAAAGTCGACGGCGAGCCCTGCGTCACTCACATCGGTCCCGGCGGCGCTGGCCACTATGTGAAGATGATCCACAATGGCATCGAATACGGCGACATGCAGCTGATCTGCGAAGCCTATAACATCTTCAAAGCTGCGGGCTTCTCCCCGGCCGAACTCGGCGAAGTTTTCACCGCGTGGAACGACGGCGATCTCGAGTCCTACCTGATCCAGATCACCGCCGAGATCTTCAAACAAAAAGATCCCGAAACCGGTGCTGCGCTCGTTGATCTGATCCTCGATACCGCCGGCCAAAAAGGCACCGGCAAGTGGACGCTGATCAACGCCGTTGAAAACGCCGTTGTCATCTCGACCATCAACGCTGCGGTCGAGGCTCGTATCCTTTCCTCGATGAAAGACAAACGCGTCGCCGCCAGCACGATCCTCCAAGGACCGAAGCCAGTGATCTCCGTCGAAAAACAAGAGCTCGTCAAAAAAGTCCACGACGCGCTCTTCGCCTCCAAGATCATTTCCTACGCGCAAGGTCTCGACCTCATTGCCACCATGGGTGCTGAAAAAGGCTGGGATCTAGACCTCGCCAAGATCGCTGCCATCTGGCGCGGCGGCTGCATCATCCGTGCGCGCTTCCTCAACGACATCACCGAGGCCTACCGCACCGACGCCAAGCTCAGCAACCTGATGCTCGCTCCGTTCTTCACGAATCTCCTCAACGGATTCCAAGAAAACTGGCGCCAAGTCATCGCCACCGCGACCCTCGCCGGCATTCCGGTACCAGCTTTCAGCGCCTCGCTCGGTTACTACGACAGCTACCGTAGCGCCGTGTTGCCAGCGAACTTGCTGCAAGCCCAGCGCGACTTTTTCGGTGCTCACACCTACGAGCGCACCGACAAGCCACGCGGCGAAATGTTCCACACCGACTGGCCCGAAGTCATCGGCTAAGGAGTGACGACACTCCTGTCGTCTTCATCAAAAAACGGCCGGGCATCCCTTGGCCGTTTTTTGTGCATTCAGATCAAAAAAATCGGCCCCATCACATTGATGGGGCCGACCTTTCAAATTCAGCAGATGAATGCTGAATCGCGCTTATTTATAGACCGTGACGATCGAAGAGGCTCCGACGTTGCCAGCGGCATCGTAGGCATAGCCTTGGAGTGTGTGAGCGCCTGAAGCGACCTTTCTGGTGTTCCAGCTAAAGCTTGCGGACGAGGTTGCGCTGGAGCCGACAAGGGCACCGTCGATGTAGAGCGAGACTTTGGTCACGGCGACGTTGTCGGTTCCGCTGACGTTCACGTTTTGGCTGGGTGTCTTCACCGTGGATCCATTTGCCGGCGAGGTGACGGCTGCCAACGGAGCAGTGGCGTCGACGGTGTTCGTAAAGTTCTTGGCTGCGGTGACGGCACGGAGGGCATTCACCCGGCCATTGCCGTAATACACATCGTAGCCAGCAGCGCCGATATCATCGCTGTTTTTCAGCAACAAATCGACCAGCTGGGCATTGCTGAGGCTGGTATTGGCCGAGGCCATCAGCGCGACAACTCCCGAAGTCACGGGGCTGGAGAACGAGGTGCCGCTCCATCCCGCGTAGGAATTTGCACCCGAAAGAGTCCAGATATTCTCACCGGGGGCGGAAACGTCGACGTAGGTGCCGTAGTTCGACCAACTCGGACGGGTGTCGGAGGAGTTTGTGGCCGAGACCGCGACCACATTCGTGCAGGCTGCTGGGTAGAAGGTGATGTTGTTGCCGTTGTTGCCCGCCGCAGCGATGATGACGCAGTTTTTGTTCCATGCGTAATTCACCGCGTTTTGCAGGGTGGATGAAGAGGAAGTCGCCCCCAAGCTCAAGTTGATGACTTTCGCGCCGTGATCGGCGGCGTAAGTGATGCCGTTGCAAATGGCGGAATAGGTGCCAGAGCCCGCGGCGTCGAGAACTCGCACCGGAAGGATCGGGTTGTTCCAGCTGACGCCAGCGACCCCCAGCGAGTTGTTGGTGGCGGGAGCGATCGTTCCTGAGACGGCGGTGCCGTGGCCATTTTCATCGGTCGGATCGGTGTCGTTGGCGACAAAGTCGTAACCGCCCGCGAGAACTTTGCCCGCCAGATCCGGGTGAGAAGCGAGCACTCCGGTATCAATCACGGCGACCACCACGCTGGATAATCCGGTGCTGAGATCCCATGCGGCGGGCGCTTGGATTTTGGAAAGGTGCCACTCGGAACCCAGATAGGGATCATTGGCGGTGCCCACGGCCTCTGCCGTGTAATCAGGCTCGGCGTATTCAACGTCACTGTGACGTTGCAGTTCGCCGCGGAAAAGATCGGCCACTTCCGCGGGTACGCGCACCACGCGGACATCCAAAGCCGGGATCAAACCGCTTTGCGAGCCGCCCCGAGCCGCCAAGAGACCTTTGAACGTGGCTTCATTCATGCTGGGTTTCAGCTTCACCATCATCTGGACTTGCGGCTTTGCCGGCGGGGCAGCATCCGCAGAGCTTCCCAGAAGCGGAAGTGCGGCTGTGGCGAGAGAAAGAGCAAGGCGGCACGAAAAGTTGCCAGCGAATATGGGTTTCTTCATAATTAATAGTGATTAGGAGATAACAAGATTTCTAGTCTCATCCCTTGAGGTCATCAAGTGAATTTTGAAAAGTCAGGTGGGAAATCAGCCGTCGTGAATCAAACGATTTTCTAACATTTTCATCCCCAAGATTGACGAATTGACATCGATGTGAATAATCCCGCCGTCGAGGCGGAGAAGCCGTCCCGGCGCCCCTTATACTGTCATGACCACCATTGCAATCAACGGATTCGGCCGCATCGGCCGTCTTGTCTTCCGCGCCCTTGTCGAACAAGGCCACCTCGGAACCACCTTCAACGTTGTCGCCGTGGGTGACATCGTTCCTGCGGACAACCTCGCTTACCTCCTCAAGTACGACTCCACCCAAGGTCGCTTCTCGGGCACGGTTTCTTCGAAGAAATCCTCCCCAGAGCTTGCCGAGGACGACGTCATCGTGGTCAACGGCCACGACATCAAGGTTGTCAGCGCTCGCTCGCCAGAAGGCCTGCCATGGAAAGATCTCGGCGTCGAAGTCGTCATCGAGTCCACCGGCCTCTTCACGGATGCCGCTCTTGCCAAGGGCCACATCACCGCGGGTGCCAAAAAAGTCATCATCTCCGCACCTGCCAAGGGTGAAGACGCGACCTTCGTCGTCGGCGTCAACAGCGAGAAGTACGATCCAGCGATCCACCACATCATCTCCAACGCCAGCTGCACCACCAACTGCCTTGCGCCGCTGGTCCACGTCTTGCTCAAGGAAGGTTTCGGCATCGCCGAAGGCCTGATGACCACCGTTCACTCCTACACCGCCACGCAAAAAACCGTGGACGCTCCTTCCAAGAAGGATTGGAAAGGTGGCCGCAGTGCTGCCATCAACATCATCCCTTCCACCACTGGTGCTGCCAAGGCAGTCGCTCTCGTCTGCCCGGAAGTGGCCGGCAAGCTCACCGGCATGGCATTCCGCGTGCCGACCCCAACCGTCTCCGCGGTCGACTTGACCGTGAAGACCGTCAAGGAAACCTCGCTTGCCGAGATCAAGGCTGCCCTCAAGAAGGCTTCCGAGACCTACCTCAAGGGCATCCTCGCCTACACCGAAGACGAAGTGGTTTCCACCGACTTCATCCACGACAAGAGCTCGTCGATCTTCGACGCCGGCTCCTCGATCGAGCTGAACTCCACGTTCTTCAAGCTCATCAGCTGGTATGACAACGAGTGGGGCTACTCCAACCGCGTCATCGACCTCCTCACGGACGTCGTGAAAAAGGGCATCTAATCCCTGATCCGCGGACAATCGCGAATCGATCTAAAAAACGGCAGTCCGCAAGGGCTGCCGTTTTTTGTAGCGCTGGTCAAAGGCTGGAAGAGTAATCAAACATGGGTCTTGCCTTTGAATCTCTGGGGTCTATATTTCAAACCATGAGTGCTCAAAGCGCCTTCCAGCGCGGCGTCGGTCCGCTTCTCCAGCTCCTTCTCCCTGGTCGGGCCGATGCGGTTCTGTCCGTTCAAGCGGATCAATCACTCAGGGAGCGAATTGAGGAGCTTGCCGTGAAAAATACCGAAGGCGCTCTCTCGCAAGAGGAGCGCGAAGAATATGCCGGATACGTGAGGGCCAACAAATTTGTCGCTGTTCTGCGCCGCGAAGCCAAAAAATTCAAATCCGGCAGCGCTGCATGAATGCCGCCACACGCGCCCTTGTCAGGCAGCGTGCGGATCACCGATGCGAATATTGCCAAACCCATCAGGAAGATTCGCCTCTCGCCGCTCTGCACATTGAGCACATTCGCCCGCTCAAGCACGGCGGCAACGACGATGAATCGAACCTCTGTCTCGCCTGCATCGACTGCAACCTGCACAAGGGGGCCAATCTCACCGGCATCGATCCGCTGACCGACGAGGTGACTCTGCTTTTTCACCCCCGCCAGCAGCGATGGGACGACCATTTCCGCTGGGAAGGGCTTCAGTTAGTCGGCCAAACGGAGGTCGGACGCACCACAGTGCGCGTGCTCGGCATGAACAGTGACGAGCAGTTGGAACTCCGCATGGCTGGCGAATGACCAGATAGGCGACTTGTTAGAAATAGCCCCCAGTGCGGATCCGCACCGAAGGCTTGGGAAGAGATCTGCAAAACTCAGCACATGCCAGCAGACCAAATCTTGGCGCTGTCGCCGCCCGAGACCTTTTCCACATAAGACGCGAGCTGGGCGAGGATGGCGTCGAGCCTGTCTTCGAAGTCTTCTTGGCGCGCGGTGGCGACTTTGGATTGTTTGTAGATCCGCGCGGATTTGGCGATGATTTCGGACGGGCTGAGCAAGGCGGGTTCGTCGAAGATCGACTGTTGCCTGACTTGTGCCGTGTGGGTGATCGCTTGGTTAAGCTCCTCAGCCGTCGAAATTAGCTCGTCGAGCGGCGGGGTGGGCTCGGGATAGTGGGCATTACCGCGCATCGCGGAATGAATCGTGGTGGCCAGTTCGATTTTTTTTTCGGGGGAGAGTTTGGCGAGGGGGAGTTTGATGGTGGTCATGATGGGGGGATGTTTGGATTGTGTATTTGTTTATTTAATTAGGGGAGAGTGTGAAAAATCGCGGTTCGCCCGCATCAAGAAGGTGCTGGGGTGACCCGCCGTGGGCTGCGATCTTCAGACAAAAAGCGTCTGGCATCCGGCCGAAAGAATCTGGCCGTGCAGCAACAGGGGAGGAGAGTGGGGGACATCCAAGGGGGGAGTTTTGGGTGAGCAACGATGTGCTGACAGATTCTGAACTCGAGTCATCCCGGGTGTCGAGTTAAATTGACCCGCTCGCCCGGAGATTTTGGATGGATGGGCAAAGTTTATCGGAAGGGTCACGCCGCGAGTCTGAGATCCGAAAGATGTCCGATCGAATTTGAATCGAGTCGCGAGTTATTCGAAACCGAGGCAACGCGGATCGTCATAGAGGTAGCGCGGATCGTCATAGGGGTAGCGCGGATCGTCATAGGGGTAGCGCGGATCGTCATAGGGGTAG
>CAJXYV010000051.1 GCA_913063525.1 uncultured Verrucomicrobiota bacterium
CCTGCTAAGAAGGCACCTGCTAAGAAGGCACCTGCTAAGAAGGCACCTGCTAAGAGCGCCAAGAAAGTTGCTGCCAAAGCGGTGACCAAAACGGTTGCTAAAAAAGCGGCTCCAGCGAAAAAAGCCGCTAAAAAAGCCGCAAAGAAATAATCAAAGCGCCCTAGTCTGGGCGTCCCGCGGTTAGCCTTCACGGCATCCGCTGGGGCGCTCCTCATCTAGGGTTTGTCAACGGCGGGAGATCAGTGGATCTCCCGCCTCTTTTTTACTCAAAAAAAGGGGTTGCATCCAGTGGTGCGTTCGTCCTAGTTTCCCCCCGCCCCAAAAGGGCGTAACGTTTGCGCGGTTAGCTCAGTGGTAGAGCACCTCCCTGACACGGAGGGGGTCACTGGTTCGAACCCAGTATCGCGCACCATTTTTAGTTCCCCTTCCCTTGTCACGTTTTGACAACTGCGATCAACGCAGCGCCACCACTACCGGAAGAGCTCGGCGCTCTTCTTCGGCTTTTGGATGACGAAACCGCGGAGGTTCGCACACGCGTAACAGAACGTCTCGCTCTCTGCGGTGGCGATCTCAGCGAATGGCTAGCCACTCAGCCGCGCACGTTGAATCAGCAGGAGCGCGCCCTGCTCGCGGAAATACTCCGCCCTGCCCGCCGTGAAATACTCGTGCGCGATTGGATTGTACCTTCTGGTGGTGCCGCTGCTTTACAAGAAGACTGGGAATCCTTTGAGGCACTACTCCGCACGCTGTCCGATTTCCTCCACGACGGCATCTCCCTGCGCCAGCCTTTATCCGATGCTCTCGACTTGCTCGCGGAAGAGGCCTCCGACGTTGGAGTCACCTCCGCCAATGAGCTTCGCGCATTTCTTTTTGACGGCGCACGCCTCGTCAGCAATCGCGAGAAGTACAACGACCCAAGAAACTCCGATCTCGCATGGTCCATTGCCGAGGGCCACTCCAATCCCCTTGGTCTCTGCCTGATATTTATGCTCGTCGGACGTCGGCTTGATTTCGAAATTGAGGGGATCAACTTCCCTGGGCATTTCATGTGCAGGATTTTCGAAGACGGCTACCCGCTCATTGTCGATTGTTTTGAGAACGGTGAACTCCACCTGCAGTCAGAACTATTAGAAAGCCCCCAGCTCAACCGCACCCAGCGAAGTTTTCTCAGCCAGAGTGCCGCACCCGGAGCGATCCTGCTGCGCCTTTTGGGCAATGTGCAGCAGGCTCTTGAAAAAGCCGGTCGCACCACCGATGCCCGCTTGGTGAACGAGCTCTTCGTGACGTTGAGGTGAGGCTCACCACACTCCCAGCTCCGCCAGTTGACGGCTGGCGGCTTCTGCCCAACCGCGGTTTGCCGCAGGTGATGCGGGCGAGGGGTGGAGGATGCGCCCAACCACCGCTGAACACCCACCGGCCTCGGCTGCGCGCCGCAAGCGATCTTCCGCGAATCCGCCGACACCGATCAGATAAGATGGCTGCAACTTGCCGATTACCTCTTGGAGATGCCTCAAACAGGCGGCCTCTACAGGAGCCATCTCTGCGGCAGAGATTTTGTCGGGCGTTAGATTTGCTCCGGTTTCACGCATCCAGACCAATGGGCAATAGTTGAGCACGAAGTGATCCTTAAAGAAGGATTCCGCCGTGCCGAAACGCTCTGCAAACAACCCCCACAGTCGGCGGCCACTCACTTCAGAGCGCTTACATTCAAATCCCTCGATCGGGCGCTTGGGATGCTCATGCGCTGGCTTGCCGATTGGGGTCTGAATTTTCATCCAATCGCGCACTGCTGCCACTTCCCCGAACGGCACACCCGTCTGCGCCATCCCGAAAGGCCCCGGATTCATGCCCAAAAAAACAACCCGCTTGGGGCATTTGCCGAAACGCTCCAGATAGAGGCGATGAGCTTCCCAGGCGTAATCCAGAGGTCGGTAAACATAAGCCACCGGCGGTGAGAATTCGAGCGGCCTCAGTGCCTTTGCTAGGCGTTGGGCGGATTCCAACAACTCATTCATTGCCGATTGAGCTCGTTAATGGTTCCAAGCAGCTAACAGCACCAAAAGCGCGACAGGCAGGTACAACAGCGTGAAAAGAAATAGCCGACGCGCGGAAGTCCGTTCGCCATCGCGAGAAAATTTCAGTGCCAGTACCGCCATCAACAATGCGAGCATTGGTCCAACGATTGCCCATAGAAGATTGGCGAAGCCCAAAAATGTCGGCATTAGCGAAAACACCGCCAGAGCTATGGCAAAGACTGCCGAGAGACGCCCGCTCTTTTGGCCACTTAGATCGCCGTTCGACCACATCCGGTACCCTGCCGATTCGTACTCACTGCGACAGAGCCAATTGATTGCGATGAAATGCGGTAGCTGCCAGAAAAACAATAAGCCGAATAAAAACCATGCTTGCCAGCCAAGCGATCCACCCGCACCGACCCACCCGATCATTGGCGGAATCGCGCCAGGAATCGCGCCGACCAAAGTGTTGGCTGAACTCAATCGCTTCAGTGGAGTGTAAATGAAAACGTAAATCGCCACGGTCGCCGCTGTGAGATAGGCTGCGAGATGGCCGACCTGCACGGCGAGGTGAATGATCCCGATCGCAGACAAAACCCAGCCAATACCAAAAGCGACTAACGGATCCATCCGCCTCGATGGCAGGGGGCGGTCCGCCGTGCGCTTCATCCGCGCATCCAGATCCACCTCCATAAGCTGATTGAATGCCGCTGAGCCAAACGCTGCCGCCGCTGTGCCAAGAATCGTGTGAAAGAGCCTCATCCAATTCATATCGATGCCTCGCGAATAGAGGAGAAATCCGAAAAATGTCGTCACCAGAACGAAAAAATTCAGGCGCACCTTCATCAGCACCATCAGATCTTGCCGCAATCCCGGCAGAGGGATGGTCTTACCTGCCGCATTTTTTTGATTTGATTCAGATTCTTCCATGGGTGCGGCCGAATCATGCTCGTGATTTTGGTATTTCCAAGCAGCGACTTTTCAGTCTTTGATCCATGGCTTTTCCGCTGCAAACTTTTGCCGCCATGCCGGACGACCTTTCACCCGCGGAACTCATCCGCTATTCGCGCCATTTGCTCATCCCAGAAGTTGGGGTGACGGGTCAGCTGCGATTGAAAAACGCGTCCGTGCTACTGATTGGCACCGGCGCACTGGGATCACCTGCGGCACTTTATCTTGCGGCAGCAGGCATCGGACGACTGGGCTTGGTGGATGCCGATGTCGTAGACGCGTCCAACTTGCAACGACAAGTACTCCACGGTGAATCGTGGATTGGCAAACCTAAACTGGAAAGCGCTGCTGCACGGTTGCGCGAAGCAAATCCGAACGTCCGTGTGGAGCTCCATCCCGTGCGCTTCACCCCAGAAAACGCGACGACGATCGCTGAATCCTACGATATCCTCCTCGATGGCTCCGACAATTTCCCAACTCGATTTCTAACCAACGACACCGCGTTTTTTCTCAGGAAGCCTTTAATCTACGGGGCGATCCACCGCTTTGAAGGCCAAACCGGCGTGTTCGCGCCACATCTGGGCGGGCCGTGTTACCGCTGCCTACTCCCGCAAATGCCTGCGGCAGGCAGTGTGCCTTCGTGCCAAGAGGCAGGGGTTCTTGGCGTGCTTCCCGGGATCATCGGGTCGCTCCAAGCAATGGAAACGCTCAAGCTCATTCTCAATGTCGGCACAGTGCCGCTTGGCAAGCTCACGTGTTACAATTCCCTGCAAAGCGCGTTTCGCACTCTCAAATTGGACCGTGACCCACAGTGCCGCCTGTGTGGCAATCGCCCGGAAATTTACGATGTTAAAAATGCCGAAACGCTAGCCGCAGACCGCTGTGACCTCACCCCAGAAACCATGGAATCCATCTCCACTCGCGAACTCCGCGCTATCTTGAATGACAACTTTGAAGGACTGCTGATCGACGTGCGCGAGCCAGATGAGTACGCTGTCGCCAAGATCGAGGGTTCGCGCTTGATCCCGCTGAAATCCCTCCCCGATCAGCTCGGCAGCTTGCCCAAAGACCAGGAAATTCTCGTCCACTGCAAGGCCGGTGGCCGCTCCGCAAGGGCTGTACAATTGCTGCTCGATCACGGGTTCGCCCGCGTCAAGAACGTGAGCGGCGGAATCGATGCGTGGCTGACTGACTCTTAGTAAAGCCAGCCCCGCAATGCAGCGCGAGCGGATCGCTGCCGATCCGCTCGGTGCATCACATCAGCTGTGCGCCCGCTTCGGCCAATTCGGACCGCTCGCCGCGATTGAGAGCGACGTGTGCAACGAAGGGCTGGCCCTTAAGACGGTTGCGGGTATAAACGAGCCCGTTGCTGCGGCTGTCGACATAGGGATTGTCGATCTGTGCGGGATCGCCTACCAGTACCAGCTTGGAATCGCGAGACATACGGGTGACGATGGTCTTCGCTTCCTGCGGCGTAAGTTGCTGCGCTTCATCGAGGATGAAGAAGCGGTTAGGAATCGAGCGGCCGCGGATGTAGCAGAGCGCTTCGATTTCCAAGATGCCCTGTTCCATTAGCAATTCGTAGGGTTTTTTGGGGGCAGTCGCCACAGAGCCGGTGGGCTTTTGCTGCTTGCGACGCGGGCCTAACGGAGTGTTAGGACGCATCAGCAGGTCGAGCGCGTCATGGATCGGTTGCAGCCACGGCCGCATCTTTTCATCCAGCGAGCCGGGCAGGAACCCGAGCTGATCCCCCATCGCAACGACTGGGCGGCTAACGGTGATGCCGTTGTATTTGCGGTTAAACATTTCGTGCAGGCCCGCAGCAACGGCAACAAGGGTCTTGCCCGTGCCCGCATGACCGTAGCAGGTGACCAGCGAGATTTCCGGATTCAACAGCGCGTCGATCAGGCAGCGTTGACCGAGATTGAGCGGCTTGAGCGATTGGCCGTCGGGGATTTTGAGAACCTCGGGGATGTTGAGTCGCACGAAGCTACCATCAGGCGCGAGACGCGCGGGGATGGTTTGCTTTTCGCCAGCACCCAACAAAACATACTCGTTGATCGCCACCCCATGCATGCGATCCTCGGAGATTGCGAGCTCCCCCGTACTGGAGAAGCGATGAAGCTCACTCGGATCCACTTCGACACGGCGGACTTCGTAGTTTGATACCTCGCGCGCATCGACTTTGTCATTGAGGTAGTCTTGGCACTCGATCCCGACGGCTCGGGCCTTGAGCTGCATATTGATGTCCTTAGTGACGAGGATGACGGGTGCCTGATTGTACTGCATCAGCAGCAGGCAGGCAGCGAGGATGCGGTGGTCGACGCGTTCGCGGTCGGGGAAAATGCGGTGAAAGCGGTTGAGTTGATCCGAGTTTTTAGGGCAGTTCGCAGGATCGTAAATGACCAGACGAACCGTGCCCCCGCCCTCGGTAGCGACGCCGTGAGTGACCTTGTCCGCGCAGGAGAACATTTCCGTGAGGCGCCGGTGAACCCGGCGGGCGTTGGCCCCGCGCTCGGTTTGCTCGGACTTGAATTTATCGAGCTCGGCTAAAACATCGACGGGGATGCAGAGGTGGTTTTCTTTAAAGCGCTCCAACGATGCGGGATCGTGCAGCAGCACATTGGTGTCGAGCACGTAATTTTTCGCAAGCTGCGATGGGGCTTGGAGGCCTAGATCGGTTGGCTTGGGAGCATCGCTAACCGATCTTTTTTTGCGACTTCCTGCAATGCTAGCAGAAATTTCGTTGAACAGAGCGGACTGACTTTCCTCGGGGCGATGAACCATCGTATTGGGTTGAATGGGTATTTTGACGGGATGACGAGATTGCGTACCGCTGGCCCGTCGCCAGCAGACGCAGTGCCAAATCGTGACATCGAATCTTTAATCCATTTAATCAAGATACGTTTACTATCCTCGCGCTCAGTGGAAAGACAATCCGCAAATTGGAATTTTTCGGCACCCGCTTAGGGCCTTCAATCCGCCAACTTCAGGAGGATGTCGACCAACTCGCTCCTTCTCAACTTGCCCAAGTCGGTGCTAGGGAGTTGATTGATGGTGATCGGAGGCTGCAGTCGTCGAAATCCAGGCGCTTGCTCGGCGTAAAGTTCAAGCGTGCTTTGGATGACTGCGGGATCAACGGACAACTCGAAAACGGGGACCAGCACGTGGCCAGCTCGCAGATCGGGGAGAGCGGCGATGGCGAAGCTGCCGTGGCTGAGATTGCCATGAGAAAGGGAGCGCAGTTCGCGCTCGATCGCTTCGGGGTCGACGAGTTCGCCGAGAATTTTGACAAGGGTATCGGCCCGGCCAAGCGGGGTGAGGGTGTCGTTTTCCACGATCACGCGGTCCTGGGTCGTGAACCAATCGGATTCGTGGCGGACGAATTTGCCGTCGATGACGTAGCCTGATAACATCGTGGCCCCGCGGATCATGAGCAAGCCATCGGGGGTGGTTTGCACCTGGCAGATCTTCAATAGCGGAAGGGGAGCTGCCTGATAGGGAAGCTTCAACTGATCGAGCCCTTGGGTGGCGATCTGCGAGGCGGTTTCCGTCAGTCCATAACTCGCCAACACAGGCCAACCGAGGTCGCGCGCCGCTTGGCCCGTTGCGGGGTCCAAATAGCCGCCGCCGACCACGATCGCGACGAGCGATTTGGGTGCGGTTAGATTGGCTTTGACGAGGTCGTAGACCTGCGTCGGCACCAGCGAGGTGTGGGTGACGCGATCGCGCACGAGCCAATCGCGGAATGCGGTCGCGTCCCAACGCTTGTCGAAAGTCCGCAGGGAGCAGCCGCCGATATAAGCCCGCGTCGCCACCCCAAAGCCGCCGACGTGACGCAGCGGCAAGGCCAGACCCCAGCGCGATTTTTCAGTCACGCCCAAGTTGCGATTCACGGCTGCTGCGGAGACCCACAGCGCCATTTTCGAGAGCGCCACCCACTTCGGAGTGCCCGAACTGCCCGAGGTTTCAAAAAGGACGTGCGCCTTCAGCTCCGAAGGAACAGCAAGGTCGCCCATCGCCACGGGTGTCGGATCATTCCAAAAGGCCGTTTTTGTTAGTAAAGACGGGTCCATGGTTGTGCGGCGAGAAGATCGTCGAAGCCCAGGCCGAGGCCGTCGGGCGTTTTGAATTCGGGCGACCACGGCCCCAGAGCTTCGGTGAATTCGTTCGGCTCGAACAGCGGATGCGTTTGCAGTCCGCAGATTCCGACAAGGCCGGGAAGCTGCAATTCCAGCCGCGCCGCTTCCCACGCCGCAAAGGCCTGGCCCACGGGGTGGTCCATGTAGCTGGTGAGGACGACGCGCTGGCTGTGACTGATCGCGGCCTCGCCTAACAAGAACGGCTCGTCGACGGCGGGTTTGATGATCATCACCTGAGCGGCGGCGGACGTTGTGGTGGCCTCGCGGTCAACGGCGAGTTTGATGCGGGTTTTTTGGTACAACTCGGTCCAACCGCTTTCCGAAAACGGACAAGGATCTTCGACAAAGTCAATCGCCGCCCGCGTCCTTTCCGAGAGGGCTAACAAGAACTCGGTCACTTCGTCCTGCTCGATGGATTCGTTGAAGTCGATCCGCCAGCGCAGGGCGGGGAATTCTAACACCATCGATTCGAGCAGTTTTTTCTCGGCCGCCAGATCGCGCCCTGCCTTGAGTTTCACGATGGTGAAGCCGGCTTCCACCGCCAGTGAGATTTCCGCGGCGTCACCCTTGGCGAGGGTGGCGTGGCTCAAAGGCACTTCCATTTCCTCGAACAGCGAGCCGTCGTACTCGCGGGCCGCGCGGTCATATTCCGCACAGCGGATGGCGCGGCGCACGATCGGCCAGCGGCGCGCACCCGCGAGATCGGCGAGGCATTTTTCGAGTGTGGGATCGCCCAGCTCGGGCCATGGATGGATGCAGCCGAAGCCGCCGTCGATCTGGATCAGCGCGCCCTCGAACTCGCGGCGGTTCGAGATCGCATTCATAAAGCCGCGTGCCTTGAGGCGGTAGCGCGAAATCAGCGGTTTGGAGTCGATCAATAGCATGTGAAAATTTGATTTAGTGCCCCATCACGGCGGCGAAATGGAAGGCGGCGGCGAACAGAATCAATTGCAAACCGCCCAAAGCTAACAGGCGGTTGAACGCAGGACCGGGCGGGAACGTCAACACGCCCCAGATGACCCGCAGCCCCAGCAGGAAAACGGGAGCGCCCGCGATGGCCAATGCAGGCTGACCGAAGGCGATCCAACCGAGACCAGAAAACACCGCCAATTTCACCTCCAGCCAGATCAGCGCCACGGCCACCTTGGGGCCGAAACGAACCGCGAGCGTGTGTTTGCCCGTCGTGGCATCTTCTTCGCGATCGCGCAGGTTGTTGATCGAAATGAGGATCGCCGACAGCAGGCCGATTTGAAATCCTAACAGCAAAGACTCGTGCGGCCAGCCGCCCGTCTGGATAAATACCGTGCCCATCACCGCCACGAGACCGAAAAAGCCGATCACAAACAGTTCGCCCATCCCGCGGTAAGCCAGCGGAAACGGCCCGCCCGTGTAACCGTAGGCGAGAAACAGCGAAGGAACGCCGATCGCCAGAATCGGCCAGCCACGCGCCTGATAAAGCACCACCCCGCACAAAACCGCGATCCCCAGAAACACGGTCGCCAGACGCATCACCGTCTGCGGTGCCATCATGCCCGAGGCAGTCACCCGCGTCGGCCCCAGCCTGCGGTCGGTATCCGCGCCTTTGCGGGCGTCGATCGCATCGTTGAAAAAATTCGTCGCAACCTGGATCGCCACCGCGCCACCGAGAGTGCACAGGGCTAACAGCAGGTTGAACGAGCCGCTGAGTTTCCAAGCCAGCACACAACCCGCCCACACCGGCACGATGGCGGCGGGCAACGTCTTCGGTCGCGCCGCGAGAAAACAGGCTTTGAGAGTGGAAACGGTCACGGGCGGAGTGAAACCCGAACCGCACGGCGAATCGACATCATTTCGTAGCACTCTGGAAAAAGCACGGCACTTAGCGGTCCTCCGCCAGTGGCCAGCCACGAGTTTGTCGCCTCCGTCTTCCAGGTCCTACTGGTAAATGCCTTGTCAAAAGATGGGTCCGGCCCCCTCATGGCATGCGAGCCCCTCCAAAAAGTTCACGGCACAGCAGGCAGCTTTTGCCGTCGCAGCTGCGCGCGGGGCAGTACTCGCGTCCATAGAAGATGATTTGCAGATGCAGGCGGTTCCATGTCTCGCGCGGGAAAAGTTTTTTCAGATCGCGCTCGGTCTGCACGACGTTTTTGCCGGCTGTCAGCTTCCAACGGGTGGCAAGCCGGTGAATATGCGTATCCACTGGAAATGCGGGCACGCCAAATGCCTGTGCCATGACCACCGACGCCGTCTTGTGACCCACGCCCGGCAGCGACTCAAGGGCCTCGAAATCCGCGGGGACCTGGCCGCCGTATTTTTCGACGAGGATCTTTGACAGTTCGGAAATCGCCGACGACTTCTTCGGCGACAGGCCGCAAGGGCGGATGATCGCTTTGATTTCCTCCACCGGCACTCGCATCATGTCGTGCGGGTTGTCGGCGAGAGCGAACAGCGCGGGTGTCACTTGGTTCACTCGCAGATCCGTGCATTGAGCGGATAGCAGCACCGCGATCAGCAAGGTGTAGGCATCCTTATGATCTAAGGGAATGGGCGTCTCCGGATAAAGTTCCTGAAGACGGCGCAATACATGGTCGGCGCGTTGCTGCTTGAGCATCCGATGAGTTTCCCGCCCGTGGGCGAAATTGCAAGAGCGGCCGATCGATCAGAAAATCCCGATCTGCGCGAGGACTTTGGTAACCGTCCAGATAAAGACGCAGATGAGGGCGACGATGTAAACCTTGGCGGCGGTTTCAATAGAAGTGCGAGTCATTACAGGCGAGGTTCTAAGATGAGGAGCGGACTTCGCCAAGGGAAATCCGTCGGATGGCACGCGGCCCCTGAATCCCATCACACCTGCCGCGCCACCAGCGCACGGTAGATTTTTAGCTGTCCATAGCTGATGCGCCCACCAAGTTGTTCAAACACCGGTTTCAGCGAGACTTCATCGTAGCCATCCAAGGCGGACTGGATCTGCAGCTCCTCAGCTGCGGTGTAGAAAGTGCGCGGGTCGCATGGCTCGCCATTCTCGATGGCTTGAACCAGATGACTCTCAATGGTGGATCCCGCCAGTCCGCGTTCTTCAGCGATTTGCTGGATAGTTTTCCCCTCCCTCCAGAACTCTAGGGTTTGCTGCACCGTGCCATTGAGCCCTCCTGATGGCGGCGGCGTTGGCGTAACGACGATCGAGAGCGGAACAAACTCTTGTCGTGGATTTTCTGTCAGCCACAGCCGGATCGCATCGAGGAATGCTTCCCCGTAATCGTCGCGCTTTTTTTCGCCCAAGCCGGGAATGTTGAGCAGCGCGGCATCGCTCTGTGGATAATCTCGACTGAGGTGGCGCAGCGTCACATCCGAAAAAACCACGTAGGACGGCACATTCCGCGCATCAGCCAGTTCCTTGCGCAGCTTGCGCAAGCATTCGAAGAGCCCCGCATCGCACGGGATATCGCCGCTGCGGACGGTGGCCTTGGACCGCGGGGTACTCAGCGATCGCGTGAGCATGATGGTCTCGCGGCTTTTTAGTTTCTCCATCCCATTCTGACTGACCGAGACGGTGGGGAAATTATCATCGCTGGCGGCCAGCAAGCCGGCCCGCAGCAGCTGCCTGCCGAGATCCACCCAGTACGGCCGCGGTTGATCTTTGCCGATGCCGTGGGTGCTGAGCGTATGGTGTTTCCAGCGTTGGATCTTTTCGGACATCCCGCCGGTCAAAACTTCCGCGACATGGTTGAGGCCGACGCTGAAGTTCCCCACTTGGCGGATGCGAAATATGCAGCTGAGCAGTTTCTGAACATCGGTGGTGGCGTCCCACTTTTCTCGGGGTTGCAGGCAATGGTCACAGGCGCTGCAGTTATCCTCTGGCCAAACCTCCCCGAAATAACCGAGCAGACCGATGCGGCGGCAGGCGTCGTTCTCGGCAAAATGGGTCATTTGGTCGATTTGTCGCCGCGCCACGTCGCGTGCCTGCGGCTCGGGGATGTCATCGAGAAACTTGATCAATTTCATGACATCGCTGCGGGAGAACAGCAGCAAGCAGTCGGCGGGCAAACCGTCACGGCCTGCACGGCCGGTTTCTTGATAGTAGCCCTCGATGTTTTTCGGCAAATCCGCGTGAATGACGTAGCGGACGTTGGGTTTGTTGATCCCCATACCGAAGGCGACGGTGGCACAAACGATCTTCGCCTCGTCGCGCAGGAAGGCATCTTGGTTTCGCGCCCGCTCTGCGGGATCGAGCCCCGCATGGTAGGCGATGGCGGAAAATCCTTGAGCGCGGAGGGTGGCGGCGAGCGCCTCGGCGCCTTTACGGGATTGGCAGTAGACGATGCCCGAGTCTTCGCGGCGGGCATTGGCGAAGTTGCACACCTGTGCCGCCACTCCCGACTTGGCGACGACTTGGTATTTTAAATTCGGTCGGTTGAAGCTCGCGAGAAATACGGCGGGCTCCTGCAGTTCCAGTTGGGCGACGATGTCTTGGCGGACGCGCTCCGTCGCCGTGGCCGTTAGGGCGAGCACGGGAATGCCGGGAATCGACTGCCGCACTTCCTTGATGCGACGGTATTCCGGGCGGAAATCGTGGCCCCACTCGCTGATGCAGTGCGCCTCATCCACGGCCAATGCGGAGATTTTCCACGCCTTCAGCCGCGCGAGAAAATCCGCCAGCATCAGTCGCTCTGGCGCAACGTAGAGCAATCGATAAAGACCCGCATCGAGACCTTCGAGCCGCCGTCTCGCCTCCTTGCTATCCAACGACGAGTTGATGAAAGTCGCCGCCACCCCGCTGGCTTCCAATTGATCGACTTGATCCTTCATCAGCGCGATCAGCGGAGACACGACCACGGTCAGCCCATCCCGCACCAAGGCGGGAAGCTGGTAACAGAGGCTTTTGCCCGCACCTGTCGGCAAAATCGCCAGCGCATCGCGCCCATCCAGCGATGTTTCCATGATCTCCCGCTGCAATGGGCGGAACTCATCGTAGCCGAAGGTTTGCTTGAGGCTGATGGACAGGGATGAGGCGCTCATGAGAACCAATTAAGCATGATCTCTTGAACAGTTCAAGGTGATTGTTCCGTGTTAGCCAGAATTTCGCAAAGTGAGGCCCAGTGATTGATAGGAAACATTGTGATCGCACACGGGTCTGCTAACCTGTGGCTGCCGATGATTATCGATCCTACTGCTCCCCCGATTTCCACTGGCGTTGTCTTCGAGGCCCACGGCTTGCGCAAGGTTTACCACACGGGCGAGCTCGATGTGGTGGCGCTCGACAGTGTGGATCTGGAGCTGAATGCGGGCGAGCTCGTTTGTTTGCTCGGCGCATCGGGCAGCGGGAAATCGACGCTGCTCAATATTCTCGGTGGGCTGGATGTGCCGACGTCTGGCAGCCTCGTCTATAAGGGATGGCCGCTCGATGGGGCTGAGGAAAACACGCTGACGCAGTTTCGGCGCAACTGCGTCGGCTTCGTGTTTCAGTTTTACAACCTGATCCCCAGCCTAACGGCTCGCGAAAATGTGGCGCTGATCACCGGCATCGCCCGCGATCCGATGACGCCTGAAGAAGCGTTGGAAATGGTCGGCCTAAGCGCCCGCATGGATCACTTTCCCTCGCAACTCTCGGGTGGCGAGCAACAGCGCGTCGCCATTGCGCGCGCCATCGCCAAACGCCCCGAGGTCCTGCTGTGCGACGAACCCACCGGCGCGCTGGACGTGACGACGGGAATCGTCGTGTTAGAAGCGGTCGAACGCATCAACCGCGAACTCGGCACCCTCACCGTGATCATCACCCACAACGCGGTGATTTCCGAAATGGCGGACCGCGTTCTGCATCTATCCGACGGAAAAATCGTCAAGTCGACCCGCAACGCCAGCCGTCAATCCGCCTCCGGCCTGAAATGGTAACAAGCCGATCATGATCGACCCGCTGGATCAAAAATTGCTGCGCGATCTTGGCAAGATGAAGGGCCAAGTCATCGCCGTGAGCCTCGTGATGGCTTGCGGCTTGGCGATGATGATCATGACGCGGAGCCTGATCCTGACACTGGAAAGCACCCGCTCCAGCTACTATCAGCGCCACGCGATGGCCGATGTCTTTGCCACGTTGAAGCGGGCGCCGCTGGCTGTGGCGGAAGAACTGGCGACGTTGCCAGGTGTGGCCACAGTCGAACCCCGAGTTGCCGTCGATGTCATCTTGGATCTGCCCGAGCTGACTGAGCCCGCGACGGGCCACATCATTTCGCTGCCAGACGACGGCGGCCCGCAAAAACTGAATCGTTTGTTTCTGCGCAGCGGTCGATTTCCCCGGCCCGATGAACGCCGCGAAGTGGTCTTGGGCGAGGCGTTCGCCATTGAAAATGGCCTGCAACCCGGCGACTCCCTCGTCGCCGTGATCAATGGGCGGCGCGAAACGTTGAAAATCTGCGGCATCGGCCTGTCGCCCGAATTCGTCTTTGAAGCGCGGGCGGGCGAAACCCTGCCCAATCACAAGCGCTTCAGTGTCATCTGGATGAACTACCGTGCGCTGGCCGTGGCCTACAATCTCGACGGTGCCTTCAACAACGTCTGTATCGATCTCGCGCCCGGCGCGATGCCAGAGCCCGTGATCGAAGCGATGGATCGCATCCTCGCCCCCTACGGCGCGGGCGGCGCCTACACCCGCAAGGAACAGGCATCTGCCCAACGGCTCGATGACGAGCTGCGGGTTCTCCACTCGCTCTCCTTCGCCTACCCCTTGGTTTTCCTCAGCGTCGCGGCCTTCATGGTGAATGCGGTGCTATCGCGAATCGTCCGCCTCCAGCGCGAGCAGATCGCACAGATGAAAGCGCTCGGTTATTCATCGCGGCAGGTCGGCGTGCATTATTTGAAGTTTGTGTGGGTCATTGGGGTGCTAGGCACACTGATGGGCGGGATCGCTGGGCGTTTCTTGGGCGCGGGCCTTGTCGACCTCTACACCATGTTTTTCCGCTTCCCCACCCTCGATTTCCGCTTGGACTACAGCGCCCTCGGCCTCGCCTTGGTCATCAGCCTGGGGGCCTCGGTGCTCGGCGTGCTGACCGTGGTCTGGCAAGCAGTGAAACTGCCACCCGCCGAGGCGATGCGACCCGAGCCACCCGCCGATTTCAGGCCCTCTGTGTTCGAACGCATCGGGTTGACGCGGTTTTTCAGCCCCACTCTCCGCATGGCGCTGCGCAACATCGAACGCCGCCCGTGGCAGGCCGTTTTCACTGCGGCGGGGCTGGCGCTTGCCACCGGGCTGATGGTGTTGCCCGGCGCCATGAGCGACAGCATCGATTACCTGCTAACCTTCCAATGGAACAGCCAGCAGCGCCAAGACGTCTCGGTATTCCTCGCCGAGCCCAGTTCGGGCCGCAGTTTCCACGATCTCGAACACCTGCCGGGTGTGATCCGCGCCGAACCGATCCGCAGTGTGCCCGCCCGCCTGAGATTTGGCCACCGCCACCGCAAACTCGCCGTCACAGGCATCGCGCCGGGCGCAAATCTCAATCGACTTCTGGACGCCCAAGGCCACGCCATCGCTCTGCCCGAAGAGGGGCTGGTCATGTCGGCCAAACTCGCGGAAATCATCGGAGCCCGCATCGGCGACGAAGTGCAGGTCGAGGTCCTGGAAGGCCGCCGCCCCGTTCTCAACATCCCGATCCGTGGCTTGGTCACCGACTTTGCGGGAGTCGCCGCCTACATGGATATTTCCGCACTGCGTCGCCTCATGAAAGAGGGCGACACCGTCAACGGCGCCTACCTCGCGCTAGATCACCTCCGCTGGGACGATTTCATGCGCGAGCTCAAAGACACCCCGCGCGTCGCCGTAGTGATGATCAAACGCGATCAACTCGCCGCCTTCCGCGAAACCACTGGCAAGAGCATCGGCATCATCCGCACGCTTTATTTCGTGCTCGCGACCATCGTGGCCTTTGGCGTGGTCTATAACAGCGCCCGCATCGCCCTCTCCGAACGCAGTCGCGAGCTGGCCACCCTGCGCGTCGTTGGCTTCAGCCTTCGCGAAGTTCGCCGCGTACTCGTTGGCGAGCTGGCCATCCTCGTCCTCGTAGCGCTGCCATTCGGGCTGTTATTCGGCCGCGGCCTTGCCCTGCTGATCATGGCCTCCTTCAGCACGGAAACCGTCCGTTTGCCCATTGTCATCAACCACTCCACCTATTCCATTGCCATTCTCGTTGTGCTGACGGCGTCGGTTCTATCCTTTACCCTCGTCAGCCGCATGATCGCCCAGCTCGACATGGTCAGCGTCCTAAAAGCCCGCGATTGATCGGCCGCAGATGAACAAGCATTCACGCAGATCGCGCAATCCGAGATGAAAAGACGAATGGCAACGACCTCACCACTGCTCCGCTGTCATCCTTCAACAGTGCAAAACCAGGGGAAAGGTTTTCGTCCATGCTCATTCACCGGTCCCGATCCGTTCGGTCTTTTTGCGTTCCCGCGCTTCGCTTAGCCGTTTCGATGAGACCCCAAATCGAGCAATAGGCGTCTCAGGCCGAACTCGGCGTCGATTCCTATCAATATTTGTGCACTTCCTCAGAATCCAGCTTCCCACAAGGCAGTGCTTCGGATGGAATGAAGAGGCACAAGATTGGCGGCAACACGGCCCTTCTTCCCAGTTCGCATGAAAAAGCCTTATTCGATCAAGATTTTCCTCCCCGGCGGCGATCCCGATGGTCTTCGGACCATTGAAAAATCAAATTGGAGCGGCATCGGCATTGTGATTCCACGCCCTCTGATCGGAGAGGCTAAGGCCCGCCGTGAGCTGGCTCGTACGGGGGTTTATGTACTCATTGGACCGCCTGAAGAGTCGGGTTTACCCCGCATTTACGTGGGCGAAGGCGATCCGATCCGGCCGCGCCTTGAACAGCATGCCGCAAAAAAGGATTTCTGGACGAGCGCGATCGCCTTCACGAGCAAGGACGAAAGTCTAAACAAGGCGCATGTGCAGTTTATCGAATCAAGCTTGGTCACGCTAGCCGCGAGGGCCAAGCGCTGCGCCCTGGATAATGGGAACGCACCGAATTTACCTTCACTCACCGAGGCCGATGCAGCGGATGCCGAGGGGTTCCTTTCTGAGATGGTGCTCTGTTTCCCCGTGTTGGGGCTGAGCGTGTTTTCCGCCGCCGCCCCAAGGCAGAAGGGCTCCAAGTCCCTGTTCATTACCAGTAAAGGCATCAAAGCGGAGGGTCTAGAGACTCACGATGGTTTCGTGGTCATCGCTGGAAGCCGATCTTTCAAAAGCGAAACCCCTTCTTGCCACGCCTATCTCAAGGAATTGCGATCGGCTTTAATCGCTAACGGCGTCTTGGAATTAACGGGCTCGGACTACACCTTCTCTCAAGACTACGTCTTTGCATCGCCATCCACCGCCGCTGGGGTCATCCAAGGCCGTAATGCTAACGGGCGGGTGGATTGGCGAACCAAAGACGGCAGAACGCTCAAAGACCTGCAAGAGGCCGAGGCGCAAAAATAAACGGCCCGAGCCGCTGGCAAAACCGGTTTACTCTTCCGCAAGATTCCGCTCGGTCTTTTTGCGTTCCCGCGCTTCGCGGAAGAAAGTTTGGATGACGTAGAGGCATTCGTCGCCGAGCACGCCGGGGGTGACGTCGCAGCGGTGGTTGAGCGGCGGGTTGGATTCCAGCAGGTTGATCCAGCCGCCAGCTGCGCCGCCTTTGGGGTCGGGGCAGCCGAAGACGACCCGCTCGGGCCGGCAGTGGACGATGGCCCCGGCGCACATCGGGCAGGGCTCCTTGGTGACGTAGAGGGTGCACTTTTCGAGTCGCCAGTCGCCCACCGCTTCTTGGGCGGCGGTGAGGGCCAACATTTCGGCGTGCGCGGTCGCGTCCTTGAGGGTTTCCACTTGGTTCCACGCGCGGGCGATGATTTTGCCCTCGCGCACGACCACCGCGCCGATCGGGACTTCTTCAGCAGCGTAGGCTTTGCGCGCCTCGCGCAGCGCTTGTCCCATGAAATAGGTGTCGCTGTGTAAATCAATGATGGGGCCGTCGTCTTCCACACCCGAGGAGTAGGGGATCGGGCGCGGGCTTGCACGCGGATTTCTTGATTTATCGCCGCTGGCTTAAAGCGGCTGGAACGGATTGAGGACGCGGATTCCGAGGCCGTCGAAATCGCTCGCATTGCGAGTTACCACGGTGAGGTCGTGTTCGTGGGCGGTGGCCGCAATCAATGCATCCACTTGAGGAAGCGGCCGAATTGCGAGAAATCGGCCCCACCGATCCGCAATGCCGAGGGTTACGGGCAGGATTTTATCAGAAAACTGCCGTTCAACCTGAGTGGCCCAGCGAGCGAGATTCTGTGCCTGTGTCACATCGCGACGACGGAGTTGCTCGATTCCTTTGCGAATCTCGCCCAGAGTCATCACACTTAAATACAGATCGGCGTCAGGCTCGGACTTGAACCACTCCAAGACGCCGACATCGGCCCGTTGTTTCCGGCGTAGCTCGCTGATAATATTGGTATCGAGCAGGTAGCCGGGCATCGACTTAAACCTCAAAAAGATTCTGTTCCGTTGCGCGCCCCGTTAGGCTTCGGTCCCGCTGGAACAATTGATCATCACCTACATCGGGCACGGCCTGCAGCAGGGCGTGCAAAGACGCAGGCGTTTTTTTGACTATTGGAACGACCGCTCGAGCCACCGTGCTTTTTGTAGAGCGATGACTCATTTTGCTTTTTGAGTTTTTGACAATCCGCGGGGCCATAGGCCAGTAGATACACGATCGGTGAAGGCAAGTCAAGGTGGCGGCTTTCGTTTCATGGGGCCTGGCGAACTTTTTCCGTGTCTCGCGGGCTGGTTCGTGTTTTCAATCGCGCCGTGATTCAGAAAAATTTCCGCGACCGCGTCATCGCCCCGTCCCTGTTGGCGGCGGACTTTTCCCGCATTGGTGAAGAAGTCAGCCGCGCGATCCACTCCGGCGCGGACTGGATGCACCTCGACGTGATGGATGGCCACTTCGTCGACAACATCTCCTTCGGGCCGGCTGTGGTGCAGACGGTTCACGAGAGCAACGACATTTACCTCGACGTCCACCTGATGATTTCGCGGCCGGATCATTACCTGCAACGCTTTGTGGCGGCGGGGTCTGACATGATCACGGTCCACGTCGAGGCCGATCACGATGTGGCGGAAACGCTGCGCCGCATCCGCGAGGCGGGCTGTGAGGCGGGCTTGGCGCTGAATCCGGCGACGCCGATGAGCGCGGTGGAACCTTATCTCGATCAAATCGATCTTCTCCTCTGCATGACGGTGGTTCCCGGCTTCGGCGGTCAGGCGTTCATGCCGGAAGTGCTCGAAAAAATCACCACGGCCGCCCGCTGGCGCGAGGAAAAGGGTCTCTCCTTCCACATCCAGGTCGATGGCGGGATCGATGCCACCACCGCCGCACTTTGTTACACCGCCGGTGCAAACGTGATGGTGGCAGGCTCTTCCACCTTCCGCGCGGCCAGCATGGCCGATGCCGTGGCAGAGATTCGCAACGCCTGATCGTTCTCCGCGCTTGCCGCTGGCGGGGCAGTCGATTTCACTTCGTCCATGACACGTCCCGACGGCCGCCAGAACGATGAACTTCGCCCGATTTCTTTTATCCCGAATGTGGCCCCCTACGCCACGGGCTCGGTGCTGGTTTCCTTTGGCGATACCCGCGTCATCTGCTCCGCCAGCATCGAGGACGATGTGCCGCGCTGGATGCGTGCGCAACGGGTCGAAGGTGGCTGGCTGACGGCGGAATACTCGATGCTACCGTACTCGACCTTGGAGCGGAAATCGCGCGACATCTCCCGCGGCAAGCTCGATGGCCGCTCCTCCGAGATTCAACGGCTCATCGGCCGCGCGCTGCGTGCCTGCGTGGATCTGAAAAAAGTCGGCCAGCGGACGATCTGGATCGATTGCGACGTGCTCCAAGCCG
>CAJXYV010000052.1 GCA_913063525.1 uncultured Verrucomicrobiota bacterium
TCTTCGATGAAAATTTCCGCGAGGCGAAAGCAACGGCGGGAGAGGTCTTTGGCGTCGGCATCACCAATGAGGGCCACGCCTTCTTCGCTAACCTCCGCGAGATAGATTTTCCAAGCCATCTTGGTGAGTAGCTCGGGGTCGGTCTTGGCCCGTTGGGGCTGGCGCTGGGCAGCCGGCAAGGCGAGTGGGCGAGGCTCTTGCAAAGATTCCACGGGAAGGGGGCTCGAGTGCTCTTCGTTGGTAACGGCCATGCCATTTGCTTGGCCCTTACCTTTACGGCGGCGGCGCTTGCGCTTGGTGGATTCGCTTTGGGATGAGGCCTCGCCGGTGGATTCGGCTTCAGGTTCTGGCCACTCGCCGCCGACGGATGATGGGGCGCTCGCATCGTCCGGCAGCTCTGCAGCAGCCGGTGTGGCAGCGCCGACCACCTTGACGGGGATCGGGGTATCTTGCTCGGCGGCTTCAGTGGCATTTTTCACGACCTTTTTGGGCCGTGGCGCTGAAACCCGACGAACTCGTGGGGTAGCAGCAGCAGGAGATTTCTTGGGGGTAGGTGCGGTTTCGTCGCTCATAAGCTTGTCAGAAAACAAACCTGCTGGGTTAGCGGGAGTCGAGGTTATTCAGCCACAAAATCGGATAAAACCTGATTAAGGGACACCTGCGGCCCAGTGGCCAGGCGGACAACTCAGAAGTTCTTGATGTCGTCCAAATTCACCTTATCCTTGGGAGCGGAAGTATTGGTCTTGCCGTCCTTGCCAGATGACCAGAGGTCGAAATCGGGATTTTGAGTCGATCCATTGATGCCCCCTCCTGCATTTTTGGCCGTGCGGTAGTGGTACTCATTGCCCCAAGGATCCAATATCTTTGCCCTTACCGGCGGCTCGGAGGATTTGCCGAGCTTCTCCTTCAACCAGCCCTGTTTGCTGGTGGCGGGGTCTAGATCGGGAACATAAATCTTACTGGCCGCTTTCTGATCACCTCCGCCTGCATTTTGATTCGCTTGATAGCCTTCGTAATACAGCGCCGTGTAAAGGAATCTCGTCTGATCGGTGCCTTCAGAATTCCCTTCGGATGGGGGGTATTGCCCCATGTCGAGCTTGTATTCCTCGAGTGATTTTGAAAGCAGGGCAATCTGCACTCTGGCTTTTTCGTTGGCTTGGCGGTCCTTCACGAACCCCATCCCGCTGACGACCATGCCGGCGAGAACGAAGATGATGGTGATGACGGCCATCAACTCGATGAGAGTGAAGGCGGCGTTGCCGTGGCGTTGGGTGATTTTCATAATCCTCGGATACCAGAGAAATGCATCGGTGACCAGTGAATTACTGGTTGCCCATCGTCGAGATCATCTTGATGAGTGGCAGGAACAAGGCAAACACCACGGCACCAACGATAAGGGCGAGGATCACGATCATGATGGGCTCGAGGATCGAGGTCAAGGCCGTGACGGCATTGTCCACTTCGTCGTCGTAAACGTCAGCGACTTTGAGGAGCATCTCAGGCAGCTGTCCGGTTTCTTCGCCGACGTCGACCATGGAGATGACCATGTTAGGGAACACACCGCACGCTTGAAGCGGGATCACAATGGTCTCGCCTTCTTTGACGGCCTCGTGGACCTTCTCGATCGCGCGGGAAATGATGACATTGCCGGCGGTGTCGCGGGTGATGTTGAGTGCCTGAAGAATCGGAACGCCGGAGGTCACGAGCGTGCCGAGCGTGCGGGAGAAGCGGGAAACGGCACTTTTGCGCTGGATGTCACCTAAGATCGGCATTTTCAGCTTCATGGTATCGATCTTCTGACGACCGCCCGGAGTTCCTCCCCACAAATTGAAGAGAAAGGCTCCGAGACCAAAGACGATGAAGACGAATACGACATTGGGCACGAACAACGGGGTCGCTAGGAAAAACTCCGACATCCCGAAGACGATCTTCGAGATCAGTGGCAGGTCCGAATCGGTACTGCTGAACATTTCCTTGAACTTTGGAACGATGAAAATCATGAGGAAGACGAGAATGGCCACCGCGATGAACATGACGATCACCGGATAGACCATGGCCGAGACGATCTTGTTCTTCAGCTTCTGGGCTTTTTCCTGATATTCGGCGAGACGATTGAGAACGACCTCAAGCACACCGCCGAGCTCACCGGCCTTAACCATGTTGACGTAGAGCTTGTTGAAAATCTTCGGGTGCTGGGCGAGCGACTCGGAGAAGGTGGAGCCGCCTTGGACGTTTTCGGCGAGAGCGCTGATCGTGGCACGCAGCACGGGATTGGGCTCTTGTTTCTCGAGAACGGTGAGGCTGCGGAGGAGTGGAAGTCCGGAGTCGATCAGCGTTGCTAGCTGACGGGTGAAGATCATCAAATTCTTCGGCTTGATGCGCCCACCCAGGTTGCTTTTGGCCGGTTTGGCCTTGCCCTTGGCTGAAGCCGCTTTTGCCTTACCCTTAGCACCCTTGGCGCCGCCTTTGACTTTGCCTTCTTCGGAAATCTGGGTTGGATAGAGCCCCTTGGCCCGGAGCTGTTGGATAGCTTCAGCTTCGCTGGCAGCGGACAGAACGCCGGTGGTCTGTTCGCCTTTCGGATCAAGTGCGGAGTATTGGAAATTGGCCATGGCAATTGGGGTTTTTTAGAGAACTGAGAATTTCTGTAAAGTAAGGAAGTGAATGGAAGTGAAAATGTTCGATCGATGTAAATACGTTCGAGGCGCTCGAATCAGGTGTATTTTAACACTTCTTCGATCGTGGTCGCACCTTGGTAAATGCTGCGCAGACCATCTTCGCGCAGAGTATTCATGCCGAGTTCGACGGCTTTCTGCTTGAGAACGACCGAAGGCGCGCGCGCAGTGATCAGTTCGCGGATCGGGTCGGTGACATTAAGCAACTCATAGAGACCGCGGCGACCACGATAGCCTGACTGGCCGCAGGAAGGGCAACCGGAGCCGGTGAAGAACTGCTTGTCGCCGAGCTCGTGGGCCGAGATTCCGAGCTGATTGAGAATCGATTCGTTAGGCTCGTAGGGAGTTTTGCAGTCTTTGCAGATGGTCCGGACGAGACGTTGGGCAAGAATCCCCTCAAGAGATGCGGAGACCAGGAATGGTTCGCAACCCATGTCAACCAGACGAGTGACGGCACCAGGCGCGTCGTTGGTGTGGAGCGTGGAGAGCACCAAGTGACCAGTCAGCGCGGCTTGAATGCCGATGGTGGCGGTTTCCTTGTCGCGCATTTCCCCGATCATGATGCGATCTGGATCCTGACGCAGGAAGGCGCGCAAGACCCGCGGAAAGTCGAGACCGATCGCCTCATTGATCGGGATCTGGATAATCCCATCAACATCGTATTCGACAGGATCCTCGGCAGTGAGAAGCTTGGAATCGATGGTGTTGATGCGGCGAAGCGCAGCGTAGAGGGTGGTGGTTTTACCCGCACCCGTGGGGCCCGTGACGATGAAAATGCCGTTGGGCTTTTCGATCGTATCGGTGATGTAATTGAAAATATGATCGGTGAAACCGAGATTTTCCAAGGAAAGGTTAACAGACGAGCGGTCCAGCACCCGCAGCACGATCGATTCGCCGTGGTGAGTGGGAAGCGAAGAAACCCGCATATCCACGTGCTTATCCCCGAACTGTCTGACAATCCGGCCGTCTTGAGGGACCCGACGCTCGGCAATGTTCATGTTGGACATGACCTTGACGCGCGAAAGAATCGGCAGTGCGAGGTGAATCGGCGGCGGTGCCATTTCGTAAAGCGCACCGTCCACCCGGTAGCGGATCTTGAACTCTTTTTCGAACGGCTCGAAATGGATATCGGAAGCCTTTTCCTTAATCGCCTGATAGAGAACGAGGTCGACGTAGCGAATGATTGGCGCTGAGTTTGCCTCAGATTCCAGATCCATGGCATTGAGCGTATCGGCCCCGGCTTCAAGCTGGCCGAGGATATCTTCCATCGCTTTGCCCTCGCCGCCGTAGCACTCGTTGATCTTCGCTTCCACCAGATAATCGGGGGCAACGACGATGTTGATCTCGCGACCCAAGGCAAAACGCAGGTCTTCCGGCGTCTGCGGATTCAGCGGATCGACCAAGGCCACATAAAGACCGGTTTCATCGAAGTTGACAGGAAGAGCACCGTGCAAACGGGCCGTGCCAGCAGGAACCAGAGCCAACAGCGCCTCAGGCGGCGTCCAGTCGCTAAGGTCGACCATGGTGGTGTGCAATTCGGAAGCAACCACGGGCCAAATATCATCGCGATGCTGGATGACTTGGTAGTCGGCCAGAATTTCTGCGATCTCTTTGCCACTCTGCCCAATCTCCGCGAGAATGTCTTGGGAGAGGGCCCGGTCGATCAGACCGCGCGATTGGAAAAGCTCAATAATCTGTTGATTGTCCATGGGACGATAAAACTAAAAGGTTTTTTGGGAGAAATTCAGAGATGAGGAAGATCAATCGAGATCGGACATGGTGGCGTGGACCACCTCTTGACCGGAAGTGAGCCCGGCAAGCACCTTGCGGATGCCGTCTTCCCGAAGTGTGCGCATGCCGAGTTCGCGCGCACGGCGGCGAAGTTGGGTGGTGGTGAGGCCGGTGTTGATCATCGTGCGAACCTCGTCGTCGATTTTGAAGATTTCGAAAATCCCCATCCGTCCTTTGAAGCCACCGCCACGACATTTTTCACAGCCGACAGGACCGAAGATCGTGGCATTCGACACGCGCGATGAATCGAGGGAAAGGGCACGCATTTCTTTCTCGCTGAGTTCCGCAGGGCCTTTGCAAATTGGACAAAGTTTACGCACAAGACGCTGGGCGAGAACGGCCCGCACAGCAGAAGCAATCAAGAACGGCTTCACCCCGATGTCGGCCAGACGAGCGACCGCGGACGGTGCGTCGTTGGTGTGAAGCGTGGAGAACACCAAGTGACCGGTAAGGGAGGCGTTGACGGCGATGTTCGCCGTTTCCGCATCCCGGATTTCCCCGATCATGATGATGTTAGGCGCTTGGCGGAGCATCGCTCGAAGTGCGGCGGCAAAGGTCATACCAATATCCGCCTTTACCATGACCTGGTTGATGCCCGGCAGCTCATACTCGACGGGGTCTTCCACCGTGATGATCTTTTTGTCGGGCTTGTTGATCACGTTGAGACAGGCATAAAGCGTGGTCGTTTTACCCGAACCCGTGGGTCCGGTGACGAGGAGAATGCCGTCTGGGAGACCCAGTTGTTCTTCGAAAGTCGCTTGGTCATCCGAAAAGAAACCCAGTTCAGGCAGACCCAACACCAATGCGGACTTATCCAAAATCCGCATGACGATGGATTCGCCGTGATTGGAAGGAACCGAGGAAACCCGAAGATCGATTTCTTTTTCGCCCATCCTGAGCTGGATCCGACCGTCTTGAGGAAGGCGCTTTTCAGCGATCGACATGCTGCCGCTCATGACTTTGAGACGAGCAATGATGGCGGGCAGAAGTTTTTTCGGGTGGGTATCAACGTGTACGAGTTTGCCATCCAGACGATAACGAACGCGGACGGAAGTCTCCATCGGCTCGATGTGAATATCCGAAGCACGCAGACGTGACGCCTCACTCAGCAGTTGCATCACGAGACGAATGATTGGGGCATCGCCACCACTAGGCCCAGCCTCATCATCCCCGCCCGTCACCGAAAACTCATCTCCGGACGACGCAGCAGCGTCACTGGAAGGATAAAGCTGGCGAAGATGGTCTTGGATGTCTTGATGCGTGACACAAACCAGATTCAACTCGCGACCGATGACGTGAGGAAGGCTGTCGAGCGCCTCGAAATCCAAGGGATCGGCAAGTGCGATCGTGAGAGCAATTCCTTCGTCTTGAAGCGGAATTACCCGATAGCGCCTGGCGATATCGTCGGAAATGCTAGCGGTGACGGCTGGGTCGAAGGCAACTTCTGCCAAACGAATGAAGGGCACGCCCGCATTGGTAGCCAAAGTCCGGGCGACGTCCTCCTGAGTCACGGGGCTATGGGCAAGCAAGTATTCAACGATGGTTTCAGCACCCGAAAGTGCACTTCGCGCTTGGGCAAGGTCATCGGCATTCACCATTCCGGCTTCAGCGAGTAATTCTGCAAGATAATCTTCGTTCGAAAACACTGGGCTTTGAGTCCTTGAGGGTGGATTTACTGGGCTTATTGCTTGAGACTCGCTCAAACTAATCTTCATTCACAGTGGCCAAGCTCCCCCTCCCCTGTCAACCAGTCACATCAGAGAAACTGACGATTTTCGGCCAGCCTGCGATGATTCTTCATGTTGTTACATTCATTGTAAACACCATGACAAGGCATTCACGCGCCAACCGTGGGCCAAAACCGATCAAACGGGCTCAGAGACGTACCGCCAGCCGTGTCTGACGAGTCAAAGGATACTCCTGAGCAACGAAGGCGTGAGAACGGCGATGGATCCCGACGAGCATCCCAACCGCCAAAAGGCTAAAAACCATGCTCGTCCCGCCGTAGCTGACGAAAGGAAGCGGCAAGCCATCATTCGGCAGCAACGCGGTGGTCACTCCGATATTCTGGATCGCCGGAACGACGATCACGCAGGTCAAGCCCAGCGCCATGCAGCGGTTGAACAGATTATTGGCTTGAAGCGCGATTCCACAGCCGGCGATGGCAATCAAAACAAAGCACATCACGACGCCTAAAGTAAACGGCAGCCCCAGTTCCTCTCCTACGACAGGGAATATAAAGTCGATGTGTGCAAAGGTGAGCGTCCCGAATTTTTCCACTCCATTGCCAAGACCAACCCCCCATGGCCCACCATTGCCGAGAGCCAACAGCCCTCGCCACTGCTGCATCCCTTTGTCTAACTGATGATTTTCCAGATCGAGCCACGCATCGATCCGAGTCCGCCGAACTACGTCATGCATCACGTAGTACACCGCCCCGGCCCCCACCACCAAAGCCGTGGGCAGGGCGAAAAGCAGACGTGTGCCAACGCAAAACATCATGGCCCCCACCACGATGGATAGCGATAACGCCGTTCCTACGTCGGTCTCGATCGCAATCAAACCGATCGGAATCCCAGCGATTGCACCCGGCAGGACGAAGCCGCGCCAAAACGTCCGCACTTCCGTTTGCCATCTGGCAAACCAAGTCGAAATGACCAAAACGATCACCACTTTTACCGCCTCGGAGGGCTGGAACTGCGAAATAACAGGCATCTTGATCCAGCGGTGGGAACCATATTCGGGCGCCGCAATACCCGGCACAAAGCAGAGGATCAACGAAACGCAGCCTAACATAAGGATCCAAGGAGCCCATCTGCGCAAATATTCTAGAGGAAACAGAGCCGCTCCGAAAGCGATCGCTAGTCCGAGTCCCGTCATTTGAGCCTGACGAAACATAAAATAATATGGGTTAGAAATCCCCCTCACCCAAGCCCCCGTACTGGTCAGCATGACTAGGCCAAGCACCACCAATGCGGCAACGGCGGCACAGAGGACAGTTGAGCAGTGGCGAGTCATGGGGACAAAAATTTCACCGGGGGATAGCCAGACTCATGCCCGCCTTGATCTTGCGTGCATCGCTGATCCCGTTGGCTTTCATCAGTGCATCTTGATTGACTTTCAGACGGTTGGAGATCCGCCAAACCGTGTCGCCATTCTGAACGATGTAGTTTTTACCGACTGCAGTAGGCACCGACTCTGCTGCCACGATGGGGGCAGGGTTCGGATTGGCGTTGACCCGCTGTGCGCGGGGCGCACCAGTCACATCCACCGGAACAGCCTCCACCAGACCACGATCCTTCTCCACGGGCGTTTGGCTGCGGATGGCCGCAAGCTCTGGCGGGTCTGCCGCGATAATACGCTTCGGCGGGATTTTAAGAATCACCCCAGGCCTGATATCGACATGCTGGTTGATCTGGCGAAGGTCAGCTTCATCAACACCCTCTGCAGCAGCGATGCGGGTGTAGTTATCGCCCGCCCTGACGGGGACTGATTTTTCACCCGCCGCCAAGCGAGGAAGGTCAGAATGAGGTAGAGCGGCGGCTACAGCAGAGGGGGATGCTTTTTTCTCAGTCTTTGCCATTTGCGATTCTTGGGGAACGCGTTCAGGCAATAATCTCTGGTGCACAAAAATCAGGCCGATCGCCACGATGTGAAAGAGGAAAACAATCGTCAGGGCACGGGATATCTTTGAGCTGTTATCCTCAGACTCCATCTCTGCTGTGGCAGCAACCCGCTGTTTGCGACTGCCAGTAATGGCACTCAGCCGCTTAAAGATTCTTTTAGGCGCGGGACGGCGTTTGGTGGGTAGGGTATTGGGTTTCATGACATTTAGCGGAGTTGGTGCACGAGATCGCGGAATACATTGCCACGTTGTTCGTAGCCGGTGAACTGATCGAACGATGAGGTGCCGGGAGAGAGCAAAACCGTGGAGCCACTGGGCGCGAGGCTTCGGGCCGTCGCGACGGCGTCCGCAAGGGCTGATACAGATTCGCAAGGCACAACCGTGGAGAATAATGCGGCAAGCGGTCGTGAAATTTCGCCAAAAGTGACAACCGCAAGTGACTTCTCGGAGAGTAGTGGCAGCACCGACGCGTAGTCCAGCCTCTTGTCCTTGCCGCCCGCGATTAGCACGACTGGGCGCGTTTGGGAACGCAGCGCACTTTCCAACGCGTGCAAGTTGGTTGCTTTGGAATCATTCAAATACTCGACACCATCGAGCGTCCGAATCAGCTCGCAACGGTGCGGTGGCGGCGAGTAACCGTGCAGGGCCTCGCGCATCAACTGCGGAGAAATGCCTAGCACCTGGCAAGCGGCGAATGCCGCCATCGCATTCTCCGCATTGTGGAGACCGCGCAGGCTGGTATCCCTCTGCATTTCCAGCCATGTCTCGCCTCGATGCCGGATCACATGACCGTCCGAGAACCAGTCGGCAACTGGATCCGTGGTGGAAAAAGTCACTCGCTTGGCAGCCAATTCCGGCAGAACTTCTCCACTGCGCACGACCGCCGTATCGGTGGCCGTCTGGTTTCTAAAGATCCTCAGCTTCGCCTTGCGATAGTCATCGACTGTCGAATAACGATCCATGTGATCGGGCGCGAAATTAAGCCAAATCGAAACCACGGGATGAAGCGAGCGGATCGTCTCTAGCTGAAATGAGCTGAGCTCCAACGAAACCACCGCAGGCTGACTTGATTGAAGCACGACCTCTGCGAATGGCACTCCATAATTTCCACAGGCCGTCCCTCCCAACGCTGCATGGGCCAGAATGCGCTCGATCAGCTCCGTCGTGGTGGTTTTGCCATTGGTCCCCGTTATCGCGATGATCCGTCCTTGATAGTAGCGGGCAGCCAATTCCACCTCTCCGATCACCTCACCGGATTGCCGGGAAAAAGCCGCAACGTAGGAACCATAACTATCGATTCCTGGGCTCACAACCAAGAGATCCGACACGCATTCCCTGCCGTCGGCTTCGGTCGCATTCGGGTGAATCTCGACACCCTCGGCCATGCCAGCAAATGCCTCCAGACCGGCACGATCCCAAGCAGAAACCTTCGCTCCTTCGCGCAGGGCCAGCGCGGCAGCCGCTCGGCCACTGCGTCCCACGCCAAGGATGGCGACATGTTTTCCTGTGAGACTCATTGTCAGTTAGGCTATTTTGAGAAGTGCGAGGCCAAAAAGAGCCAGCATGATTGAGACGATCCAAAAACGGATGATTACCTGGTTTTCATGCCAACCGAGAAGTTCGAAATGATGGTGGATCGGCGACATCTTGAAGATGCGCTTTTTGCGAAGCTTGAAGCTGCCGACCTGAAGAATGACCGACATCGCCTCCATCACGAAGACTCCGCCGATGATGACCAGCAGAAGCTCCTGTTTCGTGCAGATGGCTGCCGTGCCCAGTGCCCCACCGATGGCCAAGGACCCCGTGTCCCCCATAAAAACCTTGGCCGGGTGGCAATTGAACCAGAGGAACCCAAAGCAGGCACCCACCAATGCCATCAGGAAAACCGCAAGTTCGCCGATGTAACGATTGTGCGGAATCACCAGATACTCAGTTGCCATAAAAAAATGGCCAGCAAGATACGCGAGAAATGCATAGGAAAGCGCCACGCTGATCGTCGTACCCGTTGCTAAGCCATCGAGTCCGTCGGTTAAATTCACGGCATTGGAGCATCCGACAATCACGATCGCAAAAAATGGAATAATCAGCCAGTGAAGATCGACGATGGGGACTTTGAAAAGCGGAAACGAAATCGCCCCGATTCCGATTGAGTTCGGACCAAGGCGATATCCAGCCAAGCCATCGGCGATTTGTTGGGGAGTCGCGCCAAATCCAGAAATCTCTTTTTTAAAATAGAGGAAACAAGCTGCCGTCAGGGCGATGAGAAGCTGCCAGCCGATCTTCTTGCGACTGCTGATGCCGTCTGACTTTTTCTCCTTCACTTTCTTATAATCATCGCAGAAACCTAGCAACCCGCAGGCTGCCATCGTGCAGGCGCATACGGCGATGAAGGGGTTCAAAGGGCGAGAAAAAATCAGAGTGGAAACCAACACCGAGCCGATGATGAGCACCCCCCCCATCGTCGGAGTTCCCACCTTGCCGCCGTGCAGTTCCGCCAACCTGTGAACCTCATCCGCAGTGCGAATCGGCTGCCCGACCTTGAGCGAGATCAAACGGCGAATCACCCGCGGCCCAAACATCACCGAGAGCATGAACGCCACCAACCCAGCACAGGCGGCGCGAAAGGTGATGTACTGAAACAAATTCAAAAATGAGAAACTATGCGCCCAGCCTTGATGGCCCGATGCGCGCTCGGCTTCGAAGGCTTGATACCAAAAATCGTAAATTGCCGGGAGCATCAGTTACGGGGAAAGGCGGCGTGCATGACGCGTTCGACAGTGGCGGCGCGACTGCCCTTGAATAGGACAATGTCGCCGGGTTTCACCTCGCGAGTCAGCCACTCGGCCGCCTGAGCGAGATCCGGAAAATAGGAATCGGTTTGAGCACCCTGAGCGATCCCCTCGGAGCCTTCGCCCACGGCGACAACGGTGAGTTGTCGCTCTGCGGCAAGGGCTCCGGTGCGGTGATGGGCTGCGGGGGCGTGCGCACCAAGTTCCCCCATCCGGCCGAGCACGATGATCCGCCGCGATCCGTCGCCTACAGGAGTATCCGCTAACGTTTCGATGGCCGCTGCCATGGATTCGGGATTCGCATTGTAGGTATCATCGATGACCGTCGCGCCACCGCATTCATAGCGACCCAACCTGCCGCCTGTGAGGGTGGCACCGGATAAGCCAACGGCGATTTCAGCAGGAGATATCCCGAGTTTCCATCCCACTGCCGCAGCGAGCAAGGCATTGGTCACCATGTGGCGACCCGGCACTGGAAGTGAAACCTCTGCCGATTCCGCGCCGTCGATGACGAGCGTGAATCGGGTTCCGTCAGCAGCCAAATGCAGGTTTTCCGCGCGGACCATGCCGCGACCATTGCCGACGGTCACCATCGTCGCCTGCGACCTTTGGCGCAAATAATCGCCGAAGTCACAAGTCGCCGGGAAAAACAGAATCCCATCCGCAGGAAGCGAGCGAGCGAGCATTCCTTTCTCCTCCGCTATCGCCTCACGGCTTCCCAGAAACTCAATATGGGCAGTTCCAATGTTGGTGATTACTCCATATTTTGGCCGGGCAATTTCACACAACGGAGCAATCTCGCCCGAATGATTCATTCCCATCTCCCAAATAGCTACCGTATGATTGGCAGACGTCGCGAGAATCGTCAGCGGCACGCCGATGTGGTTGTTTAAATTCCCACGGGTGGCGGAGACATTGAAACGCTGCGAGAGAACCGCCGCCGTAAAATCCTTGGTACTGGTCTTGCCATTCGATCCGGTAATCGCGACCACTGGAATATCCAACTGCTTTCTCCACCACAAAGCGAGGCGTTGCAATGCCAGTAGGGTGTCTGAAACGACGATGACCGCCGTATTTTCAGCAACCTCTCCTGTCCACTCATGAACAATCGCGACGCTGGATCCTGCCGCGAGCGCCTGCGCGGCGAAAGCATCGCCATTGAAATTTTCACCGCGCAGGGCAAAAAATGCCGAGCCTGGCGGAAGCGCACGAGTGTCCGTCGAGACGCCACCCGTGACCCACGCATCGCCTCGTCCCGCGGCGATGGGAGCGCCGAGGATATCTGCAATTTGTTGGGCAGAAATTGGATTCATCGCATGTCTGAAATGGTCTGGGCGCGCTCTCGCAGTGCCTTGCTTGCGTGTTTACGATCGTCGAAATCCACACTCTCTTCGGCAAATTGTTGGGTCGTCTCGTGGCCTTTGCCAGCAATTAGAATGATATCCCCCGAAAGCGAATTCTGCACCGCGAAATCAATCGCTTCCGCACGGTCGGGAATGCTGCGGAAGGTCTTGCCACCCAGGCCCGCTTCGATTTCATGAATAATGGCCAGCGGATCTTCCGAGCGAGGATTGTCTGAGGTTATCACACAGGCATCGCTGTAGCGGGCCGCCGCAGCTGCCATTAAGGGGCGCTTGGTCTTGTCTCGGTCGCCACCGCAACCGAAGACCGTGATCAAGCGGCGTGGATCGAGCTCGCGAAGCGTGCGGCAGGCATTTTCCAGAGCATCGGGACTGTGTGCGTAATCGACAAAAACCGTCGCTCCGCCTGCATTGCCGACGTTTTCCATCCGTCCCGGCACCTGTGGAGCATCCACCAATGAGGCAATCGCATCCCGCGGGCGGATCCCGCACGCATTGGCTGCGGCGATGGCCCCCACGAGATTGTAAACATTAAACCGACCAATCAGAGGAGCGCGGACAAGGTAGGTTTTCCCCTTCGCCGCCAGTTCAAACTCCATGCCGCGGGCACTCTGGCGGAAGTTGTTTGCACGGAAATCACAATGCACGCCAAAACCGAAGCGAATCACCGGCATCTTGCCGTCCAGCGAGGCTGCCAACTCCGCACCATAGGCATCGTCAATATTGATCACCGCCACCGGCTTTTTACCCAAAGGATTGTCCGCGAGCCGGAGGAACCAATCCGCCTTTACCTTAAAATAAGCATCGAGCGTGCCGTGGTAATCGAGGTGATCCTGGGTCAAGTTCGTGAATACACAGGCGTCAAACCCGATCGCGGACACCCGCTTCTGATGGATGCCGTGCGATGAAACCTCCATCGCTACTCCGCGGCAGCCATTGTCTTTCATTCGGGATAACAACCCACAGAGTTCGATCGCACCCGGCGTGGTCTGCTTGGCCGCCTCGACCGTTTCCCCATCGTCCACGAGGATAGTCCCGAGCAATCCGGCGCGGTGCCATGCACTCTTCATCAAATGATGGATCAAAAATGCCGTGGTGGTCTTGCCATTGGTGCCCGTCACTCCCGCGATCGAGAGCTCCTTCCACGGGTGGCCTGCCAAGGTGGAGGCGAGGGATGAAACTGCCGCACGGCAGTCGGGCACATGCAGCCATGCCGCAGAAGCCGAATAGTTAGCAGGCGGGGCAGACTCCGCCATAATAGCGGTAACCCCGGCAGCGAGGGCATCGTCGATGAAACGGTGCCCATCGAGCGAAGTTCCGCGAATGGCCGCGAAAATCATCCCCGGAGCCGCCTCCCGTGATGACGCCGTAATGGCGTGCACATCTGCATCCAACGATCCCGTGATCGTCACTGGTGAAAGACTAGAAATAAGGTCACGGAGAATCATCGAGCAGTGGTGGCAAGCGGAGAGGAAATCGGTTCGGTCGGTTGTAAATTCATGTGTGCTGCGACGCGGGTCGCGATTTTGCTAAAGGCAGGAGCCGCAATCGTCCCGCCGAAACGGGTTACCTTTTGCGTGCGCGGATCATCGATCACCACCACACAGACGAACGCCGGATCCTGTGCGGGCATCATTCCCGCAAATGATACGATGTAGCTATTTTGCAGATAGCCCCCCTTCGGGTTATGCTTCTGGACCGTGCCCGTTTTCCCCGCCACGCGGAATCCCGGCACTGCGGCGCGCGTAGCAGTCCCGCCCGTCAAAACCACCTTTTCCAGTGCCTCGCGCATTTGTACGGCCGTCTTGGGCTTGATCACATCCTTGATGACCTCCGATGAATAGTCCTCAACGACCGTGCCGTCGTTAGCGACCAGCGACTTGATGATATGCGGCTTCCTGAGCTTCCCATCGCTGGCGATGGCGGAGTAGGCGCAAGCCAATTGCATCGGCGTTACACTGGACGCATATCCGTAACACGCATGGGAAAAATCAGAGTCATTATTTGTGTTACGGGCGATCCCAGAACTTTCACCGCTGAGCTGAATTCCCGTTTTACGACCGAATCCGTAACCGTGCAGATATTCGTAAAAACGTGTCACTCCCAGCTTCCGACCAATGCCATAAGTTCCAATGTTATTCGAATGCTGTAACACGCCTTCAAAACTCAACATCCCCGCAGGGTGCTCATCCTTCACCAGCACCGAGCCCGATTGATAAAAACCGTTGTGGCAGTCGATCATGGTCTGCGGAGTGACTAACCCCTCATTCAAAGCGCCCGACGTCGCGACAATCTTAATGGTCGAGCCTGGCTCATAGATCGCCTGGATGGCGTAGTTGTAACCATTTTCCGCGATATCCTGTTTTTCATTGAGGTCGAAATTCGGTCGGCTCGCCATCGCCAGTACCTCGCCCGATTTGGGGTCCATCAGAATAACCGCACCTCTCTTCGACTCGAACTCGGCCAGATTGGCATCCAATTCCTCCTCGACGATGGACTGAATGCCCATGTCGATCGTCAGCTTGACATTTAGTCCCGCCCGCGGCGGCTTCAGGCTCGTCGCATTGCCGGGAACCACCAGCCCCCGTGCGTCACGAAACTGCTCGCGCCAGCCGTCGCGACCCGCCAAAAAATTTTCCATCGACGACTCGATCCCGAAACGCCCGAGCTCTCGCGTGTGGATTTTGCCCTCGTCGTCCGTTTCCTCGCTCTCCCCCGTAAAGCCAATCAGATGCGTCGCGCGCTTGGGTGCCGAGTACCAGCGCTTGATCGAATTTTCAAACTCAAACCCTTCGATGCAGTGCCTCTCAACCGTTTCGCGGAGCTGGTCAGCAACATCCTCGGGAAGATCTTTGGCGATGGCAAACCACTTGCCCTTGCTGTTTTCAATTTTATCGAGCAACTCCTTGCGGGAGATCCCGAGCGGGCGGGCCAAAATACCCACGGCGTAGGCCAGATGCTTTTGCACGATCACCTCCGCAGAATCACGGCTTAGGATTTCCCCGCGCAGACCGTTGATGCGGCGGCGCTGCTTGGCGGGATCAAGATCACTCCACCCGGGCTCTTCGCTCGCTTCCCAATAGGCGAGTCCAAAACTCGCCAACTTGGGGTCCATCAGATGATTCTTATCCACAAACACCGTGGAAACCGGGATGCTCTTTGCCATCGGCTCCTCGCGGCGGTCCACAATCATGCCGCGCACCGCAGGCAGCTTCTCCTTCCGGTGATAAGCTTTCCGCGAGTTTTCCGCATAGTGCTGACGATCAACCAGCTGAATTTGAACCAGTCTCGCGGACAGCGCGCTGAGCCCGACCACAAGGATCAAACACAGAATGATA
The DNA here is from genome assembly GCA_913063525.1 of uncultured Verrucomicrobiota bacterium. Classification (GTDB taxonomy): domain Bacteria; phylum Verrucomicrobiota; class Verrucomicrobiia; order Verrucomicrobiales; family Akkermansiaceae; genus Luteolibacter. The sequence goes on from CAJXYV010000052.1 coordinate 15,580, forward strand.
CAGCGAGTTTGGAACGCGGAATTCACAGGCTATGGGGTGGCGGACGCCACGCTTTGACGACCGGGTGCGACATCGCCAACCTCCTCGATCACGCTCATGACAATGGGGCGCAACAACGAGCCGTTCTGTTGTACTTGTTTGCGAATGACGAAGCGGTTCAAAAGCAGATCCATCCGCATCTCGCTCGTGCGGATGTCCAGACGGCACTGGACGATATTGCGCTCGGTCGCATCAATCTCGCGGCTGATCTGGACCTGACGATTTTTGAAATAGGCGTGAAGAACCCCACCGCCGGCGGCGATCACCGCGGCCATAAACAGGGCGAAAAAAATCAAGAACGGAGTCTTCTCTTCGTTGCGGCGGCGATTCATGACTTGGGATCTATGAGTTGGGCGACCCTCAGTTTGGCACTGCGGGCTCGCGGGTTTCGGGAGATTTCCTCGGCACTGGGAGCGATCGACTTGCGGGCCAGCAAGCGGAATTGGTAGTCGGGATTGGGCCGTGGCTCTGGCCAGCCCGGCTCATCGAGAAATGGCGTCGCGCGATGTTTCAGAAAGCGCTTCACCATTCGGTCTTCCAGACTGTGGAAGGTGATGATCAGCAAACGCCCGCCCGGCTTGAGAACCAGCGGCACCGCCGAGAGTGCGGTCGCCAGCGATTCCAGTTCCTCGTTCACCGCCATCCGGATCGCCTGAAACGTCTTGGTCGCGGGATGGGTCCGCCCGTGGCGGCCGATGGCCCGTTCGATGCAGCTTGCTAGATCCAGCGTGGTTTCGAAAGGCTTGATGGAACGCTGTTTGACAAGCGCCCCAGCGATCCGGCGCGCCCTGGATTCTTCTCCAAATTCAAAGAGAATGCGCACGATGTCCGCTTCCGGCCAGCGGTTCACGATCTCCGCCGCCGTGCGAGGACTGGAAGGCCCCATCCGCATGTCCAGCGGACCCTCGCGCATGAATGAAAACCCGCGGACTGCGGAATCCAGCTGCCGGGACGAAACGCCCAAATCCATCAATAAACCATCCGCTCTTTCCCCCATCTGGATGGCCGGAATTTCCGAAATCTGCGAAAAATTCCCCTCCCACGTCGAAAATCGTTCGCCAAACACCGCCAGCCGCGCCCGGGCGTGGGCCAGAGCCTCGGGATCGCGATCCACGCCCAGCACCCGCGCACCCGCCCTCAGAAATATCTCACTGTGGCCACCCCCACCCAGCGTGCCATCCACGATGAGCTTCCCGGACCCCGCCGCCATCCATTCCGCCGTCTCCGCCGGAAACACCGGCAGGTGGTAGTCATCCGCCGCCATGGCGGACGAAAAATCCTCGGCTCCCAGCGTCACCCGTTCCGACCGGAAAAAAAGTGAAGGCCGCGCATGCAAAAACCCAAATGCATCCGCGGCCTTCGATTCATAACGCGATTGAAGCCAAATCCCTAAAAACCTCAATCGTCCATCCATGAAAGTCAACAGACGCCGCACCGACAACCAGCCAGGAGCGGTGCGGACGTCCGTTTGTTCGGCAAAACGAAGCACTGTCCCGAGCGCTTCCCCTTGCCTCGGGGAGAAAATGTTCAGCGGCCCTGCCGCAACCCAGCCAAACGCCGCGCGCTCCCACGACCCGCGTTGGCGGGCCGATTCAAACACGGGTAGTGGTGGATTCAACAACATGACTGGCCTTTCCTAGGTTCGCGCTTAGAGGATCCCCAGCTCCCCCTCATCGGCTTGGTTCATCTCGATCTCCAGCGCGCGGTCAAAGTTCTCTCGGTTCCAGACCTCGAAGTGCATTCCGCGCCCCGCCAAAACCACTTCGGATTCTGCCGCGATTCCCGCTTTTTCACTCAGATCCTTGGGCACCAAAAGCTTGCCCTGGTCATTCACCGTCGCCTCACGGCACAGCATCGACAGGCTTCCCAGCATCGCCGACTTTTTGGCGGGTGTCAGATCGCTGTTTTTCACGGTCTCCACGCGCTCGTCGAACGCCTCCTGACTCAGCACCTTCACGATCGGCATCTCGTGAGCCTTCGAAAACAGCAAAAACAACACCGATCCCGCCTCCGGACGCCACAGCATCGGGATGGAAACCCGAAACTTCGGGTCCATCTTGTAGGGCGCAAAACCCTTGTAGCGTTGGAAATCAGTGCTCATGAATCAAATCGACCGCAATGTCATTGATCGGAAATACACCCAAATACACTCGCCGACAAGAACAATTTCGGCGCGCCGCCTAAAAAAGAACAATACACTCACTTCCAATAACTTAATTGACCCATTTTAGATCCCGCGCCAAGTCCAATCCACGCCGCCAATCATCCCCCAACACCCCCATTCCGCCAAAATACAAGTTCCTCTGAGGCAGAAATTCATCTCCAGTGTACTTGATCGCCGCTTTTTAGCCGCCCCCCATCGGCAAATGCCTTGCGCCCTCGCGATCCATTCCCCAGCTTGGAAAAAATTCACCATGGAACCTTGGCAAGCACTCATCCTCGGCGTGATCGAAGGCATCACCGAATACCTCCCCATCAGCTCCACCGGCCACCTCATCGTCGCCCAGCGCCTGATGGGCATCGGCGCTGGCAGCCCGGAATCCAAGGCCGCGGCCGATGCCTTCGCGGTCTGCATCCAAGGCGGCGCCATCCTCGCAGTGCTCGGCCTCTATTCCAAGCGCGTGCTCCAGATGATTCGCGGCGTCCTGGGGCTGGATGCCGCGGGCCTCAAACTCGCCATCGCCATCGTCACAGGATTCATCCCCGCCGCAGTGATCGGTGCCTTGCTCAGCCACTGGATCAAGGCGCACCTCTTCGGCATCTGGCCCGTCATCGGCGCTTGGATCATCGGCGGCATCGCGATCCTGCTGACCGCCCACTGGCGCAAAAAAAATCCAGCCATCGGTGGCGGCAAGGAGCTCACCGAGTTGACCTGGCAGCTGGCCCTCATCATCGGTCTACTTCAGTGCGTGGCCATGTGCCCGGGCACCAGCCGCAGTCTGATGACCATCTGCGGCGGCGTTCTCGTCGGCCTCTCGCTGCGCGCCGCCGTCGAATACTCCTTTCTATTAGGCGTGATCACCCTCACCGCCGCCACCGCCAAGGAGGCCGTCGAAAAAGTCAAAGACCTCGACCCCGTTTACAACACCCTCTTCGGCGGCACCAAGCTGATGATCCACCAATACGGCAGTGCCCCCATCCTCATCGGCGTCGTCGCCGCAGCTATTTCCGCAGCCGTCGCTGTCAAATGGCTCGTCTCCTACCTCCAAAGCAACGGCCTCTCCCTCTTCGGCTGGTATCGCATCGCCCTCGGCCTCGCCATCGGCGGGCTCGTCACCGCAGGCATCATCAATGCCTGATCCCGACCCACAGCCTGCAATCCCGC